>CAJXVA010000172.1 GCA_913061055.1 uncultured Pseudomonadota bacterium
GGCTCGGAGATGTGTATAAGAGACAGAGCCCACGCAGCGTCGCCAGACGAGCGTCCACGTCGTCGGTCACTTCGAGCCGCTTGCGATACACCTCGCTCAGATCGTCCCAGCGGCGCGTTGACGAGTAGATGTCCTCCAGCGCAGCCATCGCCCCTGCGTTGGTCGGCTGAAGCTCGATGATGCGTCGGTAGTACCGCTGTGCGTCGTCGGGCTTGAACAGTCGGTCGCGAGCGATGACGGCGAGTTTTTCGAGCAACACCAGCCGCTCTTCGTCCTCGACCTCGGCCGCTTCGATGCGCGCCTCGAAGATGGTGGTCAACTCGTCCCAGCCGTCAGCCCCCTCCGCGGCTTGCTCGAGCTGCTCGCGAAGAGACTCGTCCGCCGGGCGAAGGTGATAGGCCTTGGAGGCCAGCTGCAGGGTCAGCGCGGGCGAGTGGAGGCGGTCTTCGGCCACCTCTCGCATTGAGGCGAGCAACTCGAGACGTTCGTCGTCGTTGTCCGCGGCAGCCAGGAGCACCTCGTACGTGCTCATCAGTCGCGCCCAGTTGCTCTGCTCCCGGTAGATCGGGAGCAGCTCGCGTGCGACGTCGAGGTTGTCCGGCTGAATCGCCAGCGTCCGCTCGAGCGCCTTGAGGGCCCGCTCCGGTTGCCCGAGGCGGTCGTTGCACAGTCCTGCAACACGTCGGTACAGCAGCACGCGCTCTTCGATATCGGCGATGCGATCGGCGGCGCTCTGCAGGACTTCGACGAGGTCGGCAAGCCGGCGCTGACGCTCATAGAGGGAGGTGAGGTCGTCCCAGCGGCGATCGGCAACGAATGCATCCCGCAGACGCCGGGTGGCTTTGTCGTGGCCGGGCGCAAGGCGAAGGACCTCGGTCCAGACGCGGATGGCACTGGTGCGGTTCTGGAGGCGGTCGCCGTAGAGCCCGCCCAAATGCTGCAGCAACGCGATGGCTTGATCACGATCGCAGGTCCGCAGCTTGCGGTGGAGAATCTCCGCCGCATGCGCCCACCGAGACTCGCGCTCGTACAGGCGGGCCAGCGCCGCGAGAGCCCGGTCGTCATCACCATGGTGGGTGAGGACATCATTCCAAGCTTCGATCGCCTCGCGTCGGTCGCCCAGGCGGTCCTCGGCGAGTCGCGCCAGATCGATGCGAGCGCTGAGAGCCGCTTCCCCTTCGAGGTCCTCGAGTTCTTCGCGTCGCAAGCCGATGAGCGCGCGGAAGTCCCGGCGTTCTTCGTGGATCCGCGCGAGCAGAGCCCGAGCGTCCTTGTCTTTGGGCGCCAGGGTGAGCACCCGACCCAGCGGTTCGAGCGCCCGTTGAGGGTTGCCCAGCTGCTCGACCCAGATCGTGGCCATCTTGCGCAGCAGCTCACACTCTCGCTGGGTGTCGCCGTCGGCTGCAGCCGCCGCGATCCGCTTGTCGTAGACGCCGAGAAGGTCGGCGTGCCGGCCCGCCTTGGCGTAGGTGTCCGCGAGCGCGTCCAAGCTCTCCTCGTGGCTCGGATCGACCTCCAGGATCCGCTGCAACGTCGCCAGCGCCATCGTGTCCAACCGCAGCTTGTCGCGGTACAGCGCCGCGATCTCGAGGAGCGCCGCGATGCGCTGTTCCTTGACCTCGTCTCCCGAACCGAGCCGCTCCAGCTCGTCCTTGAGAAGGTCGACCAGGGCCGTCCACTTGCCGCCCGCGCGATACAGACGCACCAGTGCCTCCGAGGCTCGGGGGTCGTGCCCGTCCTCGCGGATCACCGAGCGCCACATCTCAATGGCACGGTCGCCGGATCCGAGTCGCTCCTCGGCCAGCGTTGCAACTTCCTGCGCCAGCCCGAACCGAACCTGAGGGTCCTTGCTGGCTCGCCGCGCCTGAACGAGAACCTGAATCAGCTGCGTCGCCTTGGACTCATCCCCAAACAGCTCGCGGTAGAACGCGAGCACGTCCGGGTGGGCCGGATCACTGCGACGAACCCGGCGGTAGTACGGCTCGGCCAACTGCGGCTGCTCGCCGCGGCGCCACAGCACCATCGCGGCGGTCAGGACCGATTCGTTCCCGTTGCCGTCGCGCGGGGCCCGTTGAGCGGCTGCCTTCGCGGTGTCGACCAAGTCGGCGTCTTCACTTCCCTGAAGCACCATCGCGCCAAGGACCGTCGCGACCGCTTGGGCCGAGTCCGGATTGTTCTTGGCCTCGATTCGGGCTTGGGCGAGATCAACGCCGTCGAGGGCGGCCGCAAGGGCAGCGCGCGCATCGTCATTGTCGGCGGAGAGGAGCTGGGCGAGAGCGGAGCGAACTTCGGCCATGGGTCGTGGTGTTTCGATCGTGAGCGCGGCGAACGAGAGGTGGGCGCGCCGCCACGAATGACCGCGCGCACCGTCCATCTCCAACCCCCAGGGTCTGGGGGCACGCAACTCTACGCCCGCGGCACGGCCGCGTTCAACGACAACCCGGCGCCTTTGCTGAGGATTCTTTGGCCATTCCGCGAGGGGCCGCAGCACGCCCCTCAGGCGCTGGCGGGCGGCGTCATCAGCAGGACCAAGCTCGCCGCCGCAGCGGCGGATACGTTCAGCGAACCGAGCTGCCCGTGGCGAGCGAGCGTGACCTGGAAGTCACACGACTCCGCCGTCAGCCTGCGAATTCCTCGGCCTTCACTGCCCAACACCAAAACCACAGCGTCCGGCATCGCCTCGCTCTGGCACAGCGCGGCGAGGTCATCGGTTGCGTCGACAACCGTGCCGACGATCCACAGGCCCGCATCCTTGCACGTTCGGAGCGCTTGGGCGAGGTTGGTGACCTCGGACATCGCCAAACGCTCGGTGGCGCCCGCGGACGCCCGGGCCACGGTGGCGGTCAGTCCCACGGCCCGGTCCCGTGGCCAGAAGACTCCGCTGACCCCGAAGAACTCGCAGCTTCGCAGAATGGCGCCGAGATTCTGAGGGTCGACGACGCCATCGAGGGCGACATACACTCGGCGCGGAGCGTCGACGACGGGTCGTCCGATCAGCTCCTCCAGGTCGAGCATGGGCGGAGGGGCGGCCAGCGCTACGATGCCGCGGGCATCGGCCTGCCCAGCTTCGAGCTGCAGCGCTTCCCGATCCACCCGCTCCACCGGGATTCCCAACGCCGCGGCTCGCTCCACGACCTCGAAGTCGCGTTTCTCGTCGACCAGGATCCGCTCAATGCGATCCGAGGCGGCATCAAAGAGCTCGACGACAGCGCGCTCACCGGGCACCGCATAGCGCGCAGGCGGTCCCTTTCGAGGTTTGCCGGGCTTCGCGTGTTTCCCAGGTTTGCCGGGCTTGCCGCGACGGCGACCCTTATTGCGTTGCGGTTCGGATGACGCCATCGGGTCCTACGTGGGCAAGGGTCACGGTCGGGAGGCCCTCCGCGCTGGGGGCCAAGGCGCGCTCGAACGCGCGAAACACGAGCAGTTCCTGGTCGCCGGGCGGGTGGCCCTCGGCATCCAGGAATGCCTGTTCAAACTCAGCGGTCCCATCCGAGGCCCAGGCGGCGGGAGCAATCCACACCTCGGAGAGCACCTTCCGGTCGTCGATCAGCCCGGTCTGGCTGGCGCCCTCCGCCGTGCTCAAGACCATCACGCCCTGCGAGCCGTCCGCCGAAGGAGCCCGATCGAGCCGGATCAACTGACGGACGACGGACTCCAGACGCGTCACGTGGTCGGGGACGATGACGGCCCCGCCCGCCCGCAATCCACCGAGCAACGGGGTGATCAACGGCTGAAAGCTCGTCGTGTTGACGGGATAGGTCTGCACGACCAAGTCGGCCTTTGCCTTCTTTCCCACCGACGCCTCGATCGCCTTGAGGGCACGGCGCCCATAGCCGTTGTCGGGCGTGAGGACCATGATCTGTCGGGCACCGCGATCGCGCGCGAGCCGGACCAGGCCATCGATGCGTGCCTCCAGCGTCGGAGCGACTCCCACCGCGCCACTGACGGACTCGCCGGGGACCACGACCGGAACCCGGTCGCCCACCGCGTTGTGCACTGCCCGAACGTTGGACGCCCCGATCGGTCCGACGATGACGGTCGCCCCCTCGTCCACCAAGACCCGCGCAGCAGAAGCCGCCGACGACTTGCTCGATCCGGCATCCCGCCACAAGAAACCGCCGACGCTCGCCTCCGACAGCGAGACCGCCGAGACCGAAGCGGCCGCGAGTTGTGCGTCGGCGAACGCTGAGAGCGGACCGCTGCGGGGCAGCAAGACCCCGACGCGCGCAGGCGGACCCGCGCAGGCCTTCACCCATCGAGGATCATCGTGTCCGGGGAGGGACACGCCTCCCAGGGCTTCGAGGCATCGACGTGCCGGGCCCGGGTCGAGCCCGGCGGCTTCCTCTTGGATGGCCACCTTGGGAAGGGTCCGCCCCAGCGCCAAGATGCGGGTGTCGGCGTAGAGCGCCGCGGCGGAGTCGTCGGGCACCGAGGCCCGCCAGCGAGTGTAGGCCGTGAGCGCCGGACCGAACGCGGCGTCGCGTTCGAGTGCCACAGCACGAATCCCGGCGAGCGGTCCGGGCTCGAGCCCAGCCTGTGCAACCCGCCGCGGATCATCCAACTCTTGCAGCGCGACCTGCGGGTCGCCCCCGCGGGCGAGGGCTCGAAGGCGCAGCTGCGTGAGCGAACGCTCCAAGTCGCCTGGCTTGTCCGCCTTGGGCTCCCACGACAGCCCCCGAAGCGCGAGGGCGGCCGCGTCCACGTCCTGCCCGAGCAGGTAGGCGTGGGCTGACTTGGCGTGCAGTGCTTCGCGCGCGAGTTCCGGAGGCGGGTTCTGCTCGAGGATCTCGTCGGCAATGGCTGGAATGCTCTCGGACTCCGGAGCGTCCTCCCACGCCGCCTGTAGGCGGGTCCAAGCGTCGGCCAGCGCCGGCTCCAACGCGGCCGTATCCACCTCGCTACGGCGGTCATCGCCCAAAAACGTCGGGATCGACGAGGGCGAGTTTCGGCGGCAACCAGGCGCGGTCAGCACGACCGCGAGGGCGGCCCATCGGAGCTTGCGGAACAACACGGGGAGGGACACGGACCGAACGCGCGAGCGAGCTTCGGTCATCCGTGCGCATGATATATCAGACCTTCATGGTCGGTCGGGACGTCGAAGAGTTCGACAGCGGATACGGCGAGTCGAGCCGCTACGCTGCGCACCTCGACCGCGGATGGGCTCTGCTCGACCGCGGCGACGTGGTCGCTGCGCGCACCTCGGTCGAACACGCCCAAGAGGTTCGGCCCGACGACCCCGACGCGAGCGTCCTGCTCGGGGCAATTTCTTTGGCCGAGGGCGATCCTGCCGAGGCGTTGCGCTGCTACGAACGCGCCGCCGAACTCGACCCCGAGTACCTCGAGCCCTACGTCGCCGCAGCGCAGGTCTGCCTGTTCGACCTCGAGGATCCCACCCGAGCGCTGCGATTCTGCGAAGACGCGCTGGAGCTCGAGCACCTCACCGCCTTCGAAGCGCTGGATCTGGGGCTACTGCACGCCGAATGCATGCTCGCGCAGGCGGGGCCGCCCACCGAGGCCGGCCCCGCGCTTTCAGGAGACAACGCCCCGAATCTGGGACAGGCCGAGGACTTCGCGGTCGTGCTCGCCACGTTGGCCCTGGCGGCGCGCGGACCCGCGGACAACGACCTCAACAACGGCGATCCCGTGCACGCCGAGGCTGCCGAGACGCTGATGCTCGACACCGACGGCGAGCGACTCGATGCCGATGAGCAGCGAGACCGAGTGGCCCGCGCGTTCCAGCTCGTCATGCGCTGGGCCCGACTCAAGCTCGACCTGGGCGACATTCCGTCCGCCACCGAACAGCTGCGAGCGCTGACCTCCTGGTTCCCCGAGGAAGCCGACGCCTGGTACCTGCTCGGAGAAGCGCGGCTGCGTAGCAAGGAAGTCCTGCACGCCGCGGAGGCCAGCCTTCGCACCCTCGAGCTGGACGCCAGAGTTCCCCTGCCCGAGTGGCTGCCCCCGGTGGGCCGACTTCAGCGTCGGGTCCTGCAGGCGCTTCAGCGGGTCGAGATCCCGGCCATTCGCCAGGCCATCGAAGAAGAGCGACCGATCGCGGTCCTCATCCAGGAGCGCCCCGCGCCCGAGCTGGTCGCCGAAGGCATCGACCCTCGCCTCCCCGCCCTCGCGCTGGGAACCCGGCTCGACCCGCAAGACACCACGCTCACCCTGACCGGGATCGCGATCTACGTGGCGAACATCGCCCGCGTCTGTCGCGACGCGACGCAGTTCGAGGAAGAGCTCAAGGCGTCGTTGGACGAGGAGCTCGCGGTGTTCTTTGCCGAGCTGAGCGCGCCGGAGCCGGTCGCCGACGAAGAGCCGGTCGAAGAGAAGAAGCCGCGTCGCCGTCGTCGACGCAAGAGCTGACGCTCGTGGGTCTCACGAGGGCTGTGGTTCTGGCCGAGGGCTCAGCCGCCCCGGTCGAGCTCGCGCACGAGGCCGCGAAAGAACGGGAGAGCAACCCCGGCCGCAATCGCGCTCATGGCGAGCACGGTCCCGAATGATCCGCCGCTCAGCACCAGGGTCACGATCGCGACCATCGCTGTTGCGCTGCCCACATACCGCAGCTCCTTACGCGCCATCGCCGCCAGCGCGGGCACGCGCGATCGCTCGGTTAGGGCCAGCGTCTTGGCGAGGTTTGGGAACTTGTTGTTGGCACCCTCCAGACTCCCAACATCACTTCGGATCTCCAACCCTGGACCCTCCCGAAGCTTCGCGACCGTGGCCGGACGCAGGTCTGGATCTGCCCGCAGCATCCACTGCAGCCGATCCCGCAGAGCCCCCGGCTTGATCACATCCACAAGCTCGAGCTCCAACCCCTTCGAGGGTAGCTTCGCCGCATCCGCTCCCGTAGCCGCCGCGGCCAACGTCGCACCGAGCCCATACAGATCGGACGCCGGAGACGACTGCCCCCGAAGCTGTTCGGGCGCCATGTAGCCGTACGTGCCGACGACCGTGGACTGGCGCGAGTCGACGACCACGTCACGAACGCTTCCGAAGTCGACGAGCCACACGTGGCCATCCTCGCCCAACACTACGTTGCCGGGCTTGAGGTCGCGATGAATGACGGGTGGGTTGAGGGAATGCAGATACGCGAGTGCGTCGAGCAGCCCCCCAAGAATCGACTCGAGTTCGGCATCCGTGTACCGCCGGCCCGCGTCGATCTGCGCCTGCAGGGTTTCCCCCGGAGCCCGCTGCATCACCAAGAAGAACACCCCCGCATCTTCGTCACCGCCGTGCTCGACGTACGCGGGGATCGAAGGATGCTTGAGCGAACGCAAGACGGCGCACTCGCGCTCGAACAGCTCGAACCGCTTCCACGCGTCACTGCCCGCGAGACGAAACACCTTCACCACGACCGGAGCACCGCTGTCGGTGTCGGTCGCCGCCAGGGTTTGGGCCTGGCCGCCACGACCCAGCGGCTCCTCGATGCGATAGCGCTCGGGGAGCCCTGGGACGTCGGTCGCAGCCTGCGTGTCCATCAGCGCATCGACGCCATGCCGGGGCCGAACATGCGCTCCAACGAGAGCATGAGCGACTCATCGGCCGTCACGCCAAACTCATCGCCAAACACGATGCGGGAGGCAAACTTGCCATCGACGGTCACCTGCAGCTCCATCGTGCACGGACCGCTGTGGTCACTGACGAGCTGTTTGAGGCCGAGGACCTTGTCGTCGGTGAGCTGATCCGACCGCAACCGGAGCAGCACCTTCTTGGTGCGTTCGCTGCGGACATCGGCGACGAGTCGGACCGAGTCGGCCAGCAGCTTGTAACGCTTGACGTCGCCTTCGTCGGACCGCTCCACCTCGACCTTCCCGCTGGCGAGCACCGGCTCCTCAGCGGCCTGCTGGAGTTCGTCCCCCAGGGACATCCCGGTCTCCTCATCGACGCGCTGGTACGTCTTGGGGAACACGATGACCTCGACCCGGCCGTACTGGTCCTCGAGCTGGAAGAAACACATCGGCCCCTTGCCGCTGCGGGTCTGAATCTCTCGGAACTCGCAGATGACGCCCGCGAGGACGATTTCTTGGCCGTCGAGGCCTCGATGCAGCTTGCCGACGTGGCTGGTGGCGAACCGCTCGACGTCCTGCTGGAAGCGGTCGAGCGGGTGGCCGGTGAGATAGAACCCCAGCGCTTCCCGCTCGCCGAGCAGACGCTCTTTCGCGGACCAGTCCTCGATGTTGGGGTACGACTCGACGAACACCGAATCGGGCTCGGCGATGGCCGCGAACAACCCGACTTGCCCGGACTCGCGGTCGCGTTGCGCCCCCTGCCCTTGCTCGACTGCGTTCTCGATGACGGCCATCACCTGCGCCCGGCCGTGCCCATCGGAGACCCCGTCGAGACCACCGGACCGCAACAGTCCTTCGATGGTCCGCTTGTTGACCTTCTTGATGTCGACCCGCCTGCACATCTCAAACAGAGACACGAACGGGCCATCCTGTTTGCGCGCGGCCAAGATGGAGTCGACGGCGTTGTCGCCGACGTTCCGCACCCCGCCCAGGCCGAAGCGGATCCACTGCTCGGTCACGTCCTGGTCGGCTTCGCTGGGCCGCGTCACGACGGAGAAATCGCGCTCGGACTCGTTGACACACGGCGGCAGCACGCCGATCCCCGAGCTGCGGGCCTCGGCGATGAACTTGACGACGTTCTCGTTCTTGTCCTTGTCGCAGGTCATCAGCGCGGCCATGAACGCCGTGCGGAAGTGACACTTGAGGTAGCCGGTCTGGTACGTGATCAGGCCATAGGCTGCCGAGTGCGACTTGTTGAAGCCGTAGCCGGCAAACTTGTCGATCAAGTCGAAGATGTCGTTGCTGGTCTTCTCGTCGATCTCGTTGACGGACTTGCAGCCATCGACGAACAAGCTCCGCTGCCGGTCCATCTCGGCCTTCTTCTTCTTGCCCATGGCGCGGCGCATCATGTCGGCCGCGCCGAGGCTGAAGCCGGCCAGAATCTGCGCCGCCTGCATGACCTGCTCCTGGTAGACGAACACGCCGTACGTCTCACGCAGCACGTTCTCGAGCAGGTCGTGGGGGTAGACGATTCTCTGTCTGCCGTGCTTGCATTCGATGAAGGTGTCGACCATGCCGCCCTCCAGCGGACCGGGCCGATACAGCGCCACCGCAGCGATGATGTCCTCGAAGCGATCGGGCTTGAGCCGCGTGAGCAGCTCCTTGAAACCGGAGGATTCCAGCTGGAACACGCCGGTCGTGTCGCCGCGGCTGATCATCGCGTAGACGTCCGGGTCGTCCAGCGGGATGGTGTCGATGTCGAACAACGGCAGGTCCGGGCCGTGCGGGGCCGCGGGGTGGTCCTCGGTGCGGTCGGTCGGTCGCTCGATCGGAGGCCACGGCGCGAGCGCCTGCAGCTTGCCGTCGTTGATCAGGCGCACCGCGTTGCTAATCACGGTCAGCGTCTTGAGCCCCAAGAAGTCGAACTTCACCAGTCCGGCGTTCTCGGCGTCGACCATCGTGTACTGGGTGACGATCTTGCCGTCGGCCTTGAAGCATGGGACGTGCTCCCACAGCGGGCGGTTCCCGATCACGACGCCCGCGGCGTGCATGCCTGCGTGACGGTTGAGCCCCTCCAGCGAGGTCCCAACGCTCATCACCTTGGACGCGTTGCGATACGGGCTTCCCGCCGCATCCTCAGACACTCGGCGGCGTAGTTTCTCAGCGGCCTCGGCGATCGGAAGCGCGTCCTTGTACTTGCCCGCGGCCTTCGGGTCGGCCTTGATCTCCTTCTTCATCACCGCCGGATCCAGCATGGTGGCGGAGAGCGTGACCTTCGGGCCCTCGGGGATGAGCTTCGCCAGCTCGTTGGTCTCCTGGACCGACCACCCCATGACGCGGCAGACGTCCCGCACCAACCCACGAGCCTTGAGGCTGTGGAAGGTGGCGATCTGACCGACATGATCATGACCGTAACGGTCCATCACGTAGCTGATGACCTCCTCCCGGCGGTGCATGCAGAAGTCGATATCGAAGTCCGGCATGCTGACGCGCTCGGGGTTGAGGAAGCGCTCGAACAGCAGGTTGTACTGAATCGGGTCGATGTCGGTGATCCGCATCGAGTACGCCACCAACGACCCTGCGCCCGATCCCCGTCCAGGACCCACGGGGACTCCGATCTTCCGCGCGTGCCGGATGAAGTCCCACACGATCAGGAAGTACCCGGGGAACTGCATGCTGTTGATGATGCCCAGCTCATAGTCGAGCCGGCTGCGGTACAGGTCCTCATCGGGCTTGAACCCCCGCGCCCGAAGCTCGCCCAGGCGCTCGACAAGCCCTTTGAGGACGACCTCGCGCAGGTAGCCCGGCAGGTCGCTCTGCACCCCTTCGGGCAGCGCGAAGTCGGGGAGTTCCGGCGTGCCCAGCTTGAGCTCGACGTTGCACGCTTTGGCGATCAATGCCGCGTTCTCCAACGCCTCGGGATACTGCTCGAAGTACGGCTGCATCTCGTCGGGGCGCTTGATGTAGAACTCGTCGCACTCGTGCTTCATCCGCTTGGGGTCATCGAGCGTCCGGCCCTGCCCCATGCACATGAGGATCTCGTGCGCATGCGCCTCCTCGCGGTTGACGTAGTGGCAGTCGTTGGTGCCAACGATGCCCACGCCACAATCCTTGGCGAGCTGGGCGAGCAGCGGGTTGATCTTCTCCTGGTTCTCGAGGCGGTTGGGCTGCAGCTCGAGGAAGTAACAACCGGGCTCGAAGATGTCCTTGTACTCGAGGACGGTCTGCCGAGCCTCGTCCATCTTGCCGGCCAGAAGCAGGCGGGAGATGTGGCCCGACACGCATGCCGAGAGCCCGATCAAGCCCTCGTTGTGCTCCTTGAGGATCTTCCGATCGATCCGCGGGTTGTAATAGAAGCCGCGCAGGTATCCGAAGGACACCAAGCGCTGCAGGTTGGCGAAGCCGGCGTTGTTCCGAGCCAGAAGAACGATGTGGTAGTTCTTCCGATCCTTTCGGGTCTCCATCGAGCCGTCAGAGATGTACGCTTCGCACCCGAGGATGGGCTTGATGTCGTGCTTGCGCGCCTCTTCGTAAAACTGCACGGCCCCGAACATGTTGCCGTGGTCCGTCACGGCCACGGTGTGCATGCCCCGTTCCTTCACGGTCCGGCACAAGTCCTTCGTGCGGATCGCTCCGTCGAGGAGGCTGTACTGCGAGTGCAGATGCAGGTGGGCGAAGTCCCCAGGACCCACGCTACCCAGGCCGCCAAAAATCGAAGGGTTGAGCGCACTCATCCGGGGCTGAAACTACCGCACTCGGTGGCCCCCGAGGACGGCCGCGGCAGCCCTGCAGACCCCTCAGTCACGCCATCGGAACTCCCCGAAGAGATCGCGTCAAGCGTGCCAGGCGCCATGTGCACTTCGCGCGACTGTCGGGCGCCAAGGGGATATGCTCGCGGCGCTCCATGCCCGACGCATCCGCTCCAGCCCCCAAGCGGGGCGTCTTGCGAAACCTGCACCGCAATCTGTCTTTTTGGGTCCTCGTCGCCGGCGCGCTGGGCTACGTCGCCGCGGTCACACTCGGGGATCGGAGCTGGCCAACGATGGCCGAGCCACCGCCGCTGTACGAGTTGGTCCTGCTCCTCAAGGACACGTTCATCTCGGCGCTCCGACTGCTGGTCGCACCGGTGGTGTTCTTCTCGCTGCTGGGCGGGTTGCTCGGCCTGGGCGACTCGACACGGCTGAAGAAGATCGGCGCCACCGCCATCGGCTACTACGTCCTGACAACGTTCATCGCGATCTGCATCGGGTTGTTCGTCGTCACCTTCATCCACCCCTGGGAGAGCAGCGGGCTTCAGCTCTCGGTCGAGGACGTCTCCGCCGCGCAGCAAGCCTCGGGCGCGCCGGCCCCAGTCCTCATCGACCCCGGCAGCGATTCGGTCATTCGCATCCTGCGCGGCATGTTGGGGACCGCCTTGTCCAACCCGTTCGGGGCGCTGGCCAACCTCAACATCCTCGCGATCGTCACCAACGCGATGCTCGCCGGGTTCGCGTTGATCCTGGTGGTCCCCAAGGACAGCCCCCTGATCACCGGCGTTCACCACGTCAACATGATCATCTCGAAGGTGCTCAGCTGGGTCCTGCTGCTGACCCCTCTGGGCATCTTCGGCATCGTGTTCGACTTCTCGCTCCGGGCCGGCGGCGAACTGTTCACCGAGCTGCTCTCGTTCTCCGCGGTGGTGTTTGGCGCGACGATGTTTCACGGCCTGGTCGTGCTGCCCACCCTGGGCTGGTTCCTCGGCCGTGTGAACCCGCTGCACTTCCTGCGCTACGCCGGCGCCCCGCTGCTCGTTGCGCTGACCACCAGCTCCAGCTCCGCCGCCCTACCCGTCACCATCGCGACGTGCGAGGAACGCTTCGGGGTCAGCAAGGGCGTCAGTGGATTCGTTCTGCCCCTGGGCGCGACGATGAACATGGATGGGACCGCGTTGTTCGAAGGGATCGCAGCGGTGTTCCTCGCCCATATCTTCGGCATCGAGCTCACCGGCGCATCGCTCGTCGCCGTGTTCCTGATGACGATCGTCTCCTCCGTCGGAGCCCCCGGCATGCCCTCGGGCTCGATCAGCGGCATGCAGATGGTCATGCTCGCCGTCGGCATTCCCCTGGAGGCGATCGGAATCCTCATGGTCATCGAGCGGCCGCTCGATACGTTCCGCACCGCAGTCAACGTCGAGGGCGACATGATCGGTGCGCTCGTCACCCAGCGTCGGCTCGACCGCCTTGAAGCGACCGGCACCTGACTCCACGCACCGCTGCGCCGCGGCCACGATGCGGGCGACATCGATTGCGGGATGGGTCCGGGCATAGGGCTCGGCGTCACTCGCACAGCTCGCGAGGGCGATGGCGAGAACCATCAGGGCGCGGCGTCTCATGTATCGGTAGTGCCGATACCTCACAAAACGATCACCAGCCTCAGGTCGTCGACAGAAGGCGGTCCGCGGCCTGGTCCGCGCCCGCTTCGAGCAACCCCTCGACGTGGACCTGGACGGAGGCCGTCGCGTAGTTCTTGCCGCGACTGCGGGCGTACGCGGGGTCGTAGTGCATCTCGAGCACCCGACCGACAAAGCCCGGCCAATCCCGAGCATCGGCGAGCGCCTGCCACCGGTCGATCTCGGCCTGGCCGTACCGCTCGGTCAGCCGCTGCAGCTTGCCCATCAGTACGTCCGGGTTCTCGCGCCACCAGCGATAGCCCGACGACAAGAACCGAGCTCGCTCTTCCCGCTCGGCAACAATCTCGAACGTTGTGCCGCCTCGAACCGAGTGAAGCACATGCTTGGGCAAGGAGACCTGCCCGATCTTGGCGCTCTCGGCCTCGGTCCACACGGGCCTGGCGGGGTCGAACCCCCGCAGTGCATCCCACAACTGGGACTCGAACCACTTCTGCGACACGTTCTGCCCCTGCGGAGGCTCACCGAGGAGCGAGCCCTGGTGGTTGGCGAGCCCCTCGAGGTCGAACACCTGCGCCCCGCGCTTGGCAAGGGCATGCAGAATCTTGGTCTTCCCGGTCCCCGTGTAGCCGGCCAAGACATGAAAGCGGACCCGCTGCGGGAGGACCTCGAGCTCGTTTCGGACCAGGCGTCGGTACGTCTTGTATCCCTGGGCCAGCAGCGCGACAGGCCACCCCACGCGCTCGAGAATGTGTGCCATCGACTGGCTGCGTTGACCACCGCGCCAGCAGTAGATCAGCGGGGCGTACGAGGCCGGCTTGTCTGAGAAGTGCCGCGCGAGATGGCCGCCGATGTTGTCCGAGATGTACCCGGCCCCGAGCCGCCGGGCCTCGAACGCCGACACTTGTTTGTAGAGGGTGCCGACCTCGGCGCGCTGCGCATCGTTCAAGACCGGGAGGTTGATGGCTCCAGGGATGTGGTCCTCGGCGAACTCCGACGGCGAACGCACGTCGATGACCTCGTCGAAGGCATCGGGGTTCAGCATGTCGGTGTCGATGGACTTCACGGTTCGGCGGCGCACCGTAGCAGGCCGGATGTGCCCGCGGACCCGCCCCGGACGCGAAGCACGAGCTCCGGAGGGGGGGCCGGCGCGGGTGACGGGCACCTGCGCTCTCACCGCAGCATGAGCCGGCACACCGCAGGGGTGGCGAATCTCCACTGCCACGAGGCCGGCGCTCTGTTAGCTTCCGCCCGATGCAACGCACGCTCGCGCTCGTCAAACCCGATGCTTACGCCGCCGGCCATGCCGGAGCCATCCTCGCCAAGATTCAGGAGAGCGGACTGTCCGTCGTGGGCGCTCGCTCGCTCCACCTGACCCGTGCGCAGGCCGAAGGCTTCTACCATGTCCACAGTGAGCGCCCGTTCTTCGGCGACCTGTGCACCTTCATGTGCGAGGGCAAGATCCTGGCCGTCTGCCTCGAAGGTGAAGACGCCATCAAGCGCTGGCGCGACCTCATGGGACCCACCAACGCCTCGGAAGCCGGACCGGAGACCATCCGCGGTCAGTTCGGCACCTCCATTGAGCGCAACGCCACCCACGGCTCCGACGCCGAAGACACCGCAGCCTTCGAGCTCGGCTTCTTCTTCGCCGGCCTCGACCTGGTCTAAGCCCGGTCCCGACTCCCGGACCGTAGGGTGCGGGAGTGTGAGCTGGAAACCGTATGTCTGAGCTCGTTCCAATTCGGCGGCCCCGCACCGGCCTGCCGCGGACCGATGAAACCGGTCCGAACCTGCGGGGTCTGTCGTGGGACGAGCTCGTCTCGTTTATCGAGACCACGATCGGCGGCCCCAAGTACCGGGCGGGGCAAGTCTACGGCTGGCTGCATAAGCAGCGCGTCACCTCGTTTGACGAGATGACGAACCTGAGCAAGTCCCAGCGTGCCGAGCTGGCGGCCGCCTCCACGGTCGACGCCCTCAAGGTGGACACCGTGCTGCGCAGCACGGACGGCACGCGCAAACTGAGGATCCGGACCTCCGACGGGCACCAGCTCGAGTCGGTCCTCATCCCCAACGATGGCCGCGGCCTGACCCTGTGCATCAGCTCGATGGTGGGCTGCTCGCTGACGTGCCAGTTCTGCGCCACCCAGACGCTGGGCTTTCAGCGCAACCTCGCGGCGTGGGAGATCCTGGACCAGGTCTACCGCGCCCAGACGCTGCTGGCCGAAGATGCGGCCGCCGCACAGGCCCCGTGGGTCGAACGCATCACCAACGTGGTGCTGATGGGGATGGGCGAGCCGCTGCACAACTTCGTGCAGGTCCGCCGCGCCATCGACCTGCTCACCCACCCCGAGGGGGCAGGCATTGCGGGTCGGCGCATCACGGTCTCGACCGCCGGCCTCGTCCCCGCGATCGAACGCTTCGGCCGAGAAGGCTTGGCGGAAGAAGTCGGCCTTGCGATCTCCTTGAACGCGACCACCGATGCGGTCCGCGACGAGGTCATGCCGATCAATACCAAGTGGAACATCGACACCCTGCTCGCCACGGTTCGGGCTCTGCCGGCCAACCGGCGGCGCAGGATCACGTTCGAGTACGTGCTGCTCGATGGCGTCAACGACACCGACGACGACGCCGGGCGGCTGATCGCGCTGCTGCGGGGCTTCGACGCCCACGTGAACGCGATCCCGTTCAACCCGCATGCAGGTGCCCCCTACCGCCGCCCCAGCGCCCAACGTGTCTCTCGGTTCGTTGAGCGCTTGCGTCGCGGCGGCGTGAAGGTGCACGTTCGTACTCCGCGGGGGGACGACATCGGAGCCGCCTGCGGCCAACTCGCGCTGGACTCAGGATCGTCCGCGGTACCGACATGAACGTCCTCACCACTGCACTGTCTCGGTCGGCTCTGACCGCCGTTCTTGTCCCTGCCTTGGCGACCCCTGCGTTTGCCGGGCAGACGCCCCCATCGCCCAAGGCCGCGGTCTCCACGCTGATGCGCGCCGCGGCGGCCCCGTCCGGTCCCGAGCTGCGCGTCGAGCTTCAGGCCGCCATCGATGCCACCAACGAGGACCCCGAGCTGCATGCGCCCCAGCTGCGCCGCGTCCTCGATGAAGCCGCCGCCGCGCCCGGCGTCGTCGGACGAGACGCAGCACTCCAGTCCATGCGCATCGAGGGCCTGCTGTACCTTGCGCGAGCTCTGCTCGTGCTCGAGCAGCCCGATGACGCCACCGCGGCACTCGACGAGGCCATCCGCGCCTCGGGCGGCAGCGTGTCCAACGTCTCCGAGTTCGGACCCAGCCTCAGCGCGCTGTACGAAGAGCGCCGCTCCGCCCCGGAGTTGAAGCCCGTCGGCTCGATCGAGGTCTCGTGCACCGGCGGACCCTGCCGCGTGTTCCTCGATGGCCGGGTCCTGGGCACGGGCATGGATGTGCTGTCGACGGGGATCCCGCTGGGGCCCCACGTCGTCCGCATCGAGCCTCAGAACCTCACCCCGCCCGAGCCGTTCGAGCAGACCTCCATCGTCTTGACCGACGACGCCCCGAAGGCTTCGTTGTCGCTCGAGGTCCCGGCCCCGCCTGCCGACGTGGTCGCAGGCGGCCCCAAGACTCCGGCCGCCTCCAAGAGCGGTCGCAAGCTGCCGCGCTGGGCCGGCATCCTCGGAATGACGTTGGGCGGCGCCGCGCTTGCGGGGGGTGCCTTTGCCGCCGCAATCGACGGCCGATGCCCGGACCTGACCGACTCCGATCCCGAAACCGGGGAGAAGTGCCGGGACGTCCACAACTCGCTGGTGACCGGGCTCGTCGTCCTCGGAATCGGCGCGGGAACCCTCACCGGGTTCGGCATCGCGTTCGGAATCGGCGAAGCCAAGGACAAGCGCCACGCGGCCGAGCAAAACAGGGGGCAAACCAAGGGGACCGAGGCGTCCCTCGAGCTCAGCTGGCGCTTCTGAGCCCGCTGCCCGCTGGCGACCTCCCACCGCGTCTCCTTGGTTGGCGCCCAGCTCGGCTCAAAGCGTCGGCATCGGCACGTGCCCTAGAGCTTCCATCGAGAGGCTACCCAGCCACAGGTCCGCGCCGTTCGGGGTCACGCTCGTGACATCACCGAAGCCATCGTCCGCGCGATACGAGCCCAGAGCAGTTCCATCGGCTCCGTAGACCGCAAACCAAACGATGGGAGGCGGCACCGGAAGCCACGCGTGCGGGATTCGGAACAGGACCTTGCGCAGCCCAGGTCGTGGATACAGAGCATCCAGCAACCCACTGCGCTCCTTGATGAGCGCGACCCAAACCCGCCCCTGCTCGTCGGTCTGCACGTTGTCCGGCATGCCAGGCAGGGCGTCGACGAAGCGATCGACTTCGCCCCGCTTGGGTCCGTCGATCCACAGCCGCGTGACCCGGTAGCCGAACGTCTCGGCGACGAGGACCGCCTGCCCGTCGGCGGTGACCGCCACGCCGTTGGCGTATCGGAGGTCGCGCAGGTGAACCGTGGGCGCTCCGCGCTCGGGGTGGAACGAGATCAGGCGACCGGTCGGCACGCCTTCGATCGCATCGAGGGTGGAGTCGGACACGGACCAGCGCGTCGAAGCCTCCGAAAACCAGATCGTGCCGTCGGGCGCGATGTCGACGTCGTCCGCGAAAACGAGCGGAACGCCATCGACTTTGGACAACAGGGTCTGCACCGCCCCGTCCTCGTCCACGGCGAGCACGCCGGCGCGACCATCCGCCACGATCAGGCGCCCAGCACCATCGAACTCCATTCCCAACGGTCGACCATCGGGGATCGAAGCAAACACCTCTGCGTCGCCGCCGGGTGTGTACCGGACGATGCGCCCGTCCTCGTACCCCGTGTACACCCGCCCGGCGTCGTCGACGGCGACGTCCTCCGGCCCGACCCCCATTCCCTCGAGGTGGAGCGCCACGGCAGCGCGGCTCGGCTCGCCCAGGCTCCGTGCCGCCGGTGGCTCCCACGCCGAGGGCTCGGCGTCGATGGGCGCGCACGCGAGATAGCCGAGCCCCAACAGCACCACGGCCCCGATTCCTCTTGCCCACGCGCTCCGCACTCGGGAA
>CAJXVA010000173.1 GCA_913061055.1 uncultured Pseudomonadota bacterium
ACGAGATGTAGAGAGGTCTCGTGGGCTCGGAGATGTGTATAAGAGACAGGGACCGCTTTGCTGTCGGACGGACCGCAGCCGGAGGCGTGGGATCGCTCTGTTGCGCCAGTCCGGACTCCAGACTCCGAACCGACCGGGGGCCCTCGTAGTCCCGGTCCAGCGGCTCGGAGACCGCGACCTGCGCGTCCGCGTCTGCTCCAGGTGAAGCCGCAGGGGGCTGAAGCGCCAAAGCGAGCGACATGCACAGCGATAGGGCCACGGCCGGGGACGCTACCAGCTCGCCCGCCGCCTGGACGCCTCGCCGTCCTTTTTTGTCCCGACTCGGCAGCCTGTATAGTTCCCGGCATGTCTCGAGCCTCCTTGACCCTTCTAGTTTCCTTGTCGCTTGGCCTTGGTTTGACCGCGTGCGGCGATGACTCCAGCCCCGGAGGCGGCGATACGGACACCGATTCCTCTACGGGTACCACCGCGCCCACCGGTCCCACGACGGACACCCCGACGACGGACGGCCCGACCACGGATACCCCGACGACGGGATCGACCAGCACGACGGACCCGACGGTCGCGGACACAGGAACCGAGACCACGGACCCGACCGTCGGCGAGACCGACAGCGACACGGAGACGACCGGCGTTGTGGGCGATGGAACCTACATTCGGATCGATCTCCTCGAGGTTCGCGATCCCCACGTGTTCAACCCGCTGAGCCCGGACGAAGACCTCACGCAAGGCACCGTCAACGACCCGTTGACGATGGCTCTGAACGCCGACGACGACGGCGACGGAAACCTGGACCTCGGCCTCGCCATGGCGTTCCTACCCCTGGACCAGACGGACGCGGCCTCGGAGGTCTTCCGCTTCGTGAACGCGGTCTGCACGGCGCCGGCGGACGCGTCGACGTGCTCCTTGCTCGAAGACACAATCCCGTTTGACGGGATGTACACGGTCACCGCCGACGGTGAGTGTTACGCCGCCGAGGCCGGCAACCTCAGCGACTACACCGACCCTCCGGCAGCCCCCGCCCCAACCACCGGGCCTTGCTTCCGCTCTGATATCGGCACCGTCACCATCGCCGCTGGCTCGTTCACGCTTCCGCTAGAGAATGCGGTTGTCGCGGCTCAGTTCTCAGGCGACCCGGCAGATGGGCTCATCGAGGGCAACATTCAAGGGTTCGTGAGCACTGCGACCGCAGAGAGCATCCAGGTCGAGACGGGCATGGCGTTCCCACCGACGATTCAGCTCTCCGCGTTGTTGCGTGATGAGGATCAGGACGAGGGCGGGACCGGTTGGGTCTTCCACATCGCGTTCGAAGGCTCCGCCGCCGAGTGGATGGAGTAGCCGGTCGCGCTCTGTGAGCGCAGGTCACGGGCCGCCGACGGTTGTCGGGCGGCCCGTTTGTCTTTGTCGCTACAGGCTGAGGCGGGCGATCCAGGTGTCCCCAGCGAAACTCAGGAAGTCCGAGGTGTTGTTCGCCAACCCGTATGCGAAGACGGATGCGCCATCGACCTCAACATCGAGAGCGGCCGAGTCGACACCTCCGTTGAAGAACTGGCGCTGGTCCCAGATGAGGGCGCCGTCACTGCTGAGCCGGCTAACGAATGCGCGACCTGTGCCGTACTCCCCGCTCGCACCGGCGAGGACGAGGCCGCCAGAACCATCGGCCCGTGCTCCTGAGATGTATTGCGTCGCATCCTCGGCGAGGGTCGCTACGCTCGACATCGTGCCGTCGGGTTGGATGCGGAACACTTCGTAGCCGGCGTCGGGAAGGCCGACAACTGCGAATACCCCGCCATCAGGCGTCGCGGCGAGGAGTGCGGGTTGGCTGATCGGGAGGCCGGTGGTCCAATCCGACTGGCCGTCGGAACCGTAACGCCGCACGCAATAGTTCGTCGCGGTCGCGCAGTCTTCACTCGTGTCTCCAAAAGAGACAAACGTGTTCTCGCCGAGCTCGGACAGGTCCGCGGTGTAGCTGACGCTTGCGAGCCATGAGCGCTCGGACAGCCCCGCGTCATATGCAGCGAGCTGTTGGAGCGAGTTGTTGACCACGACCGAGCCGGTCGACCTTCCTACGCGTCCGTAGCTGAAGAGGTCGCCGGTGTTGTTGGCATCGGTCTCGATGATGAGGCTCTCGGTCGTTTCCCCGGTCTCGGCTGAGAGCGAGCGGTAGACTAACGTCAGCGCATCGTTGTCGGTCCCGCCGATGATGACCGCGCCATCAACGGTCACCGGTCGTCCAGGTGTTTGTTCCGCGTACAGCTGAGACCAGAGTTGACTGAGATCGTCGTTGAAACCGATGACACGGCTACTCCCGCCGCCCTCAACGATTGCGTTCAGGAACACCCGGTCGTCCATGGCCGCATCCACTCCGCCGTTGACGAAGGTGAGGCCGTCGCTCCCGCGGAACAGGTCTTCACGAAGGACCTCAATCACACCCCCCACGATGTTCACCGACAGCGTGACCTCCTCCGACTCCCCGGTCTGCCCGACGGTATCCGTCGCAACAGCCCGGTACGTATGGCTCCCAGAATCCGCACTGGAGACGAGCAGCTCGAGTTCATACGGGGCGGACTCGACCACCCCCAACGACGTCTCCCCGTCGAAGAACTCCACGCCCGCGACTCCAACGTCGTCGCTCGCTTCCGCCTCGAACAGGATCGTGCCGCCTTCGTCGATCTCGGCGGGACGGGTGGACCCATTGACCGTGAAGGCCTCGACGACGGGCGCGTCGTCATTGGGATCGGTCGTGCCCGTCTGCGTCTCTCCGACCGTGGTGTCAGGGTCGTCGCTGGTCTCGGTGTCGTTCGCCGTCGTTGACGTCCCGGGGCCGGGGCCGGAGCTTCCAACCTCGCCGGTGCTGGGCTCGCCATCGGAGCCGTCTGCGTTCGCGTTGGGGTCGACCTCGGGGGAGAAACAAGCCGTGAGGACGGCTGCGGCGAGAACGAGGGCGCTGCTTCGCATGCTTGGAGCCTTCTGTATCTACCGTCGCCCGTCAATCAGGACGCGCAGCTTCGGACAGGTGTCCTCCATTGCGGACGCTCTCGATGTGCGCTCGTCGCGAGGTTGCTCAGTTACAGCAGAGCGTTGTGGGTTCAGCCCCGCCAATCTCGCCGTCGGCGTCCGGCACATTGGGGGTGCACGAGCCGGTGATCGTGGGCGGCGCGAATTCGAAGGAGCCCCAGGACCCGACGCAGCCACCGGTTTCGACCGTGCCGGTGGCGGTTCCACATTCGTCGCCGGAGTACAGCTGCAGCGTCGATGCGCACTCGAACGTGCCTTGAGGGGCGCAGTCGCAGTCTGTGCACCCTCGTGAATCGGCGATGCTCCCGAACGTGATTTCTTGTTCGGGGTAGGCGGGGGGGCAGTCGTGGACGCCCAACCGGGCCACGCAGAGGCGTTGCTCGAATGCACCGGGGACGGCTGCGATGCATTGCTCACCGGGGCCGCACTCGGCCTGTTCGAAGGTGCCGCCGCACATCCGGATCGGGGTGCTGCTGGCGGGCGGAACTTCGACCGTCGGCGATGGCGGGCAGGATTCGCTGCCGTCGACCGGAGTGAAGAAGGGGTTGGTGGAGTTCTGCGCCGGCGTGTTGTCGTGGCAGGTGTCCGGCTCGGAGAAGGTCTCCGCGAAGATGGGCTGTCCGCAAGATTGTCGGTACAGCAAGGAGAGCTCCCCGCAGTCCATGTCCGCCGCTCCGCAGCTGCACTCGCAGTTCGCTGCCTCGCCCGCGATGTCGATCAGCGCGTCGAGCTGGGAGCCCGTGAAGGCCCCCACGCAGTCGGGGAGTTCGTCCCCACGCGCCACGACGACAGGGCCGGTCCAGTTGTTCGGTGCCGCGATGGCACACGTGCACTCCGAGGGCGCGCCCGTGTCGCCGCTGGGGTCCGTGGGCTCCGTGCTGCCCGTTGTCGTCGAGGGGGCGGTCGGGTCCGTCGGATCCGTTGACGTGGCTTCGCCGCTGCTGGCGGATGTGCCGCTGGACGTCGACCCGCTCGAACTGCCGCCCAGCGCGGGCTCGCCACCTGTGGGGTCGTTGGGATCGAAGCAACCGGTCAAGACGAGGCTTGTCAGCAGGATGCTCCAGCGCATGCCACAGGATACCCGGAAGTGGCGGCGTCGACGTCGAGCGCCGCAGTCCAGTGTGGGGGCGCCGCAGCCTCGAAGACCTCCCGCCCCAGCGGTCGCGATCCGCTCAGCGTACCCGCGTGTACACGCTGCGCATCAGCGTCGACCACTGCTGTCCGTCGGTCGAACGCTCGAGCCTGAAGGTGTAGCCGTCGTCGGCGAACTCGTAGGTGTACCGGCCCCAGCTGTCCTCACCCTCCCGAACGAAGGTGAGCGTGTCGCCCTGCCAAGAACCCCGGGCGGGGTTGATGAACCCGCCCGGCGTCGCGGAGTCGAACCAGTACATCGTGTAGCAGCCCTGCTTCGCGTCGTATCCGTACACGCCGTGGCCCGCGAACACGACCTCACCAGCTTCGAGCTGCGCGTAGTCGGCGATCGCGAAGCGCCCGCCGCAGTCCATCCGGGTGACGGATTTGGCTGAGGCGGTGCTGCCACCGGGCTCCGAGGGCGACGGCGCGAGCGTCTCGCGAACCGTAAACGTTCCCGTCAAGGCGCGGAGCTTGTCGCGGGGGTCGGTGGTCGGCATCAGCCCAGCGCCGCGTCGAGGTCTGCCGCGATCTCTTCGGGCGTGGTCTTGGGCGAGTAACGCTTCACCACGTTCCCGCTGCCGTCGACCAGGAACTTGGCGAAGTTCCAGCTGATCTCCGAAGCCCCATCCTCCCGCGGCGCACCGCCGCGAAGGAACTGATACAGCGGTGCCGCCCCCTCTCCGTTCACCTCGATCTTCGCGAACATCGGGAAGTCCGCATCGTACTTCGACTGAGCGAACTCGAGAATCTCGGCGTTGGTGCCGGGCTCCTGCTTGCCGAATTGGTTGCAGGGAAAGGCGAGGACGTTGAGATCATCGCGGCTGTGGTGCAGCGTACGCAGACCTGCGTACTGGCCGGTGAGGCCTCACTGACTCGCGACGTTGACGATGAGCGCGGCCTTGCCGGCGAACTGGTCGAGCTTCACCGAGTCTCCGGTGATCGACTCCATCTCGAAATCGTGGAACACAGACATTGGGCGCAGCCTACCCCGCCTGCGCCGGGCCGCCACCTGAAGCCGCGTTACTTGGCGATGTCCTCGGGCGCCAGCCCTTCATGTTGGTCGACGAAACACATGAGGGCATCCGCATCGATTGCCCCGAATGTCCAGGACCAGGTCCAGCTGATCGCCGCGAATCGGGTCGGCAGGTCCACATCGCGCGTCACGAGGATGCGCATGTCGGGGCGCTCGGCGACGAGGTCGGCAAAGGCTCGAATCTCGTCGTCGCAGTCGGTGCAATTGTAGGCGAGCACGATCCCGCCGTGCTCGAGGTTGTGCACGTAGGTACCCCGGTCCACGGTGCTGCCGTGCAGTCCCCAGAAGGTGGTCTCCCCGTAGTGCGGGCCGCTGTGGGGCGGGTTGCTCTCGTAGCGAACCTCGGACGCGAACGGAACGTGACCGCGCCCCTCGCTGCAGAAGGACTCGCCCAGCGGCTCACCGCAGCCTTCGATCTCGAGCGCCCGGGAACGGACGCAGTTGGGGTCGTCTTCATCGGCCTCCATAGGATCGCCCTGGTCGGCGCCACAGCCACACAGCAGTCCCAGCACTCCCCAACCGATCACCCGTGCCCACATGGGGAGGGAGTACGCCCGGCCGCTCCGAGGTTCCCAAAACCCCGGTCAGATGGTGCCTGGGCCCGTGCTAGCGTCCGGAGGTGGCCGAGTCTACGAGCGAAACCGTCGACAAAATGCCCGTGGGAGCCCGTGCACGGCGCCTGCTTGGGTACGCGTGGCCATACCGCGGTCGTCTGCTCCTCGCGCTGGTTTGTCTGACCATCGGCAGTGGATTGGGGTTGCTCTACCCGGCGTACTTTGGCGACGTCATCGACGCGGCCTTCAAGGACAAGGATGTCACCGCGCTGTCCCAGCACAGCCTCACGTTGGTCGGCATCTTCGCCGTCCAGGCGGTGTTCGTCTTCTTCCGGCACTACATGGTTTCCTGGGTCGGCGAGCGCGTCGTGGCCGACCTGCGGGTTCAGCTGTACCGCCACCTGGTCACGCTCTCCCAGACCTACTTCCACCAGAAGCGGACCGGCGAGCTGCTCTCGAGATTGGCGGAAGACGTTGGCAAGGTGCACGGCACCGTCAGTTCCGACGTGTCCATGGCCGCCCGCAACGCGCTGACGCTCATCGGCGGGATCTCCATCCTCCTGTACACCAACCTCCAGCTGACGCTGGTGATGCTGGCCGTCGTCCCGCCGCTGGCGGTCGCGACGGTCTACTTCGGCCGCAAGATCCGTCTGCTGGCACGCAAGGCTCAGGACGAGTTGGCGCAAGCCAACGCCGAGCTGGGGGAGGGCATCGCGGGCATCGAGACCGTTCAAGCCTTCACACGGGAGGACTTCGAGGTGAAGCGTTATGGCCAGTCGGTGGGTCGCAGCTTCGACTTGTTCATCAAGCGGGTGCTGGCCGGCGCATGGTTCATGAGCCTGAGCAGCTTCCTCGCGTTCTCGGCCATCGCGGGCATCTTCTTCTTGGGTGGCCGGATGGTCGCGACCGACGCGATCTCACCGGGCGACCTCACCGAGTTCATGCTGTACACGATGATGGTCGCAGGCTCCGTGGGCGCCGTCGCGGGCATTTGGGCGCGCCTTCAAGCCGCGCTCGGCGCGAGTGCGCGGCTGTTCGAAATCCTCGATACCCGCTCCGACCTCGCCCAGCCCGACTCTCCGGTCTCGCTCGAACACGTGAAGGGGCACGTCGTGTTCGATGACGTCAGCTTCACCTACGGCGATCGAGACGCCGCGGTGCTCGAGGGGGTCTCGTTGTCGATCGAGCCGGGGGAAACCTGCGCCCTGGTCGGCAGCAGCGGCTCGGGGAAGACCACCCTCGCGCGACTACTCCAGCGCATGTACGACACCACCGAGGGCTCGATCACCCTCGATGGCATCAACGTCCGCGACGTCGCGCTCGAGGAGCTTCGCGGGCGTATGGCCGTGGTCTCCCAGGAGCCGATCCTGTTCTCGGGCACCATCCGCGACAACATCCGGTACGGCGATCTGACCGCGTCCGACGCGGACATCGAGCGGGCGGCGACGATGGCCAACGCCGATGGCTTCATCCGAGAGTTCCCCGAGGGCTACGACACCAAGGTCGGTGAGCGCGGCGTCCAGCTCTCCGGCGGCCAGCGGCAGCGCGTGTCGATCGCGCGGGCGATCCTGCGAGACCCCAAGGTCCTGATCCTCGACGAGGCCACCAGCGCCCTCGATGCGATGAGCGAGGGGCTGGTCCAGGAGGCGCTCGAGAAGCTCCAGGCGGGCCGAACCACGCTGGTCATCGCCCACCGGCTCTCCACGGTCCGGGACGCTGACCGCATCGTGGTGCTCGACCACGGCCGCATCGTCGAATCCGGCACCCACACCGCGCTCATGGAGAACCGGGGCGCGTACAGCGAGCTGGTCGCCCGTCAGTCCGACGCAGCCGCGTAGCGGTTCGGGGCGGGTTTGCGGTCGCGCGGGCCCGTGTTATGCCGCAAACATGGCCGAGAGCACCGACGATCGGATGCAGAAAATCGTGTCGCTGTGCAAGCGGCGGGGCTTCGTGTTTCAGAGTTCCGAGATCTATGGCGGTCTTCGAAGCGCGTACGACTACGGTCCGATGGGCGTGGAGCTCAAGCGCAACCTGATGAACGAGTGGTGGCGCTCGATGGTCCACAGCCGCGAGGACATCGTCGGCCTCGATGCGTCGATCATCATGCACTCCGACGTGTGGAAGAACAGCGGCCACCTCGCGAACTTCAGCGACCCTCTGGTCGACTGCAAGGTCTGCGGCGAGCGCTTCCGAGCCGACAAGGCTCCGAAGGCCGAGCCCGGTTCGCCGGTCGTGATGACCATGGCCGACAAGGGGCGCGCGAAGGCTGCCCTCGAGAAGGTGCAGGCGCTGCACGAGGGTGCTCCCGAGGACATCAAGCGCGACGGCAAGACGCTGCTCGGTGCGACCGTGACCGACCGCGGCTACGTCTGCACCAACTGCAGCTCGCCGTTCCTGTCCGAGGAGCGCCAGTTCAACCTCATGTTCCGGACCTCGCTGGGTCCCGTCGATCCGGTCGCCGCGGTGATCGACACCGTCAAGGCCGCAGTGGCTGCGGGTGATGACGAGAAGGCCGTGCGGGCGAAGGTCGAAGCGACGATGGACGACAGCTCCGTCTACCTGCGTCCCGAGACGGCGCAGGCGATGTTCGTCAACTTTCTCAACGTGCAGCAGAGCACCGGGATGAAGGTGCCGTTCGGCATCGCGCAGATGGGCAAGAGCTTCCGCAACGAGGTGAAGGTCGAGCACTTCATCTTCCGGTCCTGCGAGTTCGAGCAGATGGAGATGGAGTACTTCGTCGAGCCCGGTGAAGGCCCGAAGATGCTGCAGTACTGGAAGGACACTCGGCTGGGCTGGTGGAAGAGCCTGGGCATCCGCGAGGAGAACCTTCGTCTGCGTGAGCACGAAGAAGACGAGCAGGCGCACTACAGCGACGGCTGCTACGACGTCGAGTACGCCTTCCCGTGGGGCTGGGACGAACTCGAGGGCATCGCCAGTCGCACCGACTACGACCTCAATGCGCACTCCAAGGGCTCGGGCAAGAAGCTGCAGTACTTCGACCCTCAAAAGCAGGACCCCGAAACCGGCAAGAACGGCTGGCGCTACCTGCCGCACGTCATCGAGCCTGCGGCCGGAGCCACCCGCGGCCTGCTCGCCGTGTTGTGCGATGCGTACGACGAAGAACCCGGCGATGCCGACGGCAAGGGCGCGCGCACCGTGTTGCGCCTGCACCCGCGCCTGGCCCCGATCAAGGTGGCGGTGCTGCCGTTGGTCAAGAAGGACGGCATGCCCGAACTCGCTCGCGAGATCGTGCAGAAGTTCTACGCAGCCGGCATCAACGCCAAGCTCGACGAGCAACACGCCATCGGCAAGCGCTACGCCAGGCACGACGAGATCGGTACGCCGTACGCGATCACCGTCGACAACGACACGCTCCAGGACGGAAGCGTCACCCTGCGCATGCGGGACGACCGGTCCCAAAAACGCATCCCACTGACCACCGCCGTCGACGTGGTCACCCAAGCCCTCAGCCAAGCCTGAGACGGCCACCTCGCAAGCACTCAAAGGAGTCCGATCATGAACGCACCACGCACCGTCCTCTGCAAGAAACACGGCCAAGAACTGCCCGGTCTTCCGTTCAAGCCGCTCCCCGGTGAGTTCGGCCAGTTGATCTTCGACAACGTCAGCATGCAGGCGTGGAAAGAGTGGCTGCAGGTCTCGCCGCGCTACATCAACACCTACAAGATGGATCTCCAGTCCGACGAGGGGAAGGAGTTCATGAAGAAGCAGATGCGGATCTTCTTCGGCTTCGAAGAGGGCGAGAACGTCGACACCGCCTGGGTCCCGCCCTCGGAAGGGTAGGGGAGGCCCCATCCCGTGCAAACGCCGGCGTGCTAACGCCGGCGTTTGCCGTATCACGCGGCGGTCAGCGTCAGCCGGGCAGCCAGCCGACGCCGACGTCCGTGAAGGTGATGTCTTCGAGGGGTTCGGTCACGCCATCGAAGGTCACCTCGACGCCGGAGAGTTCGAGTGTCGCGAAGCCCAAAGTGCCGAACTTCGGCGCATCTTCGACGGGCTCGATCGTGATGTTGACGCTGCCGGCCGTGGCGAGCCACTCCTGATCGATGATGGTCTTGTCGGTCGCGACGTCGTTGCAGATCGGGAACCCGACCATCGTGCCGACCAAGACGCTGAAGGTGCCGAACTCAGACACGTCGTGGGTGCCTTCGTAGGTCGTTCCGGCGGCGGACGCGTTGGCGACCAGGTCGTCGTTGATCGATAGCACCAGGGCGATGGTGTCGTCGTCGTTTCGGCCCCAGAGCGTCATGTCGCCGCAGCCCGACTCCGAGAGAGTCTCTTCGAACCCCTCGGGGAGCGAGGCCTCACCGCCCGTGGTCTCGCCGCCCGTGGTCTCACCGCCGGTCTCGCCGCCGGTGGTCTCGCCGCCGGTGGTCTCGCCGCCGGTGGACGTTTCGCCGGACGATGCTGTACCCGTGCTGCCGGTGGTCGTCCCGCTGGCGCTGGTGCTGTCCGTACCTGTCTCCGCGCTCGCAGAAGTCTCACCGCCCGTGCTGCCCGTGTCGGAGGTGCTCGAGGCCGACATCCCGTCCGTTTCGGTTTCCCCTCCTCCTGCGTCGCAGCCGGTCGTACCGAGGGCGAGGGTGAGCAAGGCGGAGGGCAACAATGCAAGGTCGTGGGTTCGGAAGGTCATACTCTCTTGGTGTTCGCCGGTGGGTCCGCCCATCACTACGCCGAGAAAAAAACGAACTCCCGGCGCATGGGTCTGGGTGGGCGTCGTGCCTCAGCCTGGGAGCCATCCCACGCCGATGTCCTCGAACGTGACGTCGTTCACCATCTCCGTGATACCGCCCAAGGAGACCTCCAGGCCGGTGATCGTCACGGTCGCGAATCCCGTCGTCCCGAACTTCGGCGCGTCTTCGACGGGCTGGATTGTGATCTCAACCGAGCCGGCCGTCGCGAGCCATTCCTGGTCGATGGAGTACGCGTCGGGGTCGAGCGCGTCATTACACTCCGGATAGGTCACGTTGGTGCCGACCATGATCACGAGTCGCGCGAACTCGCTGACGTCGTGGGTGGTCGTGACGCTCATGCCCGCGGAAACGGCGTCGTCAACCGGGTTGAACTCGAAACCGGTCGAGAGCGAAAGTCCGATCGTTCCGTCCGGGGTGGACGCGAACACGTTCATGTCGCCGCAGCCCGAACCGGTCAGGGTCGGTTCGAAACCCTCTGGGAGGAACGAACCGCCTTCGCAGACGCACTCGCATGCCGCTGGGTCGTCTCCACTGAAGTCGCACTGAGTGAATCCCTCGGGAGCGCCGAGTGAACACCCCGCCCCGCCAAGAACCTCCCACTCTCCGGTCGCGACCTCGCGCGTCCAATACACGTCGCTGTCCGCTGCGCAGAGGCTGTCGCCGCAGTCGTCGCCGCCGCCGCCGAACGGCAGGATCCGGTTGCAGTAGCCCGCTCCAGGTTCGCTGGTGCAGGTCTCGCCGTCGGTCGAGACGCGGATGGTGTCGAGCCACTCACAGTCGTTCTCGGCGCATTCTCCAGGAGTCTCAAGACCAGCGCAGTCGACTGTTCCGCCCGTCTCGCTGCCGGAGTCCGTCTCGCCGGAGTCCGTCTCGCCGGAGTCCGTCGCAGAGCCAGAGCCGGAGCCAGATGCCGAGTCGGAGGTGGACTCGCCATCGGTCTCTTGCCCCACGGTCTTCTCTGGAGCGTCGCATCCCAACGACAAGGCAGATGCGAGGGCGAAGAGCGCGGTCAACGAAAACTCAGTACAGCGATAGGTCATGCCCGGTGTGTGTTCGCCGAGCACTACGGCCATCACTTCGGTCCGGACTTTTCTTTGCTGCACGCGGATCGAACCTTGGTGAGCAGGGTGTTGCGTCCCGTGGCAGCGTATGCGTCTGCCTTCCCCGTCGCCGACTCTGGATGCTGCAGGCACCCGACGATGATGAGCAGCGCCTTGCGCTCTGGCGCCAGGACTCCCGAGGGAAACTCGGTGGCGTGTTCGGCAAGCGTTTGCCGAGCCTTGGCATACTGCTTGGCCCGCACCTGCTCCCACGTTCGCGCGATGAGACGGTTCTCCGCGCCCAGGCGACTGGACGGCGCAGGCGGTTCGGCCGGGACCTGGGACACGGGCCTGGGCTTTCGATGCGGACGTGCGCGCGGCGGAGCAGAGACCGGGGGCTCCGCTTCGACTCCGGGTTCGGCCGCCGATTCGATCTCCTCGAGCGGGACCGGGGGCAGCGGCGTCGAGGCGGGCGGCGTGGTCCGCTCCCGCTTCGCCGGTTCGGGTGCCGGGCCCGGCTCGATCGAGGCGGTCTCGCCGGAGTCGTGTGGGGCCTGCATCGGGGCCTGGTGTCGCTCGGCGGTGTCGGTGCTCGCCTTCAGCGCATCGCCGATCCCAAACGCCCCCCACAGCAACAGTCCTGCCGCGAGCGCGCCCACGCCGATCCAGACCCAAGCGGGGCGAGAGGCTGGAGTGGTTTCGCCTTCGGACAGCCGCGTATGCCCCCGTTCGCGGGCCGCATCCGGCATGGTCGTGGCGTCGCGATACGCGGTGAGTGCTGCGAGAGCCTCCGGCGAGAGTGCGGGCGGTCGTTTAGCCATCGTTGGCTCCTGCGATGAACGCCTCGAGGCGCTTGCGGGCCAGTCGAAGGCGGGAGTACGCCGTGCCCAGCGGAATCTTCAGCGCCGCCGACACGTCGGGCCCGGCCATGCCTTCGATATCGCTCAACACGAACACCTCGCGCTGCTGTGGCGGGAGCTCGGTGAGGAAGCGGGCCACCAAGGCCGCGGCGCCCGACCGACTCGCAGCGTCCTCTGGGTTTGGGGCCGGGGCAGGCGGCGAGACCAGCTCGATCCGTCGTTCGGCCCGGGCGTGCTTGCGACGAAGGTTCGCACAGACCCCACGGGCGATCGCGTACAGCCAGGTGGTGGGAGCTGCGTCGCCCCGGAACTCTGGGAGCTTGCGGCGGACCACCAGGAACACCTCGTGCACCGCGTCCTCCGCCGCGGAGTCCTCGATGCCCATTCGCAACACGGCGCGCCACACGAAGTCCGCATGGGCCCGGTACAGGTCGTCGAGGGTGGGAGGCTCAGGCTCATGGGCAGGGGGGGCGGATGCCCGCACGACTCCTTTGTGTTCACCGGATGGCTCCCCCATCACCAGGTCCGTCGATTTCTGAAAGAAACGAAGGCCCAGGCCCGCAGTCCGCCCGAACGGGCGGCGTGAACGGTCCCTGCGGGCTCGATTGCGAACCGGGGACGCCAGAGGGTGACGTGCCCCGAGACGTGCGCTCCGATGCCGACCCACGGCCGGATCCACCCGACCACGCCCGGGGACGCCCGGGCGGCGACCCACGCGGTGCGGGCGGTGTCGGCGTTGCGAACTTCGAGTCCGCGGCCGGTCATCGGCCCCGCCACGACGGCCCCACACAACGGGACTGTCCATCGCGGGGCGGGAGTGAGGACTCCGCAGCCCTCGAGTCCGAACCCTGCCAACCACACGCCAGCGGTGCTGCCCTGCTGCGTGCGTGCGGTCGAAGGGGTCCAGACCTCCGCGGTGACGTGTGCGGCCCAGTGCAACTGCCCGAGGCCGGCCGCGAGCTCGAACACCCCACCCAGGCTGGGTAGCGGTCCGAACCCGATTCCACCGCCGAGCCGCCCGCGAGCTTCGAGCCCTCGACGCACCGCTTGTGGCTCTGGCTCTGGCTCTGGCTCTGGCTCTGGCTCTGGCTCTGGCTCTGGCTCTGGCTCCGGCTCTGGCTCTGGCTCTGGCTCCGGCTCCGGCTCTGGCTCTGGCTCCGGCTCTGGTTCCAGCTCCGGCGGCTCGGGGATCGCGAGGGGATCGAGGGTCATCACCATCAGCAAGACCGCGGTCTCGACGACCTCTTCACACGTTGTCGCCTCGAAGCTGCGTTCCGACTGCGTCTCCCCCTGGCGCAGCGTGAGGGACATGACGTATCCCGCATCCGAGGTGGTGATGGTGCCGGTGGCGCTCAGCGGTGCGTCGGGTTGCGGCCGGTCGGCGAGACGCGCGTCGATCCGACTTCGTACCGAGTCCAGGTCGCCGCACCCGTCCGGCACGTCCCACGCAAGCTCGAGCGGATTCCCCGGGGACTCTGCGGGAGCCTGCGCAAGGGCAGCGGTGAGCAGCCAGGTGAGCATCGATCCGCCCGGACCATACCGCGACGGTCGCCGCTCCGCCGGCCGCGCCCGAGCACTAGCCTGCCGCGGGGACGCGTACGGATCTCGCGACCTCGCGGCGTCGTAGACTCAACATCAACGGCGTGACGGCCAGCCCGACGAGGAATCCGCCCAGGTGCGCGAACCATGCCACCTGCTTGGCACCGCTGCCCGATCCAAAGAACCCCATCACGATGTGGAACCCGACCCAGACCAGCAGGTAGACCCAGACGGGAATCTTGAGCTGGATCCACAGCACCACTTGGAACAGGCGTTGCCGAGGAAACGCCCACAGGTATGCGGCCAAGACCCCGGCGATCGAGCCCGAAGCACCCACGACGACGGTGGCTGTCTCTTGGGTCAGGACGGTGTGCAGCACCCCTGCGAGCAAGCCCGTGACGACGAAGAACAACGCGAAGCGGACGCGGCCGAAGAGGTGCTCGATGTTGTCACCGAACGTATAGAGGAAGTACGCGTTGCCCAGGATGTGGGCGACGCTGCCGTGCATGAACATGTACGAGGGCAGCGTGTACCAGTCGAGGTTCTGCTTGAACCGGCCGGGGACGATGCCGTAGTAGATCGTGTCGAGTTGCTCGAACTCCTGCATGCCGAACACGACGGCGAAGATGGCCAGCAGTGTGTAGACGACCCAGGGGGTGCCGCGTCCTGGGTTCTCGACCTCGACCGGGAGGTGGGTCAGCACCTGCGCCGCCCAGATCGCACCGCGCTTGAGCCAGCGCTCGGTCCGGGTGCCCTGACCCTCGCTGGTGGTGGCCTTGGCCAGCTTGCGTCGCTCATGGCCGTCGAGCCAGATCCCCCCGCAGCTCGTGCATCGATCGACCGGGGTGCGGATCACTCCAGGAAGCCCGTGCTCCTTCATCGGTCCGTGCCCGTGGGGACAGGGACGCTGGGTTTCGTCGGCCTGCGGGTCGAGGATGTCTTCGACGCCCTCGAGTGAGCCCGCCAGGGTGTTCAGTTCACCGGCGTCGAACCAGGCGCCGAAACAAACCGGGCAGGCGTCGATCTGAACGTCGGCCTTGCTCGTATCCACCTTGCTACGGCGGAACCATCCCGGTTTGTCGACTTGGACCCAGTTTGCCTTGGCGTCGCGCTGTAAATGCACCGGCACCAATGCGCTGAGTCCGCATGAGGCGCACTGAGCGGAGACCTCATGGTGATGGGTCAATGTAGCCGGCTTGGTCACAACCTGCGCGCGATCATAGCCGCGTGCCGAAGAATACGGAATAATCGCGGTGCGGTCGTCGTCTGACACAACCGCACGCACGGGACGCCCAACGCAGGGGGGCGGCCTGACGGCTTGTCAGGGGAAACGCAAAGATGAACGCAAACAGGGTGGCACTCGTTCGAACTCTCGGTCTTTTCACGCTCGCGACAGCGATGTCCTTGGGCGCTGTGGCCTGCAAGAAGCCCGACAAGGGCCGCACCGGCAAGCGCACGGTCAAGGCAACCATTGCCGAGTTCGATCCCTCCGCGATGTCGGTCGATCTCGACAAGTACGGCACCGAGCGGGTCGACGACTGGGAGGTTCAGCAGGCCTTCAACCGCTCGTTCGATAGCCTCGACTCCTGCGTCATGAAGGCCAAGAAGAAGCACGGCGTGGGAGATGGCAGTGCGCTCGATGGAGACGTCGACTTCGCGGTTCAGCTCAACCCCAAGGCCGACAAGCCCTTCGCCGTCAACGCGACCCTCAGTGCATCCAAGTGGGACAAGGACTCGGATCTCAAGGACTGCCTACGCGACGCGGTCGCCGGCGTTGGGTTCCCCACCTACGATGGTCCCCCGCAGGTCGCGGAGTTCTCCACCCAGCTCGATCCGGGCTCGGATTGGGAAGAAGAGTAGGCTGAGCCAGCCTCTGCGCAGAAGGCCGCGAGTGGAGACTCTCGCGGCTTTTTCGCGTGTATCGCCACGCAGATTCGATGTCGCCGGGCTCGCTTTGGATCCTAGGTTAGGGTGTCTGCCGAGGACCCGCCTCCGCCGATGCGAAAGCTCTGCCAGACCGACGACCGAGCCCGCGCTGAGCACATCGCGGACGGGCTTCGCGTGGCTGGAATCGAGGCCGAGATTCGCGGTGAGTCGGATGCCCCATCGGTGTGGGTGATCGATCATGACGAGCTGGCGCGCGCGCGGACGTGGGCCCGGGAGCACGCGGACGACGACCCGGGCACATTCGCCGATCGCGCGGCGAAGCTGCGAAAGGCTGATGTGCGGGAGCGTGAAGATCACGCGCAGCGGCAGGTGTCGGTGGGTGCGAGCTGGCGCGCGGCGCCGGGCGGGCTGACGCCGATCACCATGGCGCTGATCGGCGGCTCGGTGATCATCGCCCTGATGGGCTACCTCGGTCTCGCCGGCGACGACACGATGTGGTCGCTGACCATCGACCACTACGATGTGATCGTACCGCTGCAGCGCATTCGCGACGGCGAGGTGTGGCGGCTGCTGACACCGATGTTTCTGCACTTCGGCGCGCTGCACCTCGTGTTCAACATGATGTGGATGTGGCGGCTTGGACCGCAGGTCGAGAGCAACCACGGTTCGTGGTTGTTGGTCGTGCTCGTCGTGGTGAGTGAGGTGGTCGGCAACCTGGCGCAGTACGCCGTCTCTGGGCCCGCGTTCGGCGGCATGTCCGGAGTCGTCTACGCGCTGTTCGGTTTCGTTTGGATGCGGGCGCAGTACGACCGCAAGCATCGTTACGCCCTGTCCGACGTCAACGCGTTGCTGATGATGGGATGGTTTGTGTTGTGCGCGACCGGCTTCGTCGGACCGATCGCCAACCTCGGGCACGCGGGCGGACTCGTCGTCGGCCTGGCCTTCGGACTCCCCGCGTACATTCGTCAGGTTCGCGCGGTCGGCTTTGGGCAGGGGTTCGAGAAAGGCAGCTGGGGCGACGTGCAGCTCAAAGGCTGGCGCTGGGTTCAGCTCCGCGTGCTTCGACCCTACCTGCCGCTGTGGTTCCTGCTGCTTGCGGCGATCGTCGTGCTCACGAGCCTGTGAAGTGCAGCTCCGGCCGATGGCTACAGGGTGTACTCGACGTTCAGGCGCAGTGCGATCTGTGCGATGACCAGCACCGACAGGCACAGCCCACTGAACGCCCAGAACATCTTCCACGGCCCGGTGGCGTAGGGGCTCCCGGTCGTTGGCGCGGGGGCTGCGGCCTGGGAGGCGCTGGGTGAAACGACCCGCAGCGCGGGCAGCCGGGCGGATGCTTGCGCAGATGGGCCGAGTTCAATCGCGGTGTTCTGCATCATGTCCCTCCATCTGCACATCGGCCCTGACTGGGCCAGACTTGAGCAGACCGCGGGCGCTCGGGGCGGACCCAGAGCGTCGCGTCGCGAAGACCGGCGGCCACCGCCGATTCTGCGGGCACTGAGGCCGGTGTCGGGGTCGTTTCAGCGCGCCGGCACGAGAAGCTGCGGGTCCACGCGGGTGTCGAACCAGTTCATGCGCCAGTCCAGGTGCGGACCGGTTGAGCGTCCCGTGTTGCCCAGTGTTGCGATGCTTTGGCCTTGCTTGACCTCGTCGCCAACCTCCACCTTGATCTTCTGCAGGTGAAGAAAGGACGAGGTCAGGCCGTGCCCGTGATCGACGATGACCAGGTGGCCGGCAAGCGGCACGTCTTTCTCGGCAAACACAACGACGCCGGCGGCGGGGGACTTCACCGGGCTTCCTTTGCGGCCGGCGATATCGATGCCCCAATGAAAGCTCTTCTCCTCGCCGTTGAGAATCCGCTTACGGCCGTACGTCGAAGTGATCTTCCCGCGCGCGGGCCAGACGAAGCCACCGGCATAGTGGGCGGTCTTGGAGACCTTGTTGCGCACCTTCTCGATGCGCTTGCGGCTCTTCGCGAGGGCCCGCTTGGTCTCCTTGTCCGGATTCACGAAGGCCTCCGGCAGGCCGTCGATCGCTTCGGGTTCGAACGTTCGGTCCTTCACATGAAGGATGTGCCGGACCGGTGGTGCATCTTCGAATCCGAAGGCGAGCAGCTGTCTCTTATACACATCTCCGAGCCCACGAGACCTCTCTACATCTCG
>CAJXVA010000174.1 GCA_913061055.1 uncultured Pseudomonadota bacterium
AAGTCGAAGTGCTCATCGAGCAGGGATGCCAGTCCGCACTTGGGCCATCCCAGGACACGGGCGGCGAGCATCGTGTCGAACAGATTCTCGATGCCGATGCTCTGCGTCCGCCTGAAGATCAGGACATCGTAGTCGGCACCATGCATCACCTTCTGGATGCCGGGGGCTTCCAACACCTTGCCCAACGGCGCCAGATCGACGGCCAGAGGGTCGATGAGGATGTCCGTGTCCGCCGTGCTGACTTGCACGAGGCAGATCCGCTCGTGATACGCGAACATCGAGTTCGCTTCGGTATCCACAGCGATCCGCGACTCGCCCGAGAGGCGTTCGCACCACGTCTGCAGCGACTCGTTGGTGTCGACCCAGTGCGCGTCCACCGACTCAGTGTACACGCTTGGGCCCGGACGGATTGCGATGGGTCGCGCTGGCCTGCACTCGCGCGTCGCACCCGGCGGAGTCCCCAAGGTCGCACGCTCTGTCGAACGCCCGCTGTGCTGCAACCAGGTCGCCCCGTTCCACGTCGCGTTCCAGGTGCACGCCCAACAGACGACAGCCATGCGCATCATCGAGTCGGCACGCTTGCTCGAGGAGGGACTCGATGTCGTCGTTTTCCTCGGCCCCGCGAGGGAGAGCCTGTGCCAGGGTCGTGCATCCTCGAGCGACATCTTTGGCACACGCCCGGCGGAGGCCATCCTCAACGTCGGACACCGCCCCATCTTCGGCGAGCGTTGCGACACCCAGATGAACGCAGCCCTCGAGGTCGTCGCTGTCGCAGGCGCGGCTGTAGAGGTCTCGCGCGCGGCGAAGGTCGGTGGGAACCCCCTGGCCGTGCTCGAACATCAGCCCCCAGTTTCCGCACGCTTCGGCGACGCCCGCCTCGCAGGCCAGCTCGTACCTTCGGTGCGCGCGCGCGTGCTCTCCGGCTTCGTGGTCAGACGCCGCCGCCTCGGCGCACTGCGGCCAGATCTCCAGCGCACACGGGTGGTCGAGGCTTGCCAGCGCGGTCATGGCCGCGAGCGCCTCGTCACGCTCCAACACCGTTGCCCGCTCCAGCTCGAGATCCGCGGAGAGTTCCTGCACCGCCCCCTCCAGCGCGGCCGTCGACGACTCGAGACGGCGGACGTCATTTCGAGCCCGCTTCGCGTCGCCCCGGGCCTCATCCGCAGCGGCCCACGCTTCGTCGAGCAGCCGACCGCGTTCGGCCTGTTCCTGTCGCCGACACTCCTCGATGATCACATCCGCGTCCGCATCCGGCAGCGAGGCGAGTTCCTTGGCCTCGACATCCCGGCGGTCGCGCTCCAACCGCGCGCTGCCTGTCCCGGGAACCGAACCGCCCACGGCCACCGAGTCGCCCCGATCCCGTTCGACACGCGTGGTCCGGAATGCCTCGACGCACTCCCGAAACACCAGCGTCGGTGTCGGAACGCACTGTCCATCCACGCGGGCCATCCCTCGGTCGCACCGCGGCACCGCGACCGCCCAACCACAACCGGACCACACCAACACGCCAACCATAGCTATCAATCTAAAGTCCAACCTCATCACGGTGTCAGTATCGCCATCCCGTGCGGCAATGCGAAGGCCTGCGCGCGGCGACGGGACATCGAGTCGCAGGATGGATCCAATCGGGAGGTTCGGGGACTCGGGCAGACAGCGCCCCCGCGCTGGGGCATGCTCGAGCACCATGGCCGGTCCGACACAGCCGACGGCGACCGACTCCGGGCTCGTCTCGGGTGACGGAGGGTGGAGCGTGCCTCCGCCGACCGACGGACCGCGCCAGGGCACGTCGTTCGGCCGCTACGTCGTCCTGCACGAAATCGGCGCCGGCGGCATGGGCGTCGTCTACGCCGCCTACGACCCCGAACTCGACCGACGCGTCGCGCTCAAAGTCCTCGGCGAGGCAGCGGGGACCGACACGGGGCGCGCGCGACTCCTTCGCGAGGCGCAGACCATGGCGCGCCTGTCTCACCCCAACGTCATCACGGTCCACGACGTGGGTGAAGTCGAGGGCCGCCTGTTCATCGCAATGGAGCTGGTGGCAGGATGCGACCTCAAGCACTGGCTCGAGGAAACCCGCCCCTGGGAAGAGGTGCTCTCGGTGCTCATCCAAGCCGGAGCGGGCCTGGCGGCCGCGCACGACCAGGGCCTCATCCACCGCGACTTCAAGCCGGCCAACGTGCTCGTCGGGGACGATGGCCTCGTACGGGTGCTGGACTTTGGCCTGGCGCGGCGATTCGGCAGCTTCGAGGACCCGCCCCCCAGCGAGACCGGGGACCTCGACCTCTCCAGTTCCCACAACTCGCACACCGAGCAGCTCACGCAGACCGGGGCCATCGCCGGCACGCCCGCGTACATGAGCCCGGAGCAACACGCCCGGGGTGAACTCGACGGCAAGAGCGACCAGTTCAGTTTCTGCATCACGGCCTTCGAGGCGCTGTTCGGAGAGCGTCCCTTCGACGGCAACGGCCGAATGGCGCTGATGCTGCAGGCCACCCAAGGCGAGCGGCGACCCATCCCAAAGTCGACGCCAGTCCCCAGTCGAATCAGTGGTGCCATTCTTCGCGGGCTGGAGCCGAAGCCTTCGGAGCGCTGGGCGGACATGCGGGCGCTGCTGGGGCAGCTCGAGCGCCGTCCAACCTCGCGCCGCACCGTGGCCATCACAAGCGTCGCCGTTGTTGCGCTGGGCGGAGTCGTGGCCGTGAGCCTCGACAACGAGGAGTCCCGGCCGTGCGCCGAACTCGAGAGCCTCCCAGCGGACGTACTTCCAGGCAAGCTCCGCGGCGAGATTCGAGGCTCGTTCGCCGCCGCCGAGGTGCCGTTTGCGGAGCAGGCCCTGGTCCACGCCCTGGACACCGCGGATGCCTACGCCCAAGAGTGGAGCCGCGTCCGTCTCGAGACCTGCAAAGCGACGCATCTGAAGCACGACCGGTCCGAGAACCTGCATGACCGTTCGGTCGCCTGCCTCGATGCCCGACGCCGAGACTTCGATGCCACCCTCGCCGTCCTCGCCGAGGCCAACGCACAGACGGTCGAGGAGTCCGCGACGCTGCTGAGCAACCTTTCCCCGGTGCAGCCGTGCGCCGACGCCGAAGCGCTCCTGGAGGCCTATCCGGCCCCTGCGCCCGAACTCGCGGAGTCGGTCGAGGCCGCCGAAGCGGTCCTCTCTCGGGGCCGGGCTTTGTTGGGGGCGCGCCGCGATGGCGAAGCACTCGAGGTGTTGCGTCAAGCCGACGAGGCCGCCACCGCATCGACCCATCCGCCCACGATGGCATCCGCCGCGCTCGAGTTCTCCGTTGCGCTGAGCCGAAACTCTCAGCGAGAGCTGGCCACCGAGACGTTTCACCGCGCCGGGCAACTCGCCGCCCGGATCGGGGACGACCGCTTGCTCGCGCATGCGTGGATCGAGATGGGCCGCCACCTCTTTCACGCCCAGTCGGCCCACGACGAGGCACTCCGGTGGTTCGACTACGCCGAGGCCGTGTTGGAGCGGGTCCCAGATCGCTTCACGCTCGAGCTGGACCTCCGCGAGGCCCGCGGGTCCGCGCTTGCAGAGCAAGGCAAGCTGGAAGAGGCGCTCCAAGAGCTCGAAACGCTGGACGCGCACCGCCCCCCTGGCAAGAAACGGGCGTGGGGGGAAGAGGTCCTACGCGCCAACATCAACACCTGGAAGGGCGACTTCCCGGCGGCCGAGGCGGCGTTCGGACGCGCAACGGAGCGGGCCCTCGAGACGATGGGCGAGGACCACCCGGTCTTCGCCGGCATCCACAACGGGCTCGGTGCCATCGCGTTCTCCACGGGGGACCTCGTCGCGGCCGAGGCGGGATTCCGCCGCGCGTACGCAATCATGAGCGCGGCCCTTCCCGACGACAGCCAAGACCTCCTGTTCTCGCTCGGCAACCTCGGAGAGATCCAGCGGATGCGCGGCAACCACGAGGACGCCCTCGAGTCCATGCTCGCGGTGGAGGCCCTGGTGACGAAGGCGTTCCCGCCGGTGCACCGCGAGGTCGGCACGACCAACCACAACATCGCCAGCAACTATCGAGAGTGGGGCAAACTCGAGGAGTCGCTTCCCCGGTACGACGTCGCTATCGCCGTGCGGCGAGAGATTCACGGAACGCGGCATGTCTACGTCTCGAACAGCCTGACCGGCAAAGGCCTGGCGCTTCTCGACCTCGGGCGTACCGACGAAGCGCTCCCTTTGCTGGAGGAAGCGCTGTCGATCCGCAGCGAAACCGGTGCGCCACCTCGGAAGCGCGCCCGCACCGAGTTCAGCTTGGCCCGCGCCCTGGCCCTCACCGGGGGAGACATGACACGTGCACGCACGCTCGCCAAGGATGCACGGGACCGGCTCCGGGCTCAGGACGACGACACGGCGGCCGACCGCATCACGAAGATCGATGCTTGGCTCGCTGAACACGGGGGCGACAGGGGCGACGTGCCCACAGCCCCAACCCCACCATGAACGCGGCCCAGGCCAGCCCCGACGCGCCGTGTTTTCTCGCGCGACAGTTGCAGCCCTCGCCTCCGCCCAACCCTTGCTCTGCATTCCACGTGCGGCGTGCATCGTCCGCCTGCTCCGTCAGATCCGCCACGGTCATCGCAGGACCCTGCATCGGCACCTCCTGCACCAGCAGCGCCGCCGGCTGAGCAGGGTCGGGACTCCCCGTGACGGCAAGCCGAGTTCCGTCGTCGAACTCCACGTAGTCGGATCCTTCACAGGCGAACACCATGGTTGCGTTGTGGAGGTTCGAGAACGGCTCGAGGTCTGCGTTCTCGTGGAAGATCGGGTCCAGCGTCATCTCCTGCGGCGACAAGGTGGTGTACAGCCTCGTCAGGTACGCGTGCTCGTTCAGCACGTCCATCGCGTGTTCGGCTGGACCGATGATCCGAGCCTCGAGTTCGTCCGCGAATGCGCTCGGATCCCACGACTCGAAGTCGGCGTTCTCATAGCAGGACACGCAGCCGTAGTACGCCTCGAACGACACCCCGGTCGGGACCGGTAGGAAGCGGCCCAGGACCCCCGCGATCAACGGATGGAACGCCTGGCACGAGCTTCCGGTGCAGCCCAAGAGTCCTTGAAGCGCAAGCTCGGCGATGGCGTCCTCGGGCGCGGCCTCCAGAAAACGCTGTGCATCCCATCGAGGATTCAGAATCCCGTCGGTGAGCACCACGTTCGATGCGCCGGCGTACTCCGTGACGAAGCCATGTCCGTCGCTGCCATCGGCGTCGACCGCTTGCGTCACCACGGACTCATAGTTGGCGCCGAGGTTCTGCCAGTCGATGGCCGCGAGGTTGATCTCCACGCTACGGTAGTTTGTCGGGGCGACGCGGGATTCACCGAGGAAGAAGGCCCGGACGCCCATGTCGTCGGTGGCCGCAATACGCGTCAGTCGAATGGGCACACAGGGCTCGTCCCCCTCGTAGCGGATGACGACGGGGTGGATCTCATCAACCCCGGTCCCGCCGCGCAGCTTGAACGCGACGAAGAGAAACTCCTTGTCGAGGTACGCTTGGAGCTCCGCCGGCGCGTCGTCGTCTTGGGCGTAGCCGTTGTCGTCGAGCCACTGGACCACGCCGTCGATGGTTCCCCCCTCGAGCACCGCATACTCGAACGCGCCGGCGGTCCCGCGCGACACGACTTGGGGGTCGTCTTCGAAGGGATCGTTGAACCCACCCGATTCGGCCGAGCCGTCGGCGGACGCTGAGTCATTCTCCACATCGCATCCCCCAAAGCCGCCACGTCCGCGCTCGGGGCCACAGTCCTCGAACACCGACGTGGTCTGGAATGTCGGCACGGTCGCGCTCAGCAGATTCTGAAACAGCGCATCGGATCCCGCCTCGATCTCCGGCACAGCCATCACCGGAACAACCCACGCAAACGCTTCGGGATCCCCCTGGTACTGGATCTGAACATGCGCCTCGACGGTGCCGCCCTCCATCACAAACAGGATGTTCTCGCCGCTCTGGTCGACCGGCATGACGCTGGGCCCGGCATCACAGAACGTGCCCCCACACGCGTCGGCATCTGCCGGTGTCAGCGCGAGCCCCAAGGCCAGACTCACCGCTCCTAAGACAATACAAGCTCGCATGGACGGGTAGTGCCGCGCGGGCCCGCAACGATCACGCCCCGAGCCAGGCAGCGACAAGAAATCCCACGAAAGTGCCGAGCGCCGTTCCTACCGAGCCTACGAGCACGGCCGGGAGGACGAGGTCGGGCCGGCCAAGGCTGCGGGCGAGCGCGAGCGCGGTGGTTCCGCCGCCGATGTTGGCTTGCGAGGCGACCGCCGCTAGCGCGGGATCGAGCCGGAAGACCCTGGCCGCGGCGAACGTCAGCGCGCCATGGAACCCGACGCAGGTGATCGCGAGAATCGCGATCCTCCCCCCAACCTCTCCCAACGACCCGAGTGCGTCGACGTCACACAGCGCGCCGATCGCCGCGAGGAAGACGTACACGGCGAACATGCCGACCGCCTTCGCGCCCCGCAACCGAGCGACGGCCGGGACCTGCGCCAAGATGAGCGCGAACACGGTCAGGATCAGCATGCTCGGCAGGCCCAGAGGCTCGGACACGACACCGCTTGCCCACGCACCGCCCAAGCCCAGCATGAACAACACCGCGAGGTCCCGGGGCGCGACGGCCTCGCGGTCGGGGTCCTCGCCTCCACGGTCGGCCATCGCCTCGCCCACTCGCCCCCCAAGCCAGCGAGGGAGCGCGATGGTGATCGCCATCCAGACCGCGGTGATGCCCGAGTCGACCGCCATCGCGCCGGCGTACAGAGGGCCGCTTTCCATGACCTCGTAGTGAAGTGCGATCGCGTTGAAGTTCGCACTCCCACCGATGTACGTGGCCGTGAACATGCCGGCCATCGCGGGCGTCTGCGTCCCGAACGGAGCATCACCGAGCAACTGCAGCGCCACGACCACGCCCAGAGCGGTGCCCAGCGCCCCCACCAAGAACAAGAACAGCAGCTGCGGTCCGGCTTTGAGAACGGCCCGCAGGTTGACGCCGAGCAGCAACCAGAAGATCGACAACGGGGCGATGTAGCCGAAGATGCCGCTGTAGACGGGGTTGCCGCTGGTTGGAATGATCCCGACGTTAGAGACAATTGCGGTGACCACAATCACCAGCAACGCGACCCCAGCATGTCGAAGCGGGGTCTTGTCGACCAGCCACTGCGAGGCGATCACACAAGCAGCGATCACCGCGGCCACAAAGACGGGGTCGGTCATCGATTCACTTCCAGACGATCAGGGCAGCGCCCAGGCTCATGAGCACGACCGCGGCCACCTTGAAGCGGGTCACGGGTTCGTTGAAGGCAAGCCGACCCACCACCACGGACATCGTCACACCGATGGCGCGCTTGCCCGCTTCGACCAGCGCCGTGAACAAGTGTTGAACCGCCATCAGCTGGCTGCCCAGGCCGACGGCGCCCAGCGAGATCGCGAACACCAACGGTTTCCATGCGGTACGAACCGCAGCGAGGTCTCGCAGCTGGCCCCGCGACGCGAGGAGAGACAGGCCCACGATTCCCAGGCCCGCGTTGAGCACGGCGCCGTGAATCCCAAATCCCGCGTGCTGTGTCGCAAGCTTGTCGACGACGATCGTCAACGACCAGCACAGCGCGGTGACGAGCATCGGCAGACTTCCGGGTTCTCGAATCAGAGCCCGTGCGAACGCCATGGGCCGTCGGTCTTCCGCCGCGCCAGCATTGAGCACCAACGCTCCGAGCACGACCACGCCGATGCCCCCGACCTGTCGAAAACCTGGCATCTCGCCCAACATCGGGTTGGCTGCAATCGTGGTGAACACCGGCACAAACGCCAGCAACGGCACGGTGAGGCTCAGGGGCGAGACCGTGACCGCGCGAAAGAAGCAGAGGTTGGCGACGATGTTGAGGAACAACGACGCCAACCCCGGCAGGACGTAGTCCCAGCTCGTGATGGTGTCGCCACCGAGCCAGGCCCACAGCGAGAACAACGGCATCTGGCCCAACGTCAGCATCACGAGCAACGCCACCGGCGAGACGCGCTGCACCAGGACTTTCCGCGAAGCGTCGAGACCGGCCCAGCACAGCGCCGAGCCCACCGTCAGTCCGATTCCAAGAGAAGGGTCGGCAGTCACGGCGAGAGCACCACGTTGTCGATCAGCCGTACCCCTCCGTAGCGGACCGCAAACGCGACCAGGGTCGGGGCCACGACGTGGTCGACGGGCTGTAGGGAAGACGCGTCGACGGCTTGGACGTAGTCGACCACGCCCGGAGCCAGCGCAGCCGTCGCCCCAGCGAGAAGGACGGTCACGTCGCGGGCGCCGGCACCGAACCGCCGGAGCACCTCGCTTCGAAATCCTGGGAGCCGAAGCGCGTCGGCGCGAGCGGAGGGGCTGAGGTTGGCGTTGCGGCTGGACATGGCCAGACCGTCGTCTTCGCGGACGATCGGCATGGAGGCCAGTTCGCCGCCGAGAAACAGGTCCGCATGCATCCGCCGAAGGATCGCGAGCTGTTGATAGTCCTTTTCGCCGAACACGGCGACGTCTGGTCGCACCAGCATCCAGAGCTTGGTGACGACCGTGCACACCCCTTGGAAGTGCCCCGGCCGTGACTCGCCGCAGAGTGTGGAGGAGAGTCCCTCGACGTTCACCCAGGTTTGGGCGGACGGATACATTTCGTCCGGGTCGCTGGGGGTGAACACCACGTCGACCCCCGCGGACTCGGCCAGTTCGAAGTCTTGCGCTTCATTGCGCGGGTAGGCGTCCAGATCTTCGCCAGGACCGAACTGTGTGGGGTTGACGAAGATCGACAGGACCAGCGAACCGGCGCCCGAGGGTACGCGGCGGCGGGCATCGTGAAGCAAGCTGAGGTGTCCGGCGTGCAGGAAACCCATCGTGGGAACAAAAGCGACGCGTTCGGTGGACGGCACAGCGGCTCGCCAACCCGACAACTCGGGAACGGTGCGGATGATCTTCATGGAAGCGGGTCAACGAAGCTCGTCGCGGTGCCGCTGAGCAAGCACGCGATCGGCCTCTTCCGGCTCGGGCCGGGCGAGGTAAGCATCCCAAAGGCGCGACGCATTGGTCGACTCTCCGTGCGCTTGGTGCTCGAGCGCCCGCAAGAACATCCGTTCGTGCGCGGGCAACATCGTCTCGACGGCGGGGCGCGCCCTCAACGAGCCGGGCTCGCGTCGCAGCTGACGGAAGACGTCGCGGGCCGACTCCGAGTCTCCGGCTCGGTCGAGCACCAGCGCCCACACATAGCGGGAGATCGACCGCTCGTCCGCATCCATCGGCGCATCATCGAGAGCCATGCGAGCCAGCCGCACCGCGTCTTCCAGCTTGCCCTCGTGCAGGGCCGCGACGGCCGCCATCCGCTCGATCCGGTAGCGCTCCGCATCACCGGCCGCGTCTGCGAGTGCCAAGCTCTCGCGAGCCGCGGTCGCCTCCCCCAGCACACTCTGTGCGTACGCCCGAAAGTAGTGAGCCTCGTAGGGCGCCTGATCACCGCGCAGGTGTGCCTCCTCGATCGCGGCGTCGAGGAATGCGATCGCTTCGAGCGCTGCGGCTCGCTGCGCGTCGATCGTGTCATCGAGATTGGGATCGGACTCCGGCATCCAGCCCGTGGGGACGGCTTCCAACACGGCCTGCTGCGCCGCGAGCACGAGCACGTCTGGTTCGTGCGGACACTGGCGCGCTCGCGCTCGCCACACCCGTTCGAACTTGCCGCGCCCCTGCGTCCCGAGGCGGATCCCGAGCGCCTGCCGGCCCGCGGCATCGCAGATTCGCCACGGCCTGGCTCCGGCCTGGGCCCATGCCGTCGGGGGCGGCGCCGCAGCGGGCTCCCACGCCCCCGGATCTTTCCCTGAGTCTTCCGCCGGGCCCGCGAGGGCGGCGATCAGAGCGAGGGACAAAGCACCGGGCACGGCGGGAGCATAGCACCGCAGATTCGCCAAAAACTTGACCCCAGGCCCCGGTTCGAAACACTCGTAGTGGATGGACGTCGCGCCCGCAGCCCGGACCACCCTGCGCCTCCTCGATGCAGGGGCTCGTACGGTCCTGCGTGGCCTTGCGTGGACTTTGCGCGGGGCTTGGACGCATCGCAGCCGCCTCGGCGCCGTTGGGCTCCGCCTGGCGTGGTGGGCGTCGCTCTGGCTGGCCATCGACACAGCGAGCAATCTGGTCGACGTCCGGGTTCCGTTGGGCGTCGAGGACACGCTCACCCGGTTCGCAGTCGGCTTGGGCCTGTGCTGGGCCGTCGTCGTGTTCTCCGCCGCGGCACGCCTGCGATGGGCAGCGATCGCCCTGGGCACGATCCACGGCGGGCTTGGCGTGCTGCTGTGGACCGTCAGCGGCGGCGGGTGACGCACGCCCCTTGGACCCGGCGCACGGATCGGGCAAGCTCGATCCATGCGGCAGGCCGCCATGCTCGGACTCGCGTTGGTGCTCGCCTGCGCCACCGACGACCCCGACGGCCCCGCCTCCGAAACAGAGGCTGAAGCTGACGAAGTCTTCGAGGTCCCGAACTTCATCGATCCGCCCAACGACGAGGCCACGATCGGGGTCGACCGGAGCGAGGACCTCGTGCTTTCCGTCCGCGGGATCCGTCCGGGCTTCACCCGGGTGTTCATCGATGAGCAAAGCGTCGGGACCGGGCTCGACACTCACGGGCCGGTCTCCTTGGACCCCGACGCGCTCACCCTTCATCTCACCGGCGCGCTCGTGGTCGGCGAGCACACGCTTCAGCTGCGGACGCTGACCCCAGACGAGACCTTGGAAAGCGAGGTCGTGTCGCTGGTCGTGACCGCCGCAGAGTTCGAGGGGATCACCGGTTCCATGAACGACAACGTGGCCTTCGAAGCCGACGTCATCGATGCCCAAGGGCACGGCGATGCCGGCGTGTTGATGGGCTACGACCTCAGCACGGACCCGGTTTCGCTGACGCTGGCCGCTGCGCAGGACGAAGGATGGGCGATCGCCGACCGCGTGACCGTGCCCTTGACCGGGTTCGACCGCACCGACGAACCCCGATTCACCGCGGCCGCGGTCTTGCGCGAACGAGACGAGACGCGGCGCGTTCGGATCGCGTGGCGGACCGGCGAGGAAGGCCGCGCGCTCCTCGGCACCGACGTGCTGTGGCCGGCTGCGACCGTCCACACCCAAGCTGTCGTCGACCTTTCCGAACAGTTCGAAGGCTTCGAGTACTCCCGGCTGGGTCGCCCCCTCATCCTCGGAGACACCCTCGTCGTCGAAGCGCTGCTGTCCCCGGACGTGGAACAGCCCCTCCCGGGGTCCCGCACGCTGTTGACCAGTTACATCGATCCCGTCACCGGCCGATACGGAACACCAAGAATCAGCGCCGTCGGCGAGGGCCGCGACATCGATCGCATCGAACCGGTCCGTGACCTGCTCAGCCATGCGCGGGGCGGAACACCGGGGTTCAGCGCCCGAGTCGCAGGCCTTCGCGCAGTGGTGTTTGAGGTCGACTCCGGGACCGGGGCTCTCTCCGAGCGCCCCACCGGAGCGAGCGACCGCTTCAGCACCTTGGGCGACGCCAACGGGCCGACCCACACGATCGTGGGCGCACTGGACTCCCGGCACGTCTTCGCTCCGCTGGAGGCCGACAGCCCACGGGTGTTTCTGCGGCAGTTCGACGACCGCCCAGGCGGCGGTTCTGAAGACGTGAGCCCCGGGATGAACGCGCTGAGCGACATCGGGGACGTCTCCGCCCCGGTCACGAGCACCATCTTGGGCGGACTGCCGGTGTTCCTGGTGCCCCAGGGAACACAGACACCGGTCGCCGCGATTGTGGGCATTGGCGACACACCACGGGTGGTGCTGCTCGAGGGCCTCGCCTGCGACGAGATCGCGGTGCCGATCGTGTCGGCGGAAGCGATGACCCGTGAGCTTTCGGCGGCCTGTCGGCGAGGCCGGGATGTCCACCGCAGCACCATCCGACTCGACGAGGCCGAATGAAGAAACTCCTCGCGCTCGTGGTGTCGGTGGGACTCGCTGTCGCTGGCGCCGCATGGTGGTTCACGCGGACCGAGGACATTCCAGAGGTGCTCGAAGAGGTGGAGGAGAGTCCCGCGGTCGTGGAGATCCCCGGGATGGGCGGGCAACCGCCGCTCAAACTCGAAGCGCTCGAGGGCAAGACCGTCGTCATTGCCGTGAGCGGAACCTGGTCGGCCAAGTCTCCGGAGGGAGAGGCGACCAATCGGGCCCTATCGCGCTGGGTCTACCCCGAGAGCACGGTCGGCTACGTGGTCGCCGACGCCGGAGGCATGGGGGTGTTCGCGGATCGGATCGAGGCCACGATGGCGAGCTACGCGACGGAGATCCGGTTTCCGCTGTACGTCGACTTCGAGGGCGTGTTTGTCGATACGTTCAAGCTGCCCAAGGGACACCACGGTCTGGTCGTCCTCGGGCCGGACGGAAGCATCGTGCAACGCCACAGCGGCGGACTCGAAGGCGAGGCCTTGGATGCGCTTCGCGAGCAGCTCGGGGCGACCGAGCCTGAACTCGGGGCACCGATGCCCGAACTCTCCGTCGGGGGGCTCGACACCGCCGCCTGTCGGAAGACGGTCTGTGCCTTCGTGTACAGCGGACCGGATCCGGTCGTGCGTGCCGACATCCCAGGCATGAAGCCCGGCGGCTTCGAAGGCGACGACGACACCCGCCTGCAACAGATGCGAAAGCCTCCGGTTCGGAACGTGACGCTGGCGCGAAAGATGAAGCTCGCGAGCACCCGAGGTGCGTTCATCGGAGACATCGCCGACGACATCACCAGCGAGGGTTGGGAGCGCGTCAGCCTGTCCGAGGGCGCGGATGCTCTGGAGGCACTCGGGTTCTCGGAGGGTCCGGGCATCGTCGTGTTCGATCATGGCAAGGAAGCCGTACGGGCGACGGGGGTCGTTCCGCTGCACCAGTGGGGACGCGTCGCCGATTTGCTCGAGTTCCAGGGCTTCAACGACCGACGGCCTCCCCGGGGATGAGCACTCGGATGAAGCCGGTGGCAGTACGACACGTCGACCACCCGCCCATGGTGCGATACGCGTCCGCTCTTCTTGCCGCGCTCGCCAGCGGGGCCTGTGCTCCCGCGACCGACCCGGCTCCGGCCGCTCCTGCCGCTCCCGCGGACGCCCCCTCCCCGGCTGCGATCGCTCCGGCCGACCCCGGGCAAGACGCAAAAGCCACACCGTCCGCGCCCACCTGCGTGACGACCCCGATCTACCGCGACACAGGGCTGCGGGACGGCCTGCCTGCGGGCTCGTCCGAATGCCAAAGGGCCCTGGAGTCCATCACCGACGGACTCGCACAAAGCGCGACGTGCAGCGGCGACTCCGACTGCACGATCCAACCACTCGCCGGTGGGTGCATGGGCGCGGGATTGGTTCGGGACGCAGGACCCACGCCCCTGCCGACCTCTTGCGTCCCGGACGAATGTCGTGCCGCCGACTTCACCGACCACCAGGTCCGATGCGAAGCCGGCTGCTGCGTGGTGTTCGAGAGCTGAGCGTCACCAGTGAAACACCACGCCGTACTGCGCGGTGTACGGCTGACCGGTGCCGAACGGGTTGGCGGTCCACACCGCACAGCCCTCTCCAAGGACGAGCTCGCCCTGTGCGACCTGGTAGTCGAGGTCGATGTAGTAGTACTCGGACTCTGGAAACTGGTTGTACGCGCGCAGGTGCGGGTAGTTCACCACCTGCGGTGGGAACTCGTAGAGCACGCCGTCGTCGTCCGGGTAGCCGCCCACGCCAAACGTCTCGTGTTGCATCGACAACCGGGCCACGCCGTTGTCCTCGAACAGCACCAGATTCATCGCGGCTTCGAGGTCGGTGTAGGCCGTGACCACGCCGCCGGACCAGGTGAGGTAGGAGATGATCCAATCCTCGCCGAGGCCCCACGCGCCGCAGTCGTCCCCAGCGCAGCTTCGCGTGCGGACCTGAATCGTAGCGCTGGCCAGCTCGCTGCGCGGCAGTCCGCCGAGTTCGGCGAGCGCCTCGGCCCCGGTCCACGCGATTCCGTTGCACGACGCTGGGTCGAAGGGGTCGTCGGAGAGCGGGGTGTCGCCGGTACTCTCGCCCCCGGTTGCGTCGGTGTCCGAGCCTGGCCCGCTCGTGCTCGAGGTTGGCGCACCGCTCTCGCCCGCACTGGAGTCCCCGGTGCTTCCCTGCGACGCCCCAGTCGAGGCTTCGGGCCCTCCCGTCGTATCCCCCGCGCCGCCCGTGGAGCCACCGGAACCATCGCCGTTGGTCGACGCGGTCTCGCCGGCTGTGACGGACTCCGAACCGCCCGACTCGCCCGCGCTCACACCCGACGCACCGCTGGCGCTGCCGAACGGAGAGGACCCCTGTGCATCTCCGCCGCATCCGGCAAGAATCAGACAGATCGCGACGGCACAGACTGAAACACGCACGATGACTTCTCGACGTGCACCGCAGTGCCAGGTTGCAGAGATTCGGCAAGAACAGCCGTTTTCGGCCCTTCGCGTCGGTTTAGGCCTCACGACTCCCCCTCCGACCGGTAGCCCTCTGCGAGCAACGCCGAGCCATCGTCATCCGTTCGGCAAGAACACCGAGAACACGAAGTCTTCCCCGCCGCCATGGCAGCCGATGCAATCGTCGGGGCGCTCGGGCGTGAGTGGCTCGCGGTTCGCGTCGAGCTGGGCCCACGACCACCCGGCGTCCGTCTTCCGCATGACCTGGATCAGGAAGGGATCCGGGGCGTCCTCGCTCTCGTAGCTTTCGCACACGGCGGCGACCCCCTCGGGCCACGCATCCAGCGCGTCTTCGCCCAAGAACGCGCCCAGCAACGCTGGATGGAGATAGACCTCGACCCAAGGCCCGTGGGCGCCCGATGCTTCGCGGCGGTGCGGAAGGTCGGCGGAGGTCGGCGGCGGCTCCCACTGGGGATAGTCGTCCGCCTCGACCGAAACGAGAAGCGCCACCGCCGAGTCGTCCTCCAACGAGACCGGGTCGGGCGACTCGGCCAAACATCCGAGCAAGAGCGCTCCACCGAGGCACGCTGAGACGGGCAGCCGCACGAGCACAGCGTACGTGGTAGACGGGCCCATGGCCAAGGGTCCCTCCGCGCGCCGGCTGGCGGTACGTGTCCTTCAAGACGTCGAGCGCGGCACAGGCTTCAGCAACCGCGCCTTGTCCAGGCAGCTCGAGCGTCACCCCACGATGGACCCGCGCGACCGTGGCCTCACGACGACGTTGGTCTACGGGGTGCTTCGCCACCGAGCGCGGCTCGATGCCCACATCGATACCCACGCCAAGCGTCCCAAGGGCCTCAAGGGGGAGACCCGACAGATCTTGAGGATCGCGGTGTACGAGATGCTCGACCTCGGGCGCTCGCCAGCCATCGCGATCAGCGAAGCCCTTCGGCCCCTGCAGAAGGCCGGCCCACTCAAGGGCGCCGCGCAAGCCATCCTCGGCGCCGTGGGTCGCGACGGTCCCGCCCTGGAGGAGCGGTGGGCCGCGGGAAAACCGCTCGCGGTCCTGGACCACCGGTGGTCGATTCCTCGATGGTTGGGCGGGCGCTGGATCAAGACCCTGGGCCCGGAGGCAGCGATCCAGCGGGCCACGGCGTTGGCCGAGCCGCCTCCAGTCGACCTGCGGGTCGATCTCGGGCGCATCAGCGCTGATGATGCCGTTGCACGCCTCGAAGCGGAGCACCCCGGCATCCAGATCAGCCGGGTCCCAGACCAACCGCAAGCGCTACGGACTCGGGGCGGCGGGGACCTCTTCTTCGGGCCCATGCACGGAGAAGGCCTCATCTCCGTCCAGGGACTGGCCGCGCAGCAAGCCGCGCGCGTCCTGGAGCCGCAGCCGGGCATGCGGGTGCTCGACGCGTGCGCGGGCCTTGGCGTCAAGACGCTCCAGCTCGCGGAGCTGATGGAAGGCCGCGGAACGATCGTTGCGGCCGATCTGGACCCGCGGCAGATCGAAGAGTCCCAGGCCCAGGTCGGGCGCGGGCGACTCGCGAATGAAGAACTCACGCTCACGCACGTCGAAGCCGACCTTGCGGGTGACCATCCCGAACTCGACAACGCCCCTTTCGACGCCGTGCTGCTCGATGTGCCGTGCACGGGCCTGGGCAACCTCGCCCGGCACCCGGAGATCCGCTGGAACCGAAGCTACGAGGACATCGGATCGCGCGCTGAGCTTCAGGAACAACTCCTGCGTCGCAACCTCGCGCGAGTGCGCTCGGGCGGAGCCCTTGTGTATGCGGTGTGCAGCTTCGCTCCCGAGGAGGGCCCGGACATCGTCGAGACGGTCGTCGCAGACGGCTCGGCCACACTGGAGGTCTCTCGCACCTGGACACCCGAGGGGGACCAGACTGAGGGGTTCTACGTCGCCAGGCTCCGGCGCCCCTGAGGCGTTCCCCACCGCGGGGGTTCGGGGTACTGTTCCGCCTCGCATGCCGGGGTCATTTCAGGAGCGTCCACGCTGATGGGCGTGTGGTTGCTCCCCGCGGTCATGCTGTTGGGCGGCCTGGTGCTGCTCGCCACCGCAGCCGATCGCTTCGTGCTCTCGGCGGCACGCCTCTCCAAGGTTTGGGGCGTCTCTCCGATCCTCATCGGCGCGCTCGTGGTCGGCATGGGCACCTCCTCGCCGGAGCTGCTCGTGTCGGTGCTCGCCGCGCTGTCGGGCGAAGTCGACCTCGCGGTGGGCAACGCGGTGGGGTCCAACGTCGCCAACGTCACGCTGGTCCTCGGCGCAACCGCGGTCCTCGCCCCCCTCACCGGCAGCCTCCGCGTGCTTCGGCGCGAAGGCATCCTGATGTTCCTCGCCGTGTGCGGCTTTGCCGTGGCGGTCTACGATCTCGAGCTGCACCGCTTCGAGGGCATCGCGCTGCTGTCATCGATGGCGCTCGCAGCCTTCCTCGTCGTCCGTTGGGCCCGGGCCGATCAGCGAGCCGGGCTTGCCATGCCCGACGACGACGATGCTGACGTCAGCGAGATCAGCAAGGGCAAGGAGATCGGGATGGGACTGCTCGCCTTGCTCCTGACCTTGCTCGGCGCCGAGCTGCTCGTCCGCGGCGGGACCGACTTGGCGTCCCACATGGGGGTCGACTCAGCCTTCGTCGGGCTCACCCTCGTCGCCGTCGGCACGTCCCTCCCCGAGCTCGCCACCTCGATCGCGGGCGTGCGGCGTGGGGAACACGACATGGTGATCGGCAACGTGGTCGGCTCCAACCTGTTCAACGCCCTCGCCGTCGCGGGAGTTGCCGGCACCCTGGGGCCGGGCCCGATCGACCCAAGCTTTCGCCTCGCGAGCCTGGTCATGGTCGGATGCGCCGCCCTCGCAGGTCTGCTGGCGTTCACGGGACGCGAGCTGGTGCGCTGGGAAGGCATCCTGCTGATGTGTGGGTTCGGCGGGTTCGTCTGGTTGAGCTACATCGGGTAGCTTCCGCGGCATGGCAGCCCAGGCCCCTCGCATCGCGCCATCGATCCTCAGCGCCGACTTCGCGCGACTCGGTGAAGAAGTCCGCGCCATCGACGAGGGCGGCGCGGACTGGATCCACGTCGACGTCATGGACGGCCGGTTCGTGCCCAACTTGACGATCGGACCCGGCATCGTGAAGGCGCTTCGGCCTCACACGGCGAAGACGATGGATTGTCACCTGATGATCGTCGAGCCCGAGAAGTACGTGGGCGACTTTGCGGCCGCGGGCGCAGACATCATCACCGTCCACGTCGAGGCGTGCCCGCACCTGCACCGCAACCTGCAGCAGATTCGCGCCCTGCCCCACCACGGCGGCAAGCGCGTCCTGGCCGGCGTCAGTCTCAACCCTGTCTCTTATACACATCTCCGAGCCCACGAGACCTCTCTACATCTCG
>CAJXVA010000175.1 GCA_913061055.1 uncultured Pseudomonadota bacterium
ACGAGATGTAGAGAGGTCTCGTGGGCTCGGAGATGTGTATAAGAGACAGGTCCCGAGCGAAGCGGCCACCATTCTACGGTACGACGCCAGTGCCCGCACGCTGCGGCAGGTCGGGCACCTGGAGCTCATTCAGCGCGGGGCCGGGCAGTACGCCGAGGCTGTGGTGGATCTGGAGGCGGTGATCTCCTTCGAGCCCAAGGGCGATCGCCTCGAGGTGCTCTGGACCGTCAGTGACGTCACCGGGCTGGAGCTTCGCGGCGCGCTTCAGCGGGACGACGACGATGCCGAGACGTTCCTCGAGACGCACGGGTTCGGCGCCTACCTCAGCGACCTCCGCGGACAGGCCGAAGCCGATCCTGAGCTGCCCAAGAACCTGGAGCGCGAGTCCAAGCTGACCGCCATGCGTCAACAGATCGCTGACGCCACCGCCGCCGGCAAGCCCGCTCCGATCATCCCGGGCCTGCAGATGCTCAGCTACCTTCCCCCGCTGCTGCAGCTACCGACCCTGCCCGAAGAGGCCCTCCCGCTCAACGAACCTGTGACGGTCAGCCGGGAGGAGGAGACCGAGCTCGGAGAGACCGGCCTCGTTCTGCCCTTTGATGTCGAGGTTGAGTACACGCTCGTTCGTATCGAAGAATCCGGCGGCACCCGCCTCGCGGAGATGGTCTTCGAAGCCAGTGCGATCGGAACCCAGGAGGGGCCGGGCGGAGAGATCGTGATCGAGAGCAAACAGCGTGGGACGTTGCTCTTTGATCTGGGCCGCCGAATCCCGGTTTCGTACGAATCGACCCGAACTGAAACGATCGAGATGGGTCAGTTCAGTGGGGAGACCGAAACGACCCTCCGCGCGACGTGGGAAGAGTAGGTCCCCGGTGCGGGGAGTCGCTACAATAGCTCGGTGAGCCTCCAGCGCGACGACTGCGTGCCGATCGCTGTCGTCCGGCTCATGGGTGACGGTGCGGTCGTTGGGCTGGAGGGGGAGTGGTCCAGGCTGTGCCCGGAGCTTCGCTTCGGCTGCTCCGCGTTCGAGGTGATCCCCTCGGGACTCCGCGATGGGTTGCAGGCTGCGATGGCGGTGCACCACGCGACACGGTTTCGGTTCGCACAGGAAGGGGGGGAGTGGCTGTGTCGCGTCGAGCCTGATGGTGAGGGGTTTGTCCTGCATGCATCGGGACTGCCCGCGTCGACCCTGGGCGAGGAGGCTCCGCGATATCGCGTGGGTCGGTTCATGGACCAGGCGCCGTTTCACGTGAGCGTGGCCGATGCGTTGGACGGCGGACGGATTGTCGTTTGGAGTCAGTACTCCTCCAGCATGTTCGGGTACACGGCCGACGAAGCGCTCGGGGGCCTCACCGCGCGCGACCTCTATGCGTCGGATTCGGATCACCTCGCGATGCTCGCCGCGGTGGAAGGCGGGCGCTCGTCCACCGAGTGCACGATGAAACGCAAGGACGGCACGACGTTCGTCGGCCGGGTGCTCGTGATGCCAGGGCGCAACGGCACCGGGATACTCACCGAACGCTGCACCTTCATCGAGGACCTGAGCGGAGCTCAGGAGGCCGAGCGAGAACTCTCCGAAGCACAACGGCTCGCCGGGCACGACGACCGGGTTCGTTTGATGGGGCAGCTGGCCGGAGGGATCGCCCACGACTTCAACAACCTCCTGACCGCGATCATGTCCAGCGCTGAGCTGCTCGAGTTGCAGTGCCGCGAGCAGCCCGAGGCCACCGAAGACCTCGCGGTCATCACCAACGCGGCACGTTCGGGGTCCAGCCTCACGCGGCGCCTGCTCACGTTCACCCGGAACAAAGTCGAGGCGCCCCGCCGCATCGATGTGCCGGCTTGGTTTTCCGAGCTGCTTCCTTTTCTTCAGCGCCTCGTTCCGGAGCGGGTTCGGTTCGAGCACGCGATGGAGGGGCTGGGCGCCATCGAGATCGATCCCAACGAGCTGGAGCAGGTCGTACTCAATCTCGTGGTGAATGCGGTGGGGGCGATGCCGGATGGGGGCGTGCTCACGCTTCGCTGTCGCTGTGTCGACAACCGCATGCTGCTCGAGGCCGAGGACACGGGCGTCGGCATGCCGGCGGACTTGCACGAGCGCGTGTTCGAGCCGTTCTTCACCACGCGCGCAGAGGGGACAGGCCTTGGCCTCTCCACCGCTCGCGCCATCGTTCGCCGGGCGGGCGGAGAGATCTGGGTGCTCAGTGCGACTGGCAACGGGTCGTGTTTTTCGGTCTCGATTCCGTTGTGCACGAGCATCCCTGCGCCCGAGCAAGTCGCCCAGCTTTCGCCCTCGTCGTCGGGCGACCGCGGATTCGCACTGCTCATCGAAGACCAGGCAGACGTTCGCTACGCCGTCGAACGGTTGCTGCGTTCGATGGGCTTCGATGTTCGTGCGGAGCCCGACGTCCGCTCAGGCAAGCACGCAATCGAGGAGATGGAGCGCTGCACACTCCTGCTCACCGACTACATGCTGCCCGACGGCACCGGCCTCGACTTGGTCGATGATGTACGGGCCGTCTTCCCCGAAGCGCACGCCGTCTTGATGTCCGGCTATTTGCAGGAACTCGAGGTCGCCGACGAGCGGTTCGACCGGCTCATCGCAAAACCGTTCACGCGAACACACCTTTCGGAGCTGCTCGCGAGCTTGGAGTGAGGGCCGGTCCGCCCGTGCGATCGGCTACGGGTGGCGGACCACGGCGATGACGTCGGAGTCTTTGGGGACCGTCATCACGCCGCTCGCCAACACTTCGGAGCCGTCGCGAATCTGGAGGTCGTTCTTGCCCGAGGGGATCTCAATGCCCTCGAGCGGCGCGGTGCCGGCGTAGCGTCCGTTGATGAAGATGCTGCCGCGGCCGCCTTCGACTCGAACGGTCAGGCTGCCGGCGGACTTCTTGGACTGCTTGCGCCGGTCCTTCGACGAGGTGCGCGAGCCCGAGGCCCATGTTCCGCCACTCTCCACGCAGAGATTTCCCTCTTCGGCGCAGTCCAACGCCGCTTGAGCCGTGGGTGTGGCGCTGACGAGCCCCAAACCGAGGCCCAGCGTCGTGACGAGCAGGGAGGTGGTGAACTTGCTGGACTTGCTGGACGTGGACTTGAGGCGCATGTCGACTCCGAACGGGGGCTCGTCCGGTCCGAACCCACACCCAGAATACCACCGAGGCATTCGCGCGGAGGGGTGTTGATCGTTGGGCCGGTTACGAGTCGTGCGCCAACCGTGGGGGATCTGGGGCAAGATCTGGGGCGAATCGACCCGCAGACGCAACACGGAGGCCGTGGCCGACACCCAAGCCCCGGTGAGAGACGAGCGCAGCCGTTTTTTTGGTAAGGTCCAGCCGTTGGCCGTGATGTCGCGACTGCAGCCCTGGCTCGTTCTCGCCTGCCTCTCACTCACCGTGAGCGGGTGCTTCCGTGGCGCCGAGCGCGAAAAGAAGGCGCCTCCGGGGGTTCCCGGTGGCTTGTGCCTCGCGCCCGATGGCGTTTGCCAAGACGGTATGTGCAACCGCGAGAAGAACTACTGCTACGACCCGCAAGATCCCTGCGAAGGGTTCTTCTGTGGTGGGAGCGACCGCGGGATCTGCATCGTGAACAACAACGAGCCCAGCTGCTCGTGCCTGGAGGGGTTCGAGGCCGAGACGTTCGAGCTCTACTGCTGCCCGGTCGACGCGAACCTAGACGTCGTTTGCGCCCAGGCCCAAGACGGAGGCTGAGTGACCGCTGACGCTCCGGCCGCGGTCGTGCTGCTCAGCGGCGGCCTCGACTCGGTGACCGTGCTCGCCCTCGCGGCCAAGCGCGGGTTCGCCGTTCACGCGATGAGTTTCGCCTACGGGCAGCGCCACCTCGTCGAGCTCTCGTGCGCGGCTCGCCAGGCAGAGCGCTTTGGTGCGAGGGCGCACGAGGTCGTCGACCTGTCGCACCTCGGTCGGCTCGTCGCGCCTGCGACCGCGCTGGTCGGTGGCAGCAGCCTCGATGTTCCCAAGGGAGGCGACCCCGAGGCGGAGGGCATCCCCGCGACCTACGTGCCCGCCCGCAACACGCTCTTCCTCTCGTACGGACTCGCGTGGGCCGAGGTGCTGGGCGCGCGCCACATCTTCATCGGCGTCAACGCGCTCGACTACTCCGGCTACCCCGATTGCCGCCCCGTGTTCATTGAGGCGTTCGAGCGCACCGCCAACCTGGCCACGAAGATCGGCGTCGAGGACGGAGACCCGCTGCGGATCGAGACGCCGCTGCAGGAGCTCCGCAAGCACGAGATCGTCACGCTTGGGCTCGAGCACGGCGTCGACTACGGCGACACGGTCAGCTGTTACGACCCGCTCGAAGACGGCGAGGGTCGTCCGCTGGCATGCGGTTCGTGTGACAGCTGCCAGCTGCGTCGCCGCGGATTCGAGCTGGCGGGTGTCGATGACCCGACCCGCTACGCTTGAGGCGCCTCACTCCGCGTAGGGCGGCAGTCCGAAGGCCCGGACCTGGTCTTCCCCCGAGGCGTGGCAGCCCGTGCACGTGTTGTCGTTCTTGCCGGCCGACACCAGCCGGCCGCCGCCGGTGTACTCGCCCCAGAACCAGCCGCCCTCGCGTCGCTCCATGAAGCTGAGGTACTCGAACGAGCCGCCTTCCGCGCTGTTCCAGCCGTCCTTGACGATGATCGAGCCCTGCGGCCAGCGCTCCAGGGGCATTCCCTCGGCGATCGCATCTTCCATCACATCGTTGATGTACAGGTCGATGAATCCACCGTGGGGACCGCCTTCGGCGGGGAGCCGCCCATCCTCCCATCCCGGTGCCCGGGCATAGGTGTTGCGGTAGTCGTCGTCGCGAAGCTGGTCTCGCAGGTCGTCCGCTTCGCTGGCGTTGCAGCCGCACAGGACCGCCAACAAGACACCGGCTGTGGTTCGGGCGAGAGACATCTGTTTGATGTATCCCCATCACGCCGTTCGGTTACCAGATTCGAGTTCGCGGTCGTCAGTCGATCGCCCGATAGCGCGGATCGGCCATCAAGGTGCGAAACAGCGTGTTGAAGCTGAAATCCGACGCGAGCAAGGCTTCGGTCTGCTCATCGAGCCACGCCAGGTCGCTCGTCTCCATCTCTCGTCCATACAGGTGTGTTGCGAGATTGCGGACGGTGCACTGCGCAATGCGTCGCTGCTCGTCGGGCTCGTCGAGTAGGGCGCGCGGTCCCGTCTCCAATGCGCCGCGCTCCTCGTTCGAGAGCCAGGATGCCGCCTGCGGCAGTCCGCCAAACTCGGCGAACTCGTCGGGGTGCGAGTTGTCGGCCGTCGTGTAGTAGGCCTGGCAGAAGCCGGAGCAGGTCGGCCCGTCCTCTTCCGAGCACGCTGCGCAATCCTCTCGCGGGGTTTCGAAGTCCACGAGTTCTTGGCGCAAGAGTCCGAACGTCCCGTTGGTGCGAAATCTGCCCCAGTGCGCCGCCGCGGGTTCGAGGACCTCGTGGCAGCCATCGCAGCCATTGCGCTCGCGGAGGTTTGCCGGAGGCTCGCCCTCTTCGGCCGGGATGCCGTCCTCGGGAGGAACGAAGGGGTCGCAATAGAACGCGGTGTAGAAGCGGTTGGCGCGGGCGCGGTTCGACGCAAAGCGGATCAGGAATGCGAACGTCGTCAGGACGCCTGAGTGCCCGCCTTCGCGTTCGACCGGAACCCACTCGTCCGCCCCGAACTCGAGCTCGGGGATCTCCGCGAACGCAGGGTCGTACGAAACGATGCCGTTCTGCCGCTCTGGGTCCTGCGCCCCGGACTGCCAGTTGTAGTAGTGCGCCGTCGCCCCGTTGACGAAGCTCGTCTGGGTGGTGAACGCTTCGAGATACGAGCGGTCTTCGGTGATGACCCACTCGAAGATCTTCAGGGGTTCTTCGGCGAGGCCCTCACGGGCTGCTACATCGCCGTCGGCGGTAAAGCGGCCGCATCGAAGCAGGTTGGGTCCGCAGCCACAGCGCTCGTCGTTGACCGAGTACTCGTCGCAAGACAGCCCGTTCTCTCCGAACTCGAGCGCTTGCGCATCGAAGGCGCAGACTTGGACCTCGGTCGTGGGGTCCCAGTACGGGTTGACCAGAACCCAACCCTCTTGCTGGCACGTGCCTCCGGCGCATTCCGGCCCGGAATACGTCTGAATTGGAATGGGCCGACCCTCGGCGTCGAAGTCCGTTTGCTGCTGGTCGAGGCATGCGACGCCGGCCGCACCGCGGTAGGTCCGGGCCTTGTTGGTGGCCTGCCAGATTCCCGCGATGGGTCGGATGCGGGCCTGGGGCGAGGGGATCTCGGCGAGGATCGCCTCGTTGACCGTCGACCACAGCAGGTCGCGGTGGTAGTCGCGAATCGTCCGCCGGTAGTCGTCCCCGGCAAACATTTCCTCGACGATGGCATCCACCTCGGCCGACCGGTCCGGGGCCGATTGAACCCGCTCGTATTCGTCGAATGTGGGGACCGAGCCTCGAAGATCGAGCGAGGTTTGCCGGAGCAGGCGAAGCGGGTCGATGGTATCGGTCGGAGCACACTCGTCGGCGAGTGCCGGTGCGGCTGCGAGGAAGGCGGTGACCAGGGCGAGGGCGGGGAGGGTGGATGCGTACATCGGTTGGGCTCCCATCAGGCGATCCAGTTGGTGAGGGGGTCGACGCGGAACTCGTCGATCTCGAGGCCGCGAGCGTGGGCAAGCGTGGCGCCGATGTGTTCGGGACGAATCACCTCGCCGTCCTCGCTCGGCAGTCCCGAGTCCAGGTCGACGTTTGTCAGTCCGAGGGTGTCGGGCACCGACGCTCCGAACACGCCTCCGGTGAGTCCACCTCCGAACACGAGGATCGAGTTTGCGAACCAGTGGTCACGCCCCCCGCGTCCGTTGATCGTGGGGGTTCGCGCGAACTCGCTGTGCACGACCACGGTCGTGTTCTCCAGGTTGGGATCCGTCGTTCGAAGGTCGGCCAGAAGGGTCGCGACCGCGGCAAAACCCTCTTGCTGGAGTTGGGGCTGGTCGGTCTCCCAGCGGTTGTCGTGGGTATCGAGACCGCGCTGGAGTTGGGCGGTGACCGAGGTGGTCAGGCCGAGGTCGAGCAACCTCCAGATCGTCGCTGCGACAACGCCCGGGTCGGTGGAGACGGCAGCGTTTTCGATCCCGTAGCGGGTCAGCAGCGCCTCGTCGAGGTCGAAGTCGAAGGCCGGGCCCAGGTCCATGCCGAGGAGTTGTTGGACACGCTCGCGAGCGATCTCGACGGCGACGCTCGGTGGGTTGGAGTGTCCCGCTCCCACGCAGCTCCGTGAAGCGTCCCGGGCATCGGCGAGCAAGGCGGCCGTCTCGAGGTCGAGAGAGTCACCCAGGGGTTGCAGAAGATCGGTGGCGTCCGTCGCTCGTCCCAGGCCGATCCCCGTGACTGCGGGCGAATACGACAGGTTGAACGACGGCACCCCAATCGAGACGTTGGGCAGCAAGAAGTCGTCGTAGTTGGTCGCGGCCGCCATGCGGGTGCCCAGGGAATCTCCCTTGGGAACGACGCCGGCGGGCGGGAGCCAGGTGTTGACGTAGGCCCGACCGGTTGGATGCGCGACGGTGTTCATGTTGACCCCGCGAAACAGGGTCATCACGTCGCGATGCTCGAACAGGGGGTCCATCGTCGGGCCGATCAACGCCTCCTGACCGGCGAACGACCAGGGCGTGGGCGTGCGGAACGCTGCGGGGAGGCGGTCGGTGCCCAGGTCGATGCCGGTCGGGTTCGAACCCGGGTCGCGGGGGTCGAGGCCGAGGAGCACGTCCCAGGCGCCGTTGAAGTACAGCGAGACGAAGCGGTGGGGCGTGTCACCGGGCTCGGCGTACAAGGGCCGGGCGTAACGGCCGAGCCCCGCGGCGGCGAGGGTGGCCGGGATTCCGACGAGGAGGGAGCGACGAGTGGTTCGAAGGGACATGCGCGGCGCCTCTCAGTAGGTGATGAAATCCACGTGGGTGGCGAGGCCGATACAGACGGCCGTCCATCGCGCGCGGCGGGTTTGTGTGGCCTCTTCGGGGTTGGTGATGGGTGCCAGGACCAGCGAGACCCAGGGATCGATCGCCTCGTCGTCCAGCTGCGCTTCGTCCGCGAGGAAGCGCAGCAGCAGGTACTGCACGTTCGTACGAACCGCGGTCTCGTCGGTGTCTTCGAGCGAGGCGTGCCGAAGGATGGTGTCTCCTGCGTCGTCCGCATCGAGGTCAACCGCGGCCCGGCAGGTGGCCAGCGCTGCGTCGTTGATGAACTTCTCGAACGTGACCGACAGTGTTCGATCGTGCTCGGTGATCTCGGCGTAGTCCGCCTTGCCCATGGCCGCCGAGAACTCGGCAAACCCAGACCAGGCTTGACCGGTGGCGACCTCGAGAGAGCGGACGTACTGGTCGGCGGTCATGCGGCGGATCGCTCGCCCGACGGGGAGCTCCGCGGGACCCTCGCCTTCGGGGTTGGGCGCGCCGCTGTCTCCGTCATCGCCGCTATCTCCATCGTCCTCTCCGTCCGAGCCGCTCTCGGTCGCACTGTTCGGTCCGTCGTCGGAGCCTCGCGTGGGGAGCGAAGTCTCGCCGTCCGTGGCGGCACCATCAGCGATGCCTTCGTAGCAGGCGGGGACGACCAGAAGGCCGGCCAACATCATGGTTTGGGTTACGCGTGTCATTCACCCTCCGGGAGGCCGGCGTCGAGCCAGCCCAGCAGCAACAAGGTCTCTTCAACACCCCAAGGCTCGTCTCCCGAACCTGGCGGCGGCATGTCGGCGGTCACGGCTACGCGCTCGCGAATGGCATCGGCTCGCTCGACCCAGCTGTCGTAGCTGGAGAGGTCAGGACGGTCGTCCGACGAAGGCGTCGGACCGTGGCAGCCGGACCCACTGCAGTGTTTCTCAAACATCGGCGCGATGTCGGCCTCGAACGTCGCGGGGACGAGGCGCTCGACTTCGAATGCGATCGTGCGGGTCGTGCTGGAGGTCGAGACCTCCAGCGTGTGCCAGCCCTGCTCCTGCACCTCGAGGTCCAGCCATACTTCGTCGTCCTCGAGCTCGGACTCGAGCGCATCGCCATCGAGGACAACGGTGGCGTCGGCATCGGCGATGACCACCTCGAGGGCGGCCGTCCGGACGCGTTGAAACGGTCGAATCCCTCGGATCGCCACCGGTTGTGCGAGTCCGTAGGCACACAGGTCGTCGCCGCGCTGCACGACGACCTGTCCCGGCGCCGCACCGAGCAACTCAGCGTCACCAAGAGGGCCGTCAGCGTCGATGAGCTCGAACACGTCGGCGTCCTCGCGAGCGTAGAGGTGCCCTGCAGCGGCTATGAATGCCAGGCCGTCGGAGGCCTGGACGGCTTCGGCCGCACCGACCTCGAACCGAAGCCACGCGCTCGGAGTGCTTCCATGGCCAAGCCACAGGTCGCCGTCGCGCAGCGCGGCCAGCCCAAAGACCTCGTCGGTCGCCAGGGCGGTGGCATCGGAGAACTCCGGCAGCGTCGAGACAAAGTCGGGGCGGATGCGCCATGCGACGGTGTCGTTGAGGACAAAGGTGGAGTCCTCGCGGTCTGCACACACGCCCGAAGCTCGAGCCATGGAGGGCCCGGTCGCTCCGCCCGGCGCGTTCCAGCGCCACCACTGGCCCAAGTCGCGGGTGTAGACGTCGTCGGCGAAGACGCGCCCATCCCCATCGACGGAGAGATCGCCGCACAAGGCCACGATCGACGCCGGATCGCCGGGCCATGCCAGCGCGTCGACGCGCGGACCCTCGAGCGTGAACAATCCCGCCGATGTCGCGAAGCTCCCGCGGACTCCGCCGAGTGCGGATGCGGTGATCACAGTTCCATCCGTATCGAAGGTCCCTGCGGTTTCCCCTTCGGACACGACGCGGACGCTCGAGCCGAGCTCGGTGTCGGTGGCGATCCAGAGCTCTGCGTTTGGACCGATGGCGATGAGTCGCTCCGGAGCCACCCGGGGCGTGCACCAACCGGTGACGTCCTCGGTGGCGACATCGGTCGGGATCACCGTGGGCTCTTCGGGGGTCTCTCCGGTCGATCCAACACCAGAGCTGCCCTCGGACGGGTCGGTGTCCGTCTCGTCAGCCGTGGTGCCGGTGGCCGGGCCATCGGTTTCCGTGTTGGTGTCGTCGCCCGCGGAGCCCTCGGAACAGCCCGAGAACAACATCAACGCCACCGATGCCCGTCGCAAATCCCTCACCGCATTGGGGGGTTCCGTTGAGCCGGGTTTTTGTCCCCAACTATTTTTTTAGAATCTCAGGGGCCCGCCAAAAGAGGCCGTGCGGGTCGATCCTCGGCGTTTTACGACGACGAACCGCACGATGCCTCCGACCAGAAGCGCCGTTCCCGCGCTCAGCGCGACCGCGCCACCCACCCGCCGAGGACGGACCTGACGTCGCGAATTCTCGTACGCGGATTGTTGCGCAGAGTCGTTGGCACTGCGGGCCGCCGCATCGGCGAGGCCGAGGACGACTCCGCCGGCGACACCACCTGCAGCTCCGATCCCGACGAGTGTCCATCCGAGCGCGTCCCGTTGCCACGGCGTGCTCGCATCTGGGCTCGGGAGATCCGCGGGCTGTGGCGCGCTCGGGCGGACGGCGGGTTCTGGCGGCGGCGCGGGGGTTGGATCCGGGACTGGAGTCGGTGCTCCGCAGCGCTCGAGACCACCTTCGGCCTCTGCACGATCGAGGGGGTCCGCGGCGGCTTCGAGAAAACGCTGGTACAGCGGGATGGCGCGGTCGCAGCGACCCACGTGCTCCTCGAGGGCGGCACGCATGTAGACGAATCGAGGGTCGGGGTTGGCCGCGGTCGCCGACTCGATGCGGGCTCGTGCTCCGTCCGCGTCGCCCTGGTCGAGGAGCGTGGCGACATCACGCGCGACGGAGCGCGGATCGGTCGCGGGCTCGATCGCCAGCATCGTCGTGAGGATGAGACGCAGCACGGTGAACTATTCTCGAAGCGAAGGGGCGAGCAGGGCGTTGGGGTCCATTCCCGGTTCGGTGCGCGCGGGGTTGGGCGCGGGCGCTTGGCGCCGGCGGTGCTTGGGCCGACGGCCTCGCGGCGTGGCGATTGGGGCCGGTGGGCTCTCGGCGACACTCTCGACGAGGTCGGACTCGGGGTTCGGTACGGGTTCGGCTGCCGGTTCGGGGGTCGCTTCGAGTGCCGCCTCCTTTACGGGCTCGGCACGCGCGATCGAGGCGGGTGATGGCTCTGGGGCGGAGGCCGGGGCTGCGTCCACCGAGGCATCGCGACTCGGTGGTGGGCCCTGCTCGATCGACGTTTGTCGCCCTGCCAAGAACCCTGCGCCGGCGACCATGGCCAGAACGGCTACGGCGGCAACCGTCCCCGCGACCCAGCGGCCACGCCGCGGCCGTGCCCGAGTTGTCGGGCTGATCGCCACCGACGTCGACGAATGCAGCGTGGGCGAAGCCGGGGGCAGCTCGGGGTACGGACGGGCCTCCAGCAGCGCGCTCAAGAACGTTGCGCGCGCCTCGAGGGAGAGGTCGAGACTGTGTTGGGAGGCGAACACCCTCAGCGTCGCGGCGACCTCAGCCGCGGTGGAGGGTCGCGCATCCGCCGACGGGGACAACATCCGCACCATCAGCGACTCCAACGCGCTGGGAATATCGTCACGGACAGACCGCGGCGGGTCGTACATGCCTTGAACGACCTTTCCGAGGACCTCGAGATCGCTGTTCCCGTAGAAGGCGCGCCGACCCAGCGTGAGCTCGTACAGCAGTACTCCCAGGGCGAAGATGTCGGTGCGGCGATCGACCGACTCAGCCCGGCACTGTTCGGGGGACATGTAGCCGACCTTCCCCTTGAGCTGTCCCGCGCGCGTCACCTGGGTGAGACCTGTTGCCCGCGCGATTCCGAAGTCGAGCAGCTTGATGGCACCGGTGTGTTCGATGCGAACGTTGGACGGGGAGACGTCTCGGTGAATGAGTCCGGTGACCTTGCCGTCGGGCGACCGAAACTCGTGGGCGTACTGGAGGGCATCGGCCAACTCGGCGACGATGCCCACCGAAACATGCAGTGGGCAGCCTTGGTCCGAGACCGCACCGAGCAGTTCGCGGACGTCGTGACCATGGACGTATTCCATGGCGAGAAAGTGGCCACCCTCCGCGGTCCCACACTCGAGCACGCGGGCGATCGCCGGGTGTTGGAGGGCCGAGGTCAGCGTCACCTCCGCCAAGAACATCCGCACGAACTCCACGTCGAACGTCAGGTGGGGCAGCAGTCGCTTGACCGCGGCGTACTCGGTGCCCTCCGGCCCCGCCCGAACCGCGAGAAACACCTCCGCCATCCCGCCTGCGCCGAGCCTGCGCTGGAGCAGGAAGCCACCCAAACGGGTGCCGAGGGGGGCAGTGATCGCTGCCTCCACCGTGCCCAGCTCTTGCCCCACGCGTTCAGCCTACCGCAAGACGTCCTGGGTTGGCTCAGTCCCGATTGAGCATCCGAGCGACGGCCGCGGTCACGCCTTCGGGGATCGGGGAGACGCCATCGGGCTGCGCCAGAGAGCGCGTCCATCCTTCGAGATCGGAGAGCAGCGTCTGAGATGTGGCTGCGGTGGCCATGCCGCGGACCCCATCTGCGAGCCTCTGTCGCGCGCGGGAGAGCCGGGAGGTCACCGTGCTCGTCGGAATTCCCATCACCTCGGCGATCTCCCGGGACCGCAGGTTCTCCCAGTAATGGAGGGCGAGCAGGGTCTGGGTGTCCTCAGGAAGGCTGGCCAAGACCATCAGCAGGAACTGTTGTTCTTGTCGTCGAGCAAACAGAGCGCTCAACGAGGTTCCGCGCGCGGTTGGCGTTGCGTCGAAACTCGACATTCGTTTCGCGTGGTAGTGGGCCGACACGCTCTGCAGCAGGACACGCCGGGCGATGCCGAACACGTAGCTCCGAAACGTCGCCTCTGCGCGAAACGCTTCGCGGGACGCGGCACATGCCAGCAGCGTCTCTTGGGTGAGGTCTTCGGGCATTCGGGATCGAAGCTCAAAGAACCGCAGCAACGGCCCGTAGTAGCGCGTTACGAGCTCGTTGCCCGCGCCGGCGTCACCACCTCGCCATGCGGCGAGCAGATCGAGATCGGATGCAGGCTGCGTCATCTCGCTACTGGGAGATACCATAGACGGGCGTGATGTCCGGGCGTCGATCGTTGGCGGGGTTGCTCGGGGTCGGAGCTGTGGCGCTCTTGCTCGCGGGGTGCGTCGACGTTGGCGCGTTCGCGTGCGCCTCGGACCCGCAGTGCGATGGGGCGCCCGGAGGGCGCTGCTTCGAGGGGGCGTGCGCGATCCCAGATGATACCTGCCCCGGTGGCTACCGCTTCGGTGGGGATGCTCGCGGGCCGCAACAAGGTCGTTGTGTAGAGGTCTCGAACGAGGCGTCGTCATCATCGTCGGCCTCGACCACCACCGAATCTGGAACCACGCTCGGGCCTGCAACCTCGTCGAGCACCACGACGATCGCCAGCACGTCGCAAACCACTGCGGTGTCGTCCGACTCGTCGTCGACGGCTTCCAGTGACGCATCGTCCTCAACCGGCTGCGGCCCTCTGGGGTGTACCTGCGCTGAATCGATCTCCGTGGGGCAGCAGTACAACTGCCTGCTCCGCTCCGGGAGCGACGTCGTTTGCTGGGGTCGCAACAACTATGGGCAGGCCGGTGCGGTCGGCGAGGGTCTCGAGCAGGTCAACGAGCCCGACGTTGTCGAGCTTCCCGCCGGGACAGCGGAGGTTGCGGTCCACTACGAGCACAGCTGTGCACTCCAGGACGATGGCGTCGCGTCGTGTTGGGGCCGGAACTTCGCGGGGGCCGTCGACCCGCTCTCAAAGGACGAGGGCGAGGTGGGACCGGTGCAGGTCGAGGGCATCGAGGGCGCCACAGCCTTGCGGTTGGGGTATCGCTCGAGCTGCGCGCGGTTGGCCGATGACCGCATCGCCTGCTGGGGTAGCAACGCTTTCGACCAACTTCTCACCGCGGAGCCTGGCCCCGGTCCGCACACCACCGGGCCGTACATGCAGGGGCTGCTCGATCTCGAGCTTGGACAACACCACGGGTGCATGTGGAATGACGTCGAGGTCGCGTGTTGGGGGCGCAACAACTTCGGTCAGCTCGCGGCCCCCGCCGGAGACAGCGCAATCCCTCTGAGCGTCGCGCTTCCGTCGGCACCCGCACACGTTGCGGTGGGCAACAACCACGCCTGCGCCGCGCTAATCGATGGCAGCGTCTACTGCTGGGGTGACAACGCGTACAACCAGATTTCGGGCGAAAAGACAGCCGTCTATCGAGCGGCCACGCGGGTCGACGCGCCATGGCTTGGCGGCATCGAACAGTTGGTCGCGCAGAGTCGGACGACCTGTGTTCGCACCGACAACGCCGAGCTGTGGTGCTGGGGCAACAACTTCGGTGGCTACCTGGGCATCGACGGCGCGCCCAACAACGTGGCGGTTTGGCCTCCGCGGCGAATCGAGGCGTACGACGAGTTGGTCGATCCCGTGCTGCAGGTTGGCTTGGGTCTTCAGCACCTGTGCGCACGCCTCGACTCGAACGAGGTGCATTGTTGGGGCAATACCAACGTTGGGCAGATCGGGCCGTCGCTCCCCGCGAACGGTATGGACACGGTCGAGATCCAGCCCTGCGGTGCCTGAGGGACGACGCTCGGCTCAGCCCAAGACGAAGGGCAAGATGCCGATGACCGCGAGCATCAGCACCACGAATCCGAGCAGGTCCAACCGAAATCCGAAGCGGACCATGGCGTCGAGCCGGATCATTTGCGTTCCGTAGGCCATGGCGTTGGGTGGTGTGCTGACCGGGAGCATGAACGCGTAGCTCGCAGCGAGTGTGACCGCGACGGCGGTGGCGGTGGAGTCGAAGCCGCTGGCCTGCGCGATGCCGATGAGGACCGGCAGCATCATGCTCGTGGTGGCGGTGTTGCTGGTGACCTCGGTGAGGAAGACGACCAACAGCACCGCGGCGGCGGTCAGGCCCAGCGGGGACTGCACGATCGGACCGGCGCTCTCGAGGATGCCGCGTCCGACGGCCTCGGCCAGACCGGTCTGAAACGTCATGCGTCCGAGCGCCAGGCCACCGCCGAGCAGGAAGAGGGTGCCCCAATCCATCTTCTGGGCGTCCTCCCAGTCGAGCAGTCGCTCGCCGGGTTTGCTTCGCGCGCCGCTGGGGACGAAGAACAGCAGACAGGCACAGACCAACGCGACCACGCCCTCGGCCAGGTGTCCTTTGGTCCACACGGCAAACGGGTGCTCGGGCCCGAGGAAGAGTTTGGAGAACGAGGGCGTCAACCAGCCGACGACCGCGATCGCAAACACGAACAGGGTGCGGATCTCGGCCGCGGTCACGGGCCCGAGTTCACCGAGTTGTCGCCGGACCTCATCCATCAGTCCTTCGACTCGACGAACCGGGGCGGGGAAGTAGCGAAGCGTCCCCCAAACCACCAAGACGGTCATCACCGTTGCCGTCGGCAAGCCGAACGACATCCACTCGAGAAAGTCGATGCGGGCGCCGGTCTTCGCTTCGAGCATGCCCACCGCGATGACGTTGGGTCCGGTGCCAATCGGGGTCGCCGAGCCGCCGAGCGAAGCCGAGTACGCGAGCGCGAGGCACATGCCCCCGCTGAATCGGTGCAGCTTGCTGCGAGTCTCCTCGTCCTTGGGCAGGACGGCGAGCATCGTCCCGTGCAGACCGAGCGCGACGGGAATCAGCATCGCGGTGGTCGCGGTGTTGCTGATCCACATCGAGAAGACGAAGGAGATCGATGCGATGGCGATCATGGCCCGGGCGGGTGAGCCCGCAACGACCGGTCGAGCGATGAGCCACAACGCGGCGCGTCGGTCGAACCGATGTCGGGACAGCGCCGCGGCGAGCATGAAGCCCCCCATGAACAGGAAGATCAGCGGATCAGCGAAAGCCGCGAGCGCCTCTTTGGGCGATGTGACCCCGAAGACTGCGGCCAAGGCTGGCCCGAGCAACGCCGCGGCAGGCAACGGAATCGCCTCGGTCACCCAGAGCAGCACCGTCATCGCGGATATTGCGGCGAGCGAGTGCGCCTCTTCGCTGAGTCCGGGCATCGGCGTCAGCAGCAAGCCGATGAACACCACGGGAGCGGCGACCAATCCGACGCGTCGACGCAGTGCATCGAAGCGCGCTTCCGCGTCGCTGACTTTGCCTGCGGCCACCTGCGGCGGAGTCTATCAGCGCGGGATTCGCTCTCAGCGGGCTCCATCGAGCTTCCCAAGACGCTCTATAGAGGCTGGAGTCACTCGTGTGCGCTGTTGTGTGCGAATGTGGTTTATGCGTCGTGCACTTGCATCTGTGGGTGGCGCGGTATTCTCCGTTTGTGGGGATGCATCGCTGCCGTCGCTGTGACGACGAAGTGGAGGGCCAGTACGAGCAACCCAAGCTCCGCCGCCTGGCTCGGTTCTACTTCCTCGTGCCGATTCCGTTCGTTCCGCTGCTGCCGATCATCGCGGCGGACTTCATGGTGATGATCCCGCTGACGATGCTCTACCTGCTCGGCGCGGGCGCGGCTCTTCGCTTCATCACGCAGAAGCCGGTCTGCCCCGAGTGCGGGGCGTTCGTGCAGCCCGCATAGTCCCTCGTCTCTGAGGGCGGGACCGGGCCAGTGTCGTGGCGTTTCATGCCATGGTCGGTCGGTGTCCGGACCGAGCCCCACGGCTGCCCGCCTCCGCCTTTGGGTGGGGGCGTTCGTGGCGATGCTGGGGATGTTCTACGCCAGTCAGTCCGTCGGATTGGTGAGCAGCAATGACGGCTCGCACGTGGCGCTGGGTCGAGCCCTGGTGCTGCGGGCAGAGCCCGCGATCACGCCGGAGGTTGGCCTCACGCTGTGGATCGACCGCGCGGTCCGGGACGGCGAGGACTACTCCGACCGACCTCCGGGCACCGCGTTTGCGGCCCTGCCTGCGATCTGGATCGGCAGCCAGTTCGACGAGAGCTGGGGTCGCGCATCGATCGACCGCTTGAAGGCCGGCGCGAACGGCCAGGATTTGGACTCCATCGTCGTCGTTCGTCCGGCCACGGACCGCTACATCGCAACGTACGGCAAGCGACGGCTCGAGATGGAGGCGCGGTCTCCCAATCTGATCGAGCTGCAGGGCACCGCGCTTGGGGTCGGGGTCCACGCGGCGGTGATGGGGACGATGGGCCTTGCCGGGTTGTTGATGTTGCTGCGTCGCCGTGAGGTCGACCCCACGGGGCAGTTCATCGTCGTCCTTGCCGTCGGCGCGGGGACGTTGTGGGGCCCGTACTCCACGATGCTGTTTAGCCATGTCAGCGCGGGCGCGATGCTGGTGTGGTGCGTATGGGGTCTGGAGAACGTGTCTTCGGACGGCACGTCGCTGGGGCGGTGGCGGGCTGCTTTGGTCGCGGGCGTCTTCGGAGCGTGGGCGGTGAGTGCTGACTACGCCCTGGTGCTCGCCGTGGTTCCGCTCGTGCTCGTGCTCGCGCCCATTCGGGAACTCCCGAAGATCGCACTGGGCGCGGTGCCGGTCGCGATCGCGACGGCGGCCTATCACGATGCCGCGTTCGGGTCGCCGCTGTCGATCGGCTACGACCACCATGCGACCTTCGAGTTTGCGACCTCACGAGCCGCGACGTTCTCCGGCAATCCTCTGACTGGTTTCTGGAGCTTGTGGGGCGCCGGGCAGGGAGCGGGGGCGTTGGTGATGGCGCCGATCCTCCTGGCGGCTGCGGGCGGGATGGTGCCTGTCTCTTATACACATCTGACGCTGCCGACGAGCGATCTAGTG
>CAJXVA010000176.1 GCA_913061055.1 uncultured Pseudomonadota bacterium
CCTGTGTCCTCGCTTCGATCGCTCTCCCCGGATGCAAGACCGCGCCCCCACCGCAGCCTCCTCCTGTGGCCGCGCGAGGCCCTGAGCCCGAGCCTGAGCCCGAGCCCGAGCCCCCACCGCCTCCCAAGGTCCCCGAGGATGCGATCGCGGTCGGCACGTTCAACGTCGAGTGGGCGTTCGACGACGTGGACAAGCGGCCCAAGAAGGCACGACCCCACCGCGCAAAGACGGCAGAGGACTGGACGTGGAAACGCGACAGCATCGCCAAGATTCTGATCGCCGAGGAGCTGGATGTAGTCACGCTGACCGAGATCGGCGGCGAACGAGAGGCGATCGAGGTGGCCGACGCCGTGCTCGCAGGAGGTGGGTATCGGTACGACGTCGCGTGCCTGCCAACCCATGACAAAGCGACCGGGCAACACGTCGCAATCCTGTCCCGATTCTCGATGAGCAACGTGCGCAGGTTCCAGACCTCCATCGACAAGCAGCTGGCCGTCGACGTCGAGCTTCCCTCCGGGGATACGGTGGCGGTGGTCGCCCTGCATCTGCGCGAGTCGCAACAACCCGCGTACGCCTCCAAACGCCGAAAGGCTGCCCGGTCCCTGCGGCGCGAGCTCTCTCGGTCCTTGGGTGGCGGACCCGTGTTGGTGACGGGAACCTTCGGCTCCAAGTCTCACCCCTACGATGACGACTACGCCCGGCGAACGCCCGGCATCCTCGCCGCGCGCCACAACAAGGAAGAGGCCGACGACTGCACCGATTCGGCCGCGGACAGCGGCCCCACCAACACGACCGGAGATCCCAGCGACCACATCATCTCGTGTGGCCTCGAGCTGCGCAGGGCCACAACCTCGGCCGAGAACGAGATCGTTCGTGAGCTCGAAGACCCCGCGGGGTCACCGTGGCCATCGATTCCGATCGAGCAAGACCCCTACCGAGACGTGAGCGACCACTACCTGGTATGGGCCGAGATCGCGATGCCCAAGCCGGATGTGCCCGCCGAGGGCGACGAAGACGGCGTCGCGTTGTGAGCCCCGGCTCAGGTTGCAAACAGGCGGCTTGGATCCCGAAACGCCTTGAACTCGAGCGCGTTGCCTGACGGGTCGCGAAAGAACATCGTCGCCTGCTCGCCAACCTCTCCGGCGAACCGGACGGTTGGCTCGATCACGAACGCTACGCCAGCATCTTTCAGGCGCTGTGAGAACGACTCGAACTGCTCCCACGAGAGCACCACGCCAAAGTGCGGCACCGGGACATCGTGGGCGTCGACCGGATTGGTCACCGAGCCCTGCGGCCCCGATCCGTGCAGGTGGGTCACGAGCTGGTGGCCGAACAGATCGAAGTCGATCCAGGCATCGGTGCTCCGACCCTCTGGGCAGCCGACCGTGCCGCCATAGAACTGGCGCGCGGCATCCAAGTCATCGACGACGATCGCAAGATGGAACGGCTGCACCCCCCGAGGGTAGCCCAAGGTGCGCGCTCAGGCCGGCGTCTGGGTTGCGAAGTGCCAACCGAGCGCCTCGGAGAGATGCTCGAGGATCACGTGGCCACGCACGCTGCCGCCGCGCTTGTTGAGCCGCGGACTGCAGACCGCAATGCCGCCGGCTGCGACCGCGGACGCGACGATGACCCCCGAGACGCCGCTCTTGGCGGGAAGCCCCGTCTTCATCATGTACGTGCCGGACTCGTCGTACATGCCGCAACTCGCCATCAGCGAGACAACCCGCCGGGCGTTGTCGACACTGACGACTCGCTCCCCCGAAGGCGCAACGCCACCGTTGGCGAGCACGCAGCCCACATGTGCCGCCTCGACGACGGACACGTCGAGTGAGCACAAGGCGAAGTAGGCATCGAGGACATCATCGACGGAGCCGGAGAGGGACCCGTTGCTGCGCAGCAGGTATGCGATCGAGCGGTTGCGATCTCCAGTGCGGCGCTCCGAGGCTTGGACCCGCGCGTTGACCCCCACCCTGACGCCGCAAAGCTTGGTCGCCCACCGTTCGATCCACGCGATGCGCTCCTCCGCTTGGCCTTCGATGAGGCCACACAGCGTGATCGCGCCGGAGTTGACCATGGGGTTGGCGGCCTGTGGCCCCCGAGAGTCCAGCCGCGCGATCGACGAGAAGCTCTCGCCGGAAGGCTCGGACCCCACCGCCGAGAAAACGCAGTCGGCCCCGAGCTCTTCGAGGGCGCCACACAGCACGATCAACTTCGCGGCACTCTGCAAGGTGAAGCGGTGCTCCGCGACTTCGCCGGCGGTGATGACCTGCCCACTGTTGAGGACAACGGCGGCGCTGGTACGGTCGGGGTCGACGCTACCCAGCTCGGGAATGTATGTGGCAACGGCCCCCTCTGGGTTGGCCAAGGAGAGCCGGAGCGCATGATCGAGTGCGGTTTGAACCGCTTCAGGCTCGGTCACGCTGCACCTCGATCTACCCGTCGCACATCGAGCATCCAAGGCAGGCGATTCGACGGCAGCTGCGGAGCATCCATGCGCCTGTCACTATGCGGGTCGGTCGACGAGCGCGCTAGCCTCGAGAGTCAGGATTTCGCCTGAGCCGACCGAATTCGTCGGCCGAGTTCGGCAGGCATCCCCTTGCCCGTCAGGAGCAGACGGCGGAACCATGTGCGCCCCGGGTCATGTTCGTGGACCCGCGGCCACCACATGCGAATCGACGCCTGGGGGAGTTCGACAGGCGGCGCAAACATCCGGAGGCCCACCAAGGACCGCGCCCGCTGAGCGACACCACTCGCGATGGTGCAGATCATGTCCGACTGGGACACCACCAAGGGCGCGGTGACGAAGTGCGGCACGTACAACCCCACCGTCCGCTGATGGCCCGCGCGCTCGAGGATCCGGTCGACCACCGGAGCACCTCGGCCCTCGAATCGAACAACGACATGGGTCGCCGCCAGATAGGCATCGAGCGTCAGCCGCCGACGGATCGTCGGATGGTCTTTGCGTGCGATGACGGTGAACGGCTCCTGGAATAGCTCGGTGCACTCCAGCCCCGCACCGCGCACCAACATCGTGCCCCCGAGGATGACGTCGAGACGACCGGATTGCAGCAGCGCCGCGGAGTCCGGTGTCAGCCGCTCGATCGACAACCGAACGCCCGGCGCGTGCTCCCGAAGATAGGCCATCAAGGTGGGCAGGACCGTGAACTCGAAGTAGTCGACCGTCGCGATACGAAGGGTGAGTTCGGCCGTCCACGGGTCGAAGGATGCCCCGCCTCCGAGCGTCGTCCCCAAGCGATCGAGCAGCTCCGGGAGGTCCGCGGCGATTGCTTGCGCGCGGGCCGAGAGCTCGAACCTGCGCCCTTGGGGAACGAGCAGCGGGTCGCCCAGGTGCTCGCGCAGCTTGGCCAGGCTATGGCTCATCGCGCTCTGACTGACTCCGACCTCGCGTGCGGCGGCTCCGACAGCCCGGTGCCGGAGAAGAGCGTCAAGCGCGGACACGAGATTGAGGTTGAACGCCCGGACATCGAAAGTGCTCATACTAGGTATGCATTCGTTTCACTTCTCATCATACATAGAATCGCTAGGCTCAGGCCATGCGAACGAATCTCGCCGTGCTCGGAGCGCTTGGGGTGCTGCTCATCGCCGGATGCCGACCGCGGGTGGCGACCGTCGAGACTCCCCCTCGGGCCGTACACGCGACCGACGCCAGCGTCCGCGCCTGCTGGGTCGAGAGCCGGGGTAAGCTTGGCTTCACCGCGTCCGCGATCCTGGTTCACCATCCTGAGCAGGGGTCTGTACTCATCGACGCCGGAAACAGCTCGAACTTCGACGCCGAGGTGCAGGCGTACCAGGGCAAGACCAAGCGGTGGTTCAAGACCTTTCCCGGCGCCCTCAAGCCCAAGCTCCCGCTCGATACTCTGTTACTCCGGGTTGGCTTTGACCCCGGCGGTCTGCGGGCAGTGCTGCCAACCCACGCCCACCTCGACCACATCGGCGGCATCCTCGACCTTCCCCCGACCCCGGTCTGGGTGTCCGAGGCGGAGGCCGAACTCATCGAACGCGGGCGCGACACCGTCACCGAGGAGGTCATCCCAGCCCACGCCGAGGCCCTGACCGGCCAGCTCGAACCACTCGAGTTCTCTGGTGGGCCCTACGAGATCTTCGAACAGCACGCGGACCTGTTCGGAGACGGCAGCGTCGTGGTCGTTCCGATCCCGGGGCACACCCCGGGGAGCGTGGGCGTGTTTGTACGGCTGCCGGATGGACGCCGCGTCTTTCACGTGGGCGACGCCATCAACAGCCGAGACCAGCTCCAGCGGCTTCGTGGGCGAACCCCGGCCATGCGGCGGACGGACGTCGACCAAGCCGCAGCCCACCGAAACGTGGGCCGACTTCGGGCGCTGTCGGACCAAGACCCATCGCTGCTCATCCTTCCCGCACACGAGCGTGCCGCCTGGAAAGATGTGTTCGGGACTCCGGCGACCTCTTGTCCGTCGGGCCCCGCCGATTCGTGACGAAACGGGAGGGCAACAAAGACGAAAGCCGCCTCCTCCTTGCGGAGAAAGCGGCTTCTGAGCGCACCCTATACGATTCGAACGTATGACCTTCGGTTCCGTAGACCGACGCTCTATCCAGCTGAGCTAAGGGTGCGTGGGCGGAGTTGATAGCAGTGGGGCCCCAGCGGCGCAAGCGGTTTCGACGGCCGAGCGTGGTTTGCTCGCGGCAGGTCGCTACACGCCGGTCTGGGGAGGTTTGGGGACCTTGGCGACGGTGGCGAGCCGGCTGCCAGTCACCGCAGGACCCGACTTGATGTGCAGGTCGCGCTGAGGGAACGGGATCTCGATGCCAGCTTCTTTGAGCGCGTACCAGATCGCGAAGTTGATCTCGCTCTTGAGCTGGTCGGGGATCTCGATCATCTCCTTGCAGTAGCCCCGCAGCTTGAAGTTGATCGACGAGTCACCGAAGCCGACGAACAGGACGTCGGGCGGGGGATCGTCGAGCAAGGCGGGGTGCTCGGAGGCCACGGTGAGCAGCAACTCTTTGACCGTCTTCGGATCGGCGTTGTACGAGACGCCCACGTCGAACACATACCGGACCACGCGATCGTTGTGGGTCAGGTTGACGACCAGGTCGGAGACCAGCGTGGCGTTGGGGACGAGATAGACGACGTTGTTGTTGTCGCGGACCAGGGTGACGCGCCCCTGAATCTCGATGATGGTCCCCTCGACGTCGCCCAGCCGCACCCGATCGCCGACCTTCACCGGCCGTGCGAACAACAAGATCATGCCGCTGATGAAGTTCTCAGCGATCTTCTGAAGGCCGAGTCCAATCCCGATACCCACCGCACCAAACGCGACGAGCAGGCTGTTGAGCTGAATGCCCACCAGCGGGAGACCGATCAGCAGCCCCAGCACCCATACGCCGTACGCGGCGATGCGCGCGACTGCGTACTTCACCCCGGGATCGATCTCGGCGTTGCGAAGCAGCCGTAGAACCAAGCGGCGTCGCACGAACCGGGACAGAGCGACGAGCGCGACGAAGAGGACGACGAACTTCAGCAAGAACAGCGGGGTGACCCGAAAGTCCCCCACCTCCAGCAGTGTCATTCCCAGAGCCTGGGAGAGGTCGTCGAAGAACGGCGCGTCCACGAGGACGCCAGTGATAACACCCCCGCAATGCGAATGGTGCGCCCGAACCTACGGTTCGCAGACCCGGATGCTGCCAAAGGCTGCCGACGCCGCGGCCGGTGCCTGGGTCCACGTCTGCCCGTAGAGCCAGACGCGCTGTAGACCGCCGCCACCGAAGTCCGCGTCGATACTCGTCAGCAGGTCGAAGTCCTTGCCATCCAACGACGTAGAAACCAGGACCTCACCCGCCTCGAAGCGGATCTCGACCCACTCGAAGTCCGAGCTGTCGGCCACGGGTGCGCCACCGTTGCGCACCTGAACCGTATCGCTGCCCCACACCAGATGGAGTTCCGTGGAGCTGTCGAGTTCGCGAAACAACAGGACGGTCTGAGCCTGCTCTCCCGCGAGCGCCGTCGTCTCGGTCACGTGTACAACAATCGCCGAAACCGGCCCGTCGAAGGGGCGGCTCAGCCCGCGCTGCTCGATGATCCCGGGGACGAAGGACCAGCGAAGGTCACCACCGGACTCGGACATCACGTGGCCGCCCATCCCCGTGGCGCCGTAGATCTCCCAGCTTGGGTCGAACGCGCCGTCGTCGAAGTCGTCCCAGAACCCTGGGCATGGCGGCATCGGGTCGCCGGTCTCCTCCGAGGCAGACTCCGTGGATTCGGTCGAGCCTGCAGAGAGGGTGGAGCCGGTCGATCCCGTGGACATCGTGGTGCCACACGTGTCGCCCACGCACGTCGTGGAAGCATCGCTGTCGCTGCCCGCCGAGCTGTCGCCGGAGCCCGCGGACGTCGGGGTCTGTGACGTCGCGGTACCGCTGGAGGAGGATGCGCCCGTCGTGCCTGAAGTGACAGGGGACGGCCCACCACTGCTCGAGCCCTGCGGCATCATGTCGACGCAGACCCCGGCCAGGCCGCCGCCGGAGAACTCGGCATAGCGCCGGCCAGACGGGCACTGTACGTCTGGGAACGAGCACCAACCATCGACCTCGCAGCGGCCATCGTCACCGCACCCACTGTCCTCCGTGCAGGAGAACGTCCGCCCTCCGCAGCCGGGAGCGGCGCCGAGCAGCGCAAGCATCCCAAGCCACCCAAGTACCCTCACATCGCAAGTCTACCCTGGTCCGCGCAGACACACGAGGTGTGCCACGCTCGCGGCGTGAAAACCCGGCGCGTCACCTTCGACAACGGGCGCGGCGAACAGCTCGCCGCGCGTCTCGACCTTCCCCTCCGCGACCGACCTCGAGCGTACGCGGTTTTTGCCCATTGCTTCACATGCAGCAAGAACCTGACGGCCGCTGTTCATGTGTCTCGCACCCTCGTCGAACACGGGTGGGCGGTGCTTCGGTTCGACTTCACAGGGTTGGGCGACAGCGAGGGCGAATTCGCCGACACGCATTTCTCCAGTAACGTTGAAGACCTGATCGGCGCTTGCCAATGGCTGGGTGAGCACCATGCGCCGCCTCAGCTGTTGGTTGGACACTCCCTTGGAGGGGCCGCGGTGCTGCGGGCCGCGGCCTCGGTCCCGAGCGTCGCAGCGGTCGCAACGCTGGGCGCGCCCGCCCGCCCGGACCACGTCTTGGCCTTGATCGACGACCACATCGAGACGGTCGAGCGTGAGGGCGAAGCATCGGTCAACCTCGCGGGGCGACGATTCACGATCAAGCGAAGCTTCCTCGAGGACCTTCGAGCCCACGAGATGCAGGCCGCAATCGGAGAGCTCCGCCGCGCCCTACTCGTCCTGCATGCACCCGGGGATACCGTTGTTGGCGTGGACAATGCCGCGGACATCTTCACGGCCGCGAAGCACCCCAAGAGTTTCGTCTCGCTCGACGGTGCCGACCATCTTCTCACCCGTCCCGCTGATGCCCGATTCGCCGCCAACGTGATCGCCGCTTGGGCTCAGCGTTTTCTCCCCGCCTCGGACGACGCCACCTCGATCAGCGACGACGTCACCGCGTGGGGTCCGCAGCGTGCGTTCACAACCGAGCTCACCGTCGGCGAGCACTCGGTGATCGCAGACGAGCCCCGAGAGATGGGTGGGGAGGACCGGGGCCCGAGCCCCTACGGCCTGTTGCTGGGATCGCTGGGTGCCTGCACGGTGATGACCCTTCGCATGTACGCCGACCGCAAGGGCTGGCCGCTGGACCAGGCGGTCTGCCATCTACGTCACGCCAAGGTACACGCGGCCGACTGCGAAGCGTGCGGCGAGCACGACGACCCGAAGGCCAAAGTGGACCGCATCGACCGGCGAATCGAGCTTCGCGGCGAGCTCGATGCGACCCAAAGAGCTCGGCTCTTGGAGATCGCCGACCGATGCCCGGTTCACCGCACACTGTCCGAGGGCAACATCGCGATCGTCACCGAGCCGGCCCCAGGGTAAACGCCGCCTCCGCCAGCACCTCGCCCCCGACCAACAACTCCACCCGGTGACGCCCCGGGTACAGCGCGCGGATCGTGGTGGTCTTCATCGAGTGACGCTTGGTCAGCACGGCGCTCGCCCGCGCCGGCAGCTCGACCGTCTTCCACTTGAATGTCTTGCCCCCGCTGGTCTTGGTCTTGCGGACGTAGTGCACGATGTAGTCGACCAACAGCGTCTGCTTGCGGGTGTGGGTCGTGCTCAGCTCGGCGTGAAGCTCGACCGACTCACCCACCCGAACCTTCTTCGGCGAGACGCGCAGTGACGCCGTCACCTTCTTCGGGGGAAGGAATCCCACGGCGGCCAGGGCCCCAGCGTGTCCGGCTTTGATCGGGCCACGAAGGCCGTGTTTGGCGATCCAAAGGCCGTCCTCGCCACCCCGCTTCGCGCACGCCTTGCCCCACCGCACGGCGGCATCGGGGTGATCCTTGGCGATGTCCCCAAGGGTGTTGGCGACGGAGCGCTGCACGTAGCGTTCGCTGTCGCCCACAAGCGCGTCGAGGATCGGCCAAATCGGGCCCGGGTCGGCCACCAGCCCCTTGAGCACCTTTCCCCACGGAAGCCGCGGCCGCACGCCTTCGCTACACCATCGGCGCACATGCTGACTCTCGTGTGACGTCAACGACTGCAAGCGCGCGAACGTCTCGTCGGGGCGTTGGTCGACGAACGGACGCACCGCGAACTCGGACGAGAACCGCTGCGTGAGCTCGACCATCGCGTGCATCGACTCCTCAAAGTGGGGCAGCCCGTGATCCGCGATGAACTGCCCGACGGGCCATTGCAGCCAGCCGTCGGTCACGCTGTCCGCGTCGGGCATGATCTGCGGAAGACTCTCGGCGATGATGCCGAGCGCCTGGGGGATGTCATCGGGCAGCCCAGCGGCGAGGGCGTCTGCAAACTGTTGCACCCGGCCCGAGAACTCCAGCGTAGCCAGCCCCTTCGTCGCCCGGCGCTGGAACGCCGCACGGTCGAATCCCGACCACGCCGCGTTGATCTGCGCGCCCAGAGCCTTGGCCGCCGCCTTGTCGAACCAGTCCTTGAACGCTTTTGACTTGGGCTTCGCCTCGGCCATCGGTGGGGAAGCCTGCCGTGTGCGGCGGCGAGATACCAGCGCCTTGCGGCGGCCCGCGTCACCCCTTGCGGATCTCGATGCCGCCGTTGACCGTCTCCAGTCGAACGGTCGCGGCTCGGTCCCCCCTGGAGATTCGGACCTCTGAGCCCACCAGCTTCGCAGTGCGCTCGTGTGCAACGTCGGACTGAATCCGTCCGTTGAGCGATTTTGCCGCGAGATCCAACCCCAGCGACGCCGGAACCGAAAGCTCCAGCGTTCCGTTGACCGCCTCGAGCATCGCGCGACGCGAGCCAGTCGGAAGCTGGACCTTCGCGTCGCCGCTCACCGTCGTGACCTTGACGTCCCCGGAGCCAGCCGTGTCGATGTCTCCCGAGACGGCTTCGAGGTTGAGCGGGCCGCGGATCCCTCGGGATTGGATGTCTCCGGATACGACGTTGGCATCGAACGCGACCCCCGCGGGCACCTCGACGACGTAGTCGACCCGGGCGTCGGTCGAGCCTCGGCGTTTGCCGTCCGGGAGCTTTGTCCAGATCTTCACGTTGTCGCCCGAGGTTTCGACGACAACCTCCGCCTGCGCGGCGTCACGCCCAGACTTGGTGGCGCGGACCTGGATCGTGTTGCCTTTGGCGGGGACGAGCTGCAGGTTGCCATTGACGTTGGACAGGCGAATGCTGCTGCCGGCCGTCGCGGTGCCGGACCAGGAGAAGTCCTCGGCGGACTGCTGGGTCGGTGCGGTGTCTTCGGCCAGAGCGGACGAACCGGGAGCACAGGCGAGGAGGGCCAAGAACAGACAGGGGAACAGACGGGGGGTCATGCCCGCTTCGATGCCGCCGACAGCCCAGAGGTTGAAGACGAAAAAACTTTCAAACCTTTCGCCTACCCGTGGCATCCAAGAGGCGCCGTGACCTCTGTGGCCGCCGCTGCTCCCCTCGTGATCCCTCGCCGCTGTGACGTTGTCGCTGCGGCGCAGCGTGGTGACGTCGCGGCGTTTGAGCAGCTGTACCGCGACCACGTGGGCTCGGTCCTCCGGCTGTGCTGGCGGCTGTGCGGTGGCGATGACGACGATGCGCAGGCCCGAACGCAGGAGGTGTTCGTTCGCGCCTGGGAGCGGCTGGGCGGATTCCGCGGGGATGCCGCGTTCGGAACGTGGCTGCACCGGCTGGCGGTCAATACCGTCCTGGGCGAGCGACGGTCCGAGCAGCGGCGGACTCTCCGCGAGCAGCGGGCGGCCGGGCCCTACGAGATCGCGCCCCCGCAGGCCCAAGTCGACGCCGGTCTCGACCTCGACCGTGCGATCGCGTCGCTGCCCGACCGCGCGCGCACGGTGTTCGTGCTGCACACGATCGAGGGATTTTCCCACGCTCAGATCGCGAAGGTGATGCGCTCGAGCACCGGCACCACCAAGGCGCAGCTGCACCGAGCCCGAGCCCTGTTGAAGGAGGCCCTGTCGTGACCGACGAGGAACTCGACCGCCTCCTCGAGCGCGAGCTGGACGCTCCCGAGGTCCCCGCGCAGCTCGAGGCTCAGATGTGGGCCGGCATCGAAGCGGAGCTCCAACCGACCGCACGCCGCTCGCTCGTCCCGTGGTCGATCGCCGCGGCCGTGGTGCTCCTGAATGTGTTCGGCCTGATGACGCTTGGCCCCGCCCCGTCCGCGATGCTCCCCACGCTCAGCGGTTTGCCATCCGCGGAGACCTGGGCTCCGAAGGACGAAGCGGTTCTGCCGGCCGAAGACGACCTTCAAGCGGCCGTCGAGGCGCTTCAACAGGCCTACGCGACCCGTCGCAACGACCTGGACCCATCGCTGCTGGCCGTCTACGACGAGAGCCTCGAAGTCATCGGCGACGCGGTCGACCAATCGAGGGCAGCCCTGCTGCGACACCCCGGCGACCCCCATCTTCAACGCATGCTTCGGCACGCCTATGATCGACAGCTCTCGTTGCTGGTTCGCGCGACCGGGGTGGGTCCGTGAGCGTTCTGGGGCGACGGGCGTGGCTGCGGGGCGCCGCAGGAGCCTCGGTCTGGCTGGTGCATCGCGAGGCGGTTGCCAAGAGCTCGACCGACTCCCTCGAGACCCGCGCCGATGTGGTGGTCGAGGCCGACGTCGGGGACCTCGATGTGGAGGTCGAAACCACGGCAGCCAACGCGGTCGCGATCGTCGAAGCCTCGGTGCCCTCGGGCTTTTCGATCGAGCTTCGCGGCGGCAAACGACGGGTCCAGGTGGTGGTCCGTGGAGTGGCAGCGCCAGGCTCTGGACGGGTGCGTCTGTCGGTGCCCAAGCGCGCCCGCGTCACCGTGCGAACCCGTCGCGGCGATGTTGCGATGGCCGGCCTGGACGGCGAGGCCAACGTCTCGGCCCTACAGGGGGACATCTCGATCGGCGGTTCTCCCACCCGGGTCGAAGCACGCACCACCAGTGGCGACATCCGGGTGGTTGGCGTCTTGAAAGAGGCCGAGCTTTCGACCGTGAGCGGGGACGTGCATGTCTCCGGAGCCCGGGGGCGCCTCGAAGCGGAGACCATCTCCGGCGCGGTAACAGTGACCGGCGCCATGCTGCAGCGCAGTCGGCTGTCGGCGATCAGCGGAGACCTCGAGTTCGAAGGCCAGCTCGATGCAGGCACCCATGCCCTGGAGGTTCACTCCGGCAACATCAGCGTGCAACTGAGTCCCGATCAGGGCATGCGCCTGAGCGCGCAGACGTTCTCGGGCGTCGTCGAGGACGCCCTGCTCGACCCACCGATCCGGACCCGAGGCAGTCACGTGCGTCAGCACGGCGACGGCGCAGCGCGGCTGCAGCTCTCGACGTTCAGCGGAGACGTACGGCTCAGCCCCAGATCAGAAGACTGAGCGCGAACGCGTTGTTGCCGGTGTGCACGAGCATGGCCACCCACAGCCGACCGCTACGGCGGTACGACTCGGCGAAGACGACGCCAAGCCACAGGTAGACCAAGAAGCCGACCGGGTTGGTGTGGATCGCCGCGAACACAGCCGCGGACAGGGCGTAGGCTTCGGGCCAGCTGCTGCCGCGCGACGCGATGCGGCGGAAGACGAGACCCCGAAAGAGCAACTCCTCGGCCATCGGCGCCAGCGCGAGAGCCGACACCGCCAGGAGGATGATCGGCAGATGCTCTCCCCCCGACTTGAAGCCTTCGATCAGCTCGACGATCGCACCCTGCTCTTCGACGGGGACGCCCAACGCCTCGAGTCCAAGACCCAGGACGAAGCTGCCCCCGATCGCAGCGGCGATCCCGAGGACGACGAACCCGATCGATCCCCCCAGCGAGGGCCGCGCAAAAAGCGCTTCAGATGGAGGCGGTTCTCCGTACTGGGCTCGGTCGTTGGCATCGACCAACGACGCGAGCTTTCGGTAGACCGCGACCGCGAGCAGCGTGATCGCCGGGCCCGCAGCCATCCGCACGCCCAGCCCAAGCGCCCCCTCGGTGGGGACCACGTCCAGCATCCCCAGAACGATGAAAACGAGGCTGCCCACAAGCAGGCCCGCAATCGCGAGCCCAACCTCCAAGAGGGCACCGCTCAGCCGCGGTCTGGACGAGGGCGCCTCGCTCATCGGAGGCAGTGTGCGACTCCCGGTCGTCCGGTGCAATGCGGGCTTGCAACCGGGCGAAGTTGGGTTTAGGTTCCTGCCCCCAAAAGCAGCGTTTCTGTGGAGTCGTGGCCGAGAGGCTGAAGGCACAGGTTTGCTAAATCTGCGTAGGGGAAACCTTACCGAGGGTTCGAATCCCTCCGACTCCGCACGAGGGGCGCTCCATCTGGAGCGTCCCTCATTTTTTTGGTTTTTTCATCGAGTCCCAGCGACGCGCGATGGCCAAACCGATCGCGACGCCGGTCACGTCCGCGAGCATGTCGAGCACATCCGTGGAGCGCGGCCACGGCAGCAGGCCCTGGACGAGCTCGGAGGCGACCGCCAGCACGCCGCCGACGATCCACACGACTCGCGGCTGGCGGGTGGCCCACCACCAGCTCGCACCGATCCCGCAGAACGACAGGCAATGAAAGACCTTGTCGTCGTGGGGGAAGAGCTGCGGTTGGCCCGAGGGCGGGCTCCACAACAAGAACAAGAGGCCTGCGGTGTAGAGGACCCCGAGACCTCTCCACAGCCAACCGCTAGGCGTCGTCTTCGGTGGCGGCCCAGTACGAGATGAGCTCGTTGTTGTCGACGACGCGGGAGTGATGGTGTCCCCAGACATCGCTGATGTAGATCGTGGAGCCGCGGTCGAGCTTGGGCGTGAGGTAGATGGCGAAGTACTCGGCATCGCCGTCGTCGACAACCTTGCCGATGCGATCGAGCGGCTTCTTACTGACGGGGCACAACAGCTCGCACTTGGAACCGTTGGCCAGGCCATCGAGCCCCTGCTTGCGACCGTCGCCGTGAATCGGGCTGAGGTGGACGAGTTCCTCGCGGTCTCCGGTGCGTACCATCAAGGAGATTGCAGGGAAGCCGTCGAACTTGACGTCCGTGACCCCGACGAGATTCTCGCCGGTGGGGCCGTACGCCTGGGAGACCACGATGGTGACGTCATCCGCGAAGTTCAGCGCTTCTGCACCGTCTCCTTCGGGCTTTTTTCCGGTCACTTCGAGGTTTTCGACGTCGACGTTCTGGGTGCTCATGTGCAGGCCTGAAACCAACGGACCACGAACGGCGCCCTGGCGCAAGGACGCTTTCCACATCCAGTCGCGGGCGGCGCTACGACCCGGCGACTGCGGCCGCGCTTGGGCCGGCTTCACGGGATGTCGAGCTGCGCGGAGGCGATCTCGCAGACCGGTTCGCAGCCCGGACCGGCGGGCTCGTAGATCTGATAGGCGGGCGCGAACGTGCTTGCGGCGATCTGCGACCCACCTCGGTAGACGGTGACCTCCACGAACTCCGGCGCTCCGGGCCCGACCGGCACCACGACGCTGTGGGGCGGAAACGACAAGCTGGCCGTCGCGTCGCAGTCGTCGTCGAGCAGGCAAGGCCCACCGGGTCCGCAGCCGTCCTCGAGTCCACCGATCACGAAGTCGCACGCGGACTCCACGCCGTCGGCGGTCGAGGCCAAGGTGTAGGCGCCCGGGGTGAAGACCGGGGTCACGAGTGCGACCCGAAGTCCGCTCTCGCAGAACCCGTCGCCGCACCCGGTGGCATCCGGCGTCTCGTCTTCGAGCGCGAAGTCGGACTGCGGCACACAGCCTGCCACCGACGCCGCAAGCATCGCGCCGACGAGCAACCGCATCACCGCTGCGAGCTTGCGCTCCCCATCCGGGCGGTGCAACGGGTAGGCGAACGTAAGCCCAGCTACACACTGCGCCCGGGGGCACGAGGCATGCACCAAAAGCGGAACTCGCGACACCCATGCTTCGGAGGTCACGGGTGCATCGAACGACGGCAATTGGAGGGACAGTGTTGTGCGCGGTGCTCGCAGCAGCTCCGGCACAAGCGAGCGAGGGGCCCACGCAGCAGGAGCTGGAGGCGCAGGGTTTGGGCCAGAGCCGAGGCAACCCGGTCCCCATGCCAGCGGATGCCCCTCGACTCAACGCGGACAACAACCCGGTCACCGGCGGCAGCTACTCCGGCGTTGTTTTCGTCAACTTCGATGGCGCGACGCTCACCGGAGGTTCGGACGACTCGCGCGACAACCGGACCGGGCTCAGCCAGCTCGTGGGGCCATTCGCTGCGTATGGCGAAGGCGCAAAACGAGAGGCCACGTTGCAAGCGGTCCGCGAAGACTGGGCCGCCTACAACATCTTGATCGTCGACGAGCGGCCCAGCGGTGGCGACTACACGATGAACATGACGGGTCCGACCAACCCGTACGGAGGCACCATTTTGGGCGTCGCGCCGCTCGACTGCGACGACGCCTCGACCCACAACAACATCACGTACGCGTTCCACAGCGTGAACGACTCCTACTCGGCCTCGACACAGGCAACGACGGTCAGCCAGGAGGTCGCGCACTCCTACGGCCTCGAGCACGTGAACAACGGCTCGGACATCATGAACCCGTCCAACGCGGGCGGGGACCCGTCGTTCCTCGACCAATGCATCCCGATCGTCCCCCACCCCGAGTTCGGAATCCTCTGCACGGGACAGCACATCGCATCGTGCGGCTCGGAGTCCCAACAGAACTCGCATGCCGAGCTGCTCACGCTCTTCGGGCCGGCGATCGCCGACGACACATCTCCGCAGGTCGAGATCGTCTCCCCGTCGGATGGCGCGAACTACCAGGCCGGAGACAGTTTCAGTATCGACATCGAGGCCTCCGACGATGGCTCGGTGGCCGAGGTTGAGCTGTTTGTCGACGGGGTTGCCGAAGGCACGCGCACCAGCGCTCCTTGGAGCTTCGATGTTGATGGCATCCCGCTCGGCGAGTACGAGTTCTACGTCTCGGCCATCGACTTGGCAGGAAACGAGTCGATGAGCAACGTCGTGACCATCTCCGTCACGGCGACCGGCGAGGCCCCCGAAGGCGAGGACACCGACGGTGGCGAGACGGGCGACGGCTCCGGCGGCAGCGACGGTCCGAGTGACGACGATGACACCAACGCCGACGACTCCGGCGGAGACGAGTCCACCGATGGGGCGTTGCCCCCCGGCTTCGGCGGAGCGGTCGAGGAGACCGACGGATGTGCCTGCAACGCCGGGCGCCCGCCGACGGGGATGGCCGCCATGCTGTTGCTGCTCGGCTTCGCGACGACCCGGCAGCGCCGACGCGCTGCGTAGGCAAGCAGCCCCTGCGCAGCCGCAGGGAGCCTGTTACCCTGCTTTCGATGGACCACGACGGCGAGCTGCTGCTGCGCTGGGGCGACGGGGACGAACCCGCCGGCCAGGAGCTGTACGACCGACACTTTCCTCGTGTGTACCGATTCTTCCGGACCAAGGTTGCCGATGGCGTCGAGGACCTGGTCCAGGCAACGTTTCTCGCCTGCCTCGAGGCGCGCGAACGATACCGAGGCGAGGGCAAGTTCAGCACGTTCATCTACGGGGTCGCGCGCAACCAGCTGCTCGCCTACTTCCGCAAGCGAAAGTCTCGCGGACGCATGGCGGCGCCGCTGCAACACAGTGTCGCGGACCTGGGTCCATCGCCCTCGACGATGCTCGGTCGCGACGCGGAGGAGCGCCGATTGTACGAATCGATTTGCCGGCTCCCCATCGACCTCCAGATCTCGCTCGAGCTCTTCTACTGGGAGGATGTGCCCAGCCGGGAGATCGCCGCGATCCTCGACGTCCCCGAGTCCACCGTGCGCTCCCGGCTCAGGCGTGCACGCCTTGCGTTGCGCAAAGCACTCGACCTGCCGGACGAAGGACTCCCACCGGAGTCGGCCTCGACGGACGCTCAGGAGTTCGACAAGTCGGAATGGATCCAGCGCATCCGTACCTCCGCGCTCGAAGGTCGAAAGGACGTCTAGTCGGCCCTCACCGGACTGGGGGCGCTGGACGACGGCGTCATGTCTGACGATCTGCAGCCCATCATCGGCCGCTACAAGGTGGCCGACCACGACGCCGACGCCGAGTTGGCGCGAAACTCGGTGCGGGCTCGACTCTTCGGCGGAAAGAAGAAGAAGACCAGGATCGGCAAGTACGCGCTGGGCAAGCTCGTCGGTGTCGGTGGGATGGGCCGGGTCTACGTGGCGCACGACCGAGAGCTCGACCGAAAGGTCGCGCTCAAGTTGCTCAAGGGTTCGCAGTGGACTGGCAGCGGCGGAGAAGAAGGCCGGCTGTGGCGTGAGGCCCGAACACTCGCCCAGATCAATCACCGCAACGTCGTCACCGTGTACGAGGTGGGTGAGGCCACGATGGGGGTGTTCGTGGCGATGGAGTACATCGAAGGCCGAACCCTGCGGCAATGGGTCAACGACGAAGGCCCGAGTACCCGCGAGGTGTTGCGCGTGCTCCGGGAGGCCGCGCATGGGCTTGCAGCGGCTCATGACGCGGGCATCGTCCACCGAGACTTCAAGCCCGACAATGTGCTGATCGGCAACGACGGTCGCGTGTGCGTGGTGGACTTTGGCATCGCCCACGACGTGTCAGTGGTGCCGGAGCTCGAGTTCAAGCGTGAGGACTACATGACCACGACCGGTCGCGAATCGCTCCTGTCCTCGGGGCCCGCCGGCACCCCCGCGTACATGGCCCCCGAGAGACTCGAAGGTCGTGATGCGGACGTCGCCGGTGACATCTACAGCTTCTGCGTGTGCACATGGGAGGCCCTGACCGGCTACCTGCCCGACCCGTACACCGACGCCCCGCCGACCGACCCTCGGCGCGTGGTCCCACGGCGGATTCGGGCGGCGGTCGAGCGAGGGCTCAGCCACGACCCCAAGGCGCGACAACCCTCCGTCGCCAAGCTCCTCGAGCCATTCGACCGCCAGTTGCATCAACGGCACCGCTCGACTCGCATCTGGGCCGGCGTGGGTGTGCTCGCGGCGGGGCTGGGCGTGGGCGCGTGGTTGCGCTCCTCGCCGGACGTCTCCGAGAATCCTTCCAAGCCCGCCACCGAGGCCCGCCCCACCC
>CAJXVA010000177.1 GCA_913061055.1 uncultured Pseudomonadota bacterium
CCTCATCGGTTGCTTGTGCCCGACAAACGCCCTCTTCGTGCCTTGGCCTGGACTCCGCTGACACCGCTCTGTCCATTCCACCGAATTGGGGACGGCCCCTAGCGTGTCCGGAGTCGTTCGCCGCGCTACGGATCACCGAGGCCAAGCGGGTCCGGCTCGCCGTCGAGCGACACACCTTCGAGACCACCGCCGTCATCCGCACCGGCGGCATCATCGAAGCCCGGAAACGGAGCGCCCGAGAGCGTCACGTACCCGGCCCCGTCCGCGTCCCCTGTGCTGGCGCCATCCATGGCGGCTGCTGATGGGAAACGTCCGGTGTTGTCCGCCGGCGATGCAGCGACGACCGAGTGCGGTGCGGTGGGTGATCGATCGCTTGCACCTGGAACACCGGAGGTTGGCTCTTGCGACGCGGCGGGTTCGGCTGACTTTGCGACCGGTGGTGCCGCGGCAGGCTTGGGGACCACCGCGTGCCGAGGCTGACACAGCCGCCAGAACCGAATGGTTCGGTCGCTGGCGCCGGTGAGACGCACGAGCTCCGAGTCACTCAGCCGTGGAAGCAGGTCCGCGTACGCGGCGAGGCCGTCATTGATCGTATCAACCTGTGCCCGGAGCGACACAACGACGTCCAGATCAACACCGCCCAAGCGGGCCAACTCGGTGTCGTCCAACCGGCAGAACAAGTCCAAGTACGGGACCAGGTTGTTCATCGGATTCGGTCGAGGCTCGCTCTCCCGGTCGCTCCGATTCACCCGCACTTGCTTGAGTGGAATTCGGCCGATCGAAATCCGATCGTTCACGTTGCTCGACTCGCTCGACATACCGCCCGGTGGGGCTCCCCCAGCCCGACGGTACCGCCCTTCGGCGGAGTTCGCAGCCTCAATGAAAGCGAGCAGGTGGGGCGATGTGCGTCCGAGAATGGGCTACGCTTGCCTCGATGCGTCTGGTCCTGCTCGCGTTTCCGCTCGCCGCTTTGGCGGGCTCGGGGTGTACCCCCGATCGGTGTCGAGCCGGGAACGACGAGCTGTCGATGGTGCTGCGCGCTGTCGACCTGCGCACCGACGACGGTGAGGAGGTCCGGGTCGCGGTCGATTTCGCGACCGGTGACCGGGCTGCGATCCCGATCTCGTGGGCCAAGTGCGACGGCGATCGGGTCCTCATCAACGGCCAGGACGCCCGGGAAACCACCCAAGAGGACCGGACGGAGTACACCTTGACGCTGGACGGCGACGACAGCGAGATGATCACGGTCGAGCTCGACCGGGCGACCGAAGACGACCTGGTGACCGCATCGGTCGAACGTCCGCCTCGCTTTGAGATCGTCGCACCGGAGCCTGGGATCGAGGTCTCGCGCTCGGAACCGATCGTACTTGAATGGGAACCCCCTGCAGAGGGCAGCGAAATGCAGGTCGAACTGCAGGAAGAGCTCGGGGGAGGCCGCTGCATCGTGTCCGACGACGTCGAGCACGACTACAAGGGGCAAGGCGGCGTTCGAGTCGACGATACGGGCACATGGACGGTCCCCGCGGGCGTGCTGACCAACGACGGCGAGCTCCGGTGCGACGCTCGGTACGTGCTTCGGCGGTTCTCTCAGGGCGACTACCCCGAGGCTCTCGCCGAGGGCGGATTCGTGGAGGCGCAGGTTCTCCGCATCCTCTTGTTTGAGTCGGTGCCGTGAGCGATCGGCCCTGCCTACATCGGGTCGACGACGACGACATGCGGCAGGGACGAGTGACCTCACACCCGCGGAAAATTCCGTCCCTCAGAGGCACTTCGAGGGCGATCGCGCCGCCCCTACCCCGGCAGGATGGTGCCAGGGTAGCTGACCACGAGGCGCTGATTGACGTCTGTGCTCTCGAGCGTGAACACAGCGGTCTCACCATCGGGCCAGAGAACGGACAGCTCGGCGCCGTCGTGAGCCCCAAGTCCGAAGTGCAGTGGCAGCATGTTCGTCGATGACATGCTGGAGCCGAGCTTGACCTCCTGAAGGCGCGTCAGGCCATCAGCTGTAGACAGCCACGCCCGAGCGCCGGCAGCGTCCGCAGAGACCGAAGCGGCACCGCGCAGGTCGATCTCGACCCAGTTGTTCTCAGCGCCAAACTCGGCCCGGTTCCGATACACGGCGTAGGCATCCTGACGATTGCCAACGACGAGGTCCAAGAACCCATCCTCATCGAGGTCACCGAACGCGACGGCTTGCGAGAAGCCCAGGTCCACAGCCCCACTCGCACTTCCCAGCGCATCGAACGTTCCGTCCCCCAAGTTGTGAAACAGCACGTTCGCGGAGGTGACCCCGCCAGAGTCCGTCCCCTGCGCGACGTACAGGTCTTGCCAACCATCGTTGTCGTAGTCCGCAAAGACGGCACCCCACCCAACGCCAAGCAGATCAACGCCGGCAGTCTCCGTGACATCGAGAAACGCAGCCTCGCCCTGCGAGGTCTGATTCTGCAGGAGGAAGGCCTTTGCAATGTCCGTGACGTAGAGGTCGAGGTCTCCGTCGTTGTCGTAGTCGCCAACCGCCACGCCCATTCCGTGGATCATCAGGGCAGCTCCAGCCTCGTCGGCCACGTCGACGAAACACCACCCGCCACAGCCAGGACCGTCATTGCGCCACAGGACGTTGCCGTGTGACTTGTCGATGACGACGTAGAGGTCAACGTCCCCATCGTTGTCATAGTCCAGGAAGCTCGCGGCCAGCACGGGTCGTCCAGCCGTCACGGCCTCGAAGACCATGCTGAGATCCGTGAATGTGCCGTCGCCGTCATTTCGGAACAGCTCTTGCGAGCCCTGTAGACTCTCGGAGTTCCAGGCCCCGGCGAACAGATCGAGGTCACCATCGGCATCGAAGTCGCCCCACGCCCCGACCGTGCCTGCGCCGCTCGAAACAACACCTGCAACGGTGGTGACCTCCGCCAAACTCCCCCCGCTGGCTTGAAGAAGCGCCCCGGATCCGGTGCCCGGTACAAACACGTCGGCCCATCCATCGTTGTCGTAGTCGCCAACCGCGACGCCGGTGCTCGTATGCTCCGCAAGAACGGAGCCCGAGGCCGCTTCGGAGAAGCTCCCCCCGCCGTCTCCAAGCCACAGCCGGCTCGGTCCCTCCCAGCTGGTCAGAAACAGATCCTGGTGGCCGTCACCGTCGAAGTCTCGAATGCCGATACCCGGCGGGTACTGGACCTCGTAGACACACTCGTGGGGCATGTCCAATCCCGATGCCTCGGTGAACGACTCGAACACGGTCTCCAACGGCATCACAGGCTCGTCCCCGGTGCTGCTTTCGCCGCTGGAGTCGCTGCCCAGGCCCGTGGTCCTGTCGCTGCTCCCGCCCTGCGAACTCCCGCCGCCGGAGGACGTCTCCCCCAGCCCGACTGTGCTCCCCGATTCTCCAGTCCCCGAACTGGAGGTGGCAGCGCCTGAGCTCTGCGTCGATGGACCGGCGTCCCGGGCCCCCGTAGACCCCGTGGACGTTGACGTTGCAGCGCCTGAGGTCTGTGGGCCCACCGTGCTCGCCTCACCGCCGTCGCCGTCCGCGGACGCCGCTGGAAGCGCGCAACCGGCAAGGAGCGCGAGCATGAGAACAGACCGTGCGGACACCACGCCAACAGTACACGGAGGGCGCTTGGGCAGGCGGGCGATGCTGCGCGCCGCGCTCCTTTTCCAAGGCTCCGGACCGGACCACGCTCACATCGCCTTGCCCCCACCGCGCCATGCTGCCAACCTCCGCGACATGAAGCTGCCTCGTAAGGGCATCTTGATCCGACTCGGGATCTACCTGCCCATCATCGGTTTCCTCGCGTGGCAAGCGTTCTTCAAGAATGACGAGCCGCAGCCGGCGCCCGAGGAAGCGCCCAAGGGGAATGTTCGGACCTTCTCCGGACCCGACGGGAAGGAGTTCAAGGTGATCGAAGTGACGCCCGAGGAAGCCCGGGCGATGGGGGTCGAGATCCCCGAGCACCCCACCGAGCCTCCTGCGGAAGCTGCTGAAGCCCCCGAAGAGCCCAAAGCCGCGCAGTAAGCTAAGGTCCGGCACCGATGGAACGCGCTCAGTTCGTCAAGGTCGCCACTGCTGCTCTCGAGCGCATCGAGGACGGTCTCGTCAACCTCGACCACGACACGCTCGACGTCGAGCTCGCCGGCGACGTGCTGACGCTGGAGTTCGAGGACAAGGTGCAGTTCGTGCTCAACGCCCACGGTGCGGCGACGCAGGTTTGGATGGCCGCCAACCGCAACGCCTGGCACTTCGACTACGACGAGGCGACCGAAACCTGGGTCGCCGCGAAGACGGGTGACGAGCTGATGGCCACGGTGTGCAAGCACGTCGGCGAAAAGCTCGGGATGTCTGTGTCGCTGTGAAGCGCTCGCTCATCGCGGTCGCCTTGGTGACCTGCACCGGCTGCGCCCAGATCGAAAGCCACAGCACGATCACCGTCACCCCCAGGCCGGAGCTCGAGCCGAAATGGCTGGGCGAGGCCAAAACCGTTGTGGGCCGAGAGCTGAGCCTCGCATGGTCACAGTCACTGAGCACGGTCGAGATCCAGATCGACGAGGCCCGCACCTGTCGGGCTGTCCTGCACGCGCCGGTCGATCGGGTGGAGTCGACGGACCGGACCGTGAAGCACGGGGCGCTGTACTGGGAGTACGGCGCGGGTGCGGCCATTCTCGCCGTCGGCTTGGCGGCGTTGATCAAACCCGAGGCGTTCTCTCCCCAAGCGGTCACGGCCAGCGGCACGCCAGGTCGAGACACCACGACCGGCTACAGATTGGGCGGCATCTTCACCGCAATCGGAGCGGGGCTCATCGGCATCGGCGCGTACGACACCGCCCGCAGTCGGGACACGGTGACGACGACGCGGGCCTACCAAGTCACGACGGGAGACACGACCCCGTGCATCTCGCCGAGCGGTCCGCGGACCGGCATCGAGGTTGAGCTGGCGATCGGGTCGTGGACGTCGACGGCGAAGACCGATCTCGATGGCATCGCTCGATTCGGCCTGCCCAGTGAGTCCGAGCTCGGCATCACCCTCGCCGAGCCCGCCCCACTCGCGCCCGAGACTCCGCTCGAACCCGAAGCGCCGGCCTCCGAAGCGACCCCTGAACCCGAGCCCGAACCGGCGGTCCCCGAGCCCGCGCCCGCGCCTCCAGTGTCGTTGGACGTGGAGGCCACCGCGACCGTGCGTGTCGGCGAGCTCCAGGCCACGTTCACCGTGCTCGCACCGCTGTCCAGTCCTGCGGCGCGTGAGCGAGGCGGATCCGCCGATCTTCAGGCACCGGGCGTCCCGCGGCCGACCGCATCACCGTGAACGCGGCGACCGCATTCGTCGCTCTGGGCGGCAACCTCGGCGACCGTCTCGCAACGCTCCGCAGCGCGGTGACCCAGCTGGCAGCACACCCGGCCATCGACATCGGGAAGCGCTCACAGGTCTACGAGACTGCGCCCGTGGGGCCGTCCAACGAGCCCTTCTTGAACGCGGCCGTGCGGGTCGCGACATCGCTACCCCCGCGCGGCCTGCTCGAGGTCCTCCACGACGTCGAACGGGCCCACGGTCGCGAGCGGCGCGTTCGCTGGGATGCGCGGACCCTCGACCTCGATCTGCTGCTGTTCTTCGCCGAGGGGCAGGACACGCCGTTGCTCAGCGACGATCCTCAGTGCCGCCTGCCGCATCCATCGATGCTCGAGCGAGACTTCGTGCTGACGCCTCTGGTCGACCTGCTCCCCGGCCTCGTCCTTCGTGGGACCAGCTTGGCCGCCCACCTCACCGCTCTCCCGGACCCGGCGCGAACCGTCCTGCGCTGCGTCGGCGAGCTGTGAACCTGGGTTGACCCGCCCCTCACCTACCGCTAGCCTCCACGGCCCATACAGGCGGGTAGCTCAGTTGGTTAGAGCACCGTGTTTACATCGCGGTGGTCGCTGGTTCAAGTCCAGTTCCGCCTACTCGAGGCCGACGGAGTTCGCTCCGCCGGCCTCTTCTTTTTGGGGGCTCGGTCCTCGACCAGCGGCCGGCTACTCGAGCGGCAGTCGCATCATCACGTAGTGGAAGCTGCGGTACTTCTCCACGAGATCGCCGCGGTACTTCGTGGGCAGCTGGGCGGCCAGTCGCTTGGCGTGCGGCTCGATCGTGATGAACCACAGCGCCGCGTCTTTCCCTTCGCGCTCCGCGACCAAGTCCGCGAGTCGGCTTCGGTCGGGGTTCTTCATCACCCAAATGTCGGCCTTGGTGAAGAACGTTTCGCCTCGGTAGTAGAACCACCAGCTGATGAGTCGGTCCTCGGGCCCACGCTCGTCGAAGTACATCCGCATCGCCGTGCGCTGCGACCAGTTCTCCGACGAGGCGGGAATGTAATCCGCGATCAGCCACCCGGTGGTGAGCAACCCCGAAAGGACCCACGCACCGACGGTGAAGCGTCGGGCCCTCGCCGTCCGGGCAAAGGTCCACAGCAATAGACCCACGGCGAACGGGAGCACGGTGATCGCGAGACGATCCACGTCGGGTGCACCCTTGGTCCACATCCCCGTGTAGAGGTAGGTGGTCAGGTGCGCGAGCCATGTCGGAGTGAGCATCGCGTCGCGCACCACCGCCACGCCGATCACAACCCCCGCCAGCGCGCACACCGTGACGCCGTACGACGGCTTGGCGCGGTCGAGCAGGTCGTCGAGCCACAAGCCCAGCATCAACGCCAGCGGAGGAAGCACCGGGATCAGGTAGTGATAGTACTTCGTCGTGCTGTAGCTGATCGTCAGCAGCGCGACGATGAACCACAGGAACGCGAAGCGATGCAGCGCCTTGCCCCCGTGGTCCTGTGTCTCGTCGGGGTCGCGCTTGAACGCCTCGATCGCCCGCCATACGCCCGCGGGAACCAGCATCGACCAGGGCAGCGCGGCCAGACCCAGCGTCTCCAGATAGAACGCAAACCCACCAACAGCCTGCTTCTGCTCGCCGGTCGAGAACCGCTGCAGGTTGTTCTGGATGATGAGCTCGCTGACCCACCGGTCGCCCCGGTACAGCACCAACGCGTGATGCCAGGGGAAGCCAGGCAGGACGAACAGCATCGTGCCGATGACCAAACCGCAGCGGCGGAGCAATCCCCATCGCCATGAGACCGCGATGTGGGCGAGCACGATGGCCCCCACGATGCCCGGGCCGATCAGCCCCTTGCCGATGAGCGAGAGACCGGCGGCGAGGTAGAGGATGCCCATCCACGCTTGCGAGCGGTGCTTCCAGCGGAGGCTCCGAAGCAGCACGACCAGGGCGATCGCCCAGTAGCCGAACATGTGCTTCTGGATGTCTTTGAGCCCCTTGGCAAAGCCGGCATCGCCGCCGAAGTACTTCCACGTCAGCGGATCGAACGCATGTTGATGCACCACCGCCAGCGGGACGATCGCCGCGACCGCAAACGCAGCCAGGAACGCGACATAGGCCCGGTCCCAGGGCACGGACTTGAGTCCGGTACCCCGACGCCGCAGCGCCCGGTCGGGCTGCAGCCACGCCATCGCCCAGCACCCGCCCGCGACCACCACCGGTCCGACGAAGTAGATGTCGGTCAACGCCTGTCGCGAGGCCATCGCCCACTGCGGCATCGTGGCCAGAACGAGCCCCACGAGGATGCCAGCGCGCGGCCCCTTGAGACGCCAGGCCACCATGCCGAGGAAGAACGTCGCGCCCAGACCCACCAACATGCTCGGCAGGCGAATCGCGAACTCGGGCCAGAATGGCTGGACCATCTCGGCCGGATCGCTGCCCGTGCCGACGCCCATCAGTTTCATCGACAGCGCCATGCACCAAAACGGCAGGGCCGGCTTGGACGCGAAGCTTTTCTCGGCCGTGGCGTGGGGGCCACCATTGCCGCCTTGCCACCACAGGTCGACGGGATCGGAGCGCAGCAAGATATTGCGCGCCACCTCGCCATAGTGCGTCTCCCACGGATCCCACGGACCCGAGCCCGACATCTCGAGGCAGTAGATCACCACCACGACGAGACTGGTGAGCAGCGCCCATGCCCGCGGGGTCTTCAGCCATCTGTCGAGCGACGAAGCCAAGCGGCGGGAACGCTACCCCAAAACCGGGTAGCCTTGCACCGATGCTCCCGGTGCAGCTCGAAGACGTACAGGCGGCCGCGAATCGGCTGCGGGGGCAGGTTCGCCGCACGCCGGTGGTTCGGGACGACGCGCTTTCGGACCGCGGCGTGACGCTGTGGCTCAAGGCCGAGAACCTCCAACACATCGGCGCCTTCAAGGCTCGGGGAGCGCTTCACGCGGTCGGCCGGTTGCCTCCCAAGGTTCGCGAGCGCGGGTTGGTGACCTACAGCTCGGGCAATCACGCCCAGGCGGTGGCCTTGGCCGCCCAGCGATTCGGCATCCCCGCGAGCATCGCGATGCCGACGGATGCACCGAAGGTCAAGGTTGCCTCGGTCCGCGCACTGGGGGCGAGCATCGTCTTCGCGGGCACAACGTCGAGCGAACGCAAGGAGCGCGCCCTGAGCATCGCAAAGGAAACCGGCGCGAGCGTCATCGAGCCGTTCGACCACCCGCACATCGTCGCGGGAGCCGGCACGGCCACACTCGAGTTGACTGAAGAGGTCCGCGCTCGGACCGACGGCGCGGGGCTGGATGCGATCGTCGTCCCGGTGGGTGGTGGCGGGTTGTTGGCCGGCGCCTGTGTGGTCTGTGCAGCCGCAGGTATCCACGTCTACACGGCGGAGCCCAATGGATGTGACGCGATGGCGCAGAGCTTGGCGGCGGGCACGCGGGTGTCCGTGCAGCCCGCACCGACGCTCGGCGATGGGCTCAAGCCGGTGCAGGTGGGCGCCCTCAACTTCGAAATCGCCAAACACGTGGTCCGCGGGAGCCATCTCGTGAACGATTCCGAGATGGGACGCGGCCTCGTGCACGTGCTGACGCGCCACAAGATGCTGCTCGAGCCTTCGGGCGCAGCGGCTTTGGCCGTGGCCATGCGCGAGGTCCTCCCTGGGTCGCCCAAGCACGTGGGTGTCCTCCTCTCCGGCGGCAACGTCGACCCCGCGACCGTCGCCCGACTTCTGACCGAACACGCTGACGCATGAAACGCTCGCTCCTGCTCCTCGCCGCCCTCAGCGTGTCCTGCACCAAGCAACCCGCACAGGACGAGACCCAAACCGCCGGTCAGCGCACGACGGAGGCATCAGCCGCTTCGGCGGCATCGGGCGACGACGCGCCAAGCACCGAACCCGCGGATTCCGGAGACCCGCACTTGATTGTCTTCGCCGACCGCACGTCCCAGGCGTACCTGCTGCTGCTTCCACCCGGCGAGCATCACAAGCCCACCCGCGAGGCGCTGCAGACCCTCGTCAAGTCCAAGCTCGCGACCGCCAGCGACGAGCCAGAGCTCGCGCTGCTGTTGGAGCTCATCGCGACCGAACCTACGCCCGTGGCCGCCGGACCCGGCGACGGTTCGCCGCGAGCCACTCGGGACCTGCTTGGAATCAACATCGACGTGCTCCCGGTCGGAGGCTCGAAAGGCGCCGTGGGCTCCGCCTCGCTTGCGGACCCCATTCTCACGCGCGCGCTGACCCCCGAGCAGCGAGCGAGCCTGACGGGGCGCACTCAGGCCCTCCTGCTCCGGGCCGAGTACCGCAACCAGTACGCGGTCCGTGGACTGCGCCTGCTTCAAACGCTCACCCGTATCGTCGCCCTCGAACACAACGCGCTGGTCCACGATCCCGACACCGGAGAGACCGTGGGTGTCGAGACGTTCACCAAGCGGCGGCTCAAGTCTTCGCTCGGCAACGTCGCCGAGCAGATCGCCGTGGTGCCATTCATCGACAAGATGAACCCCGACGGCGTCCGCCTGAGCACCCGCGGCATGCGTCGTTTCGGCAGCCCGGACCTCGAACTCGACGGCCTCCCTCGCGATCCCAAGGTGCTGCAGCGCGCGACCGACCTGCTCAATGGCCTCGCGGTTCTGATGGTTCAGCTCGGCGAGTTCGACTCGACCGGCTATGCGGTCGAGCTGGGGCAGGTCGTGGAAGTCAGCGTCGACGACGTGGTGCGAGCCTACGCAGACGGGAGCCATGTGCCCGACTGCGGCGAGGCCTGCGTGGGCGAGGCCGAGGTCCACTTGGTCGAGCGAGCGGCCGAGCCGCACGACCCCGAGGACCACGTGGTGGCGCGGGTGATCGCGCCGAGGGAGCTTTCGGACTCGGTCGACCACAACCACGGCGAGTGGGTGAAGGGGATCCTTCGCGACATCTTCGGGGCCGGTGGGTAGCCGAGCTCGAAGGCCGACGATGTGAAGGGCCAGGCGGGATTCGAACCCGCATACTCTCGTTTAACAGACGAGTGCTATCCAATCAGCTACAAGCCCACGTCGTGATCCGGGAGGGAGTCGAACCCTCGACCTGCGGGTTAAGAATCCGCCGCTCTAACCAACTGAGCTACCAGACCGAGATGCTGAGTGCGGGAGTCGACCCCGCAACCGAGCGAAGACCGCGTGTCAGGGCGCTCGTGTGTCTGTCTGCACTGCGCCGAGTCGTGCAGCGCGATGTCGTCAACACCCAGAAACGCTCAACACGCGTCCATATTGCGCTTGCTGCCCATCGCGGGGGCAAGCGTCCGCGCGAAAGCTGGCTTGGCCTTCTTGCGGTTTTGGGTCGTGAAGCGTTCCATGGCGAGTTCCGTCGTGTCCGCGGGGCGGACCGCATCGGTGTAGGGGACGAACCCGGGAGGGTCAAGGCGATCGAACGAAGAAAGATCGTTTCGACGCGTCGCGAGGAGACCCATCTTCCGCGACGTCGCGGTGCCGCGGTACTCTCGAGCTCTGCCACAGCCGCCACACGTCGATGGAACGGGCTCGGAGTCCTCTTCAGCGCACGACCCCGAGAAGACGCTGGATGCGAGCGTCGATGATCCGCAGAGCGGACCCGCAGCGAGTGGGCTGACCCCCTCGGACGCGATCACGGAGTTGGGCCGATACCTCGTGCTCCGAACACTCGGCGCGGGAACGATGGGCACCGTCTACCTCGCCTACGACCCCGAACTCGATCGCAAGGTGGCCCTCAAGCTTCTGCACGGGGGCACCACTGCCGCGCGCCGCCGGGCACTCCTGATGGAGGCACAGGCGATGGCCAAGCTGGCCCACCCCAACGTTGTGGGCGTGCACGACGTCGGCGAGCACCCACACGGGGTCTACATCGCCATGGAGTTCATCGAAGGCGTCTCCCTTCGGGCGTGGCTCGCTGCGAAACGACGGTCTTGGAGAGAGGTACTCGACGTATTCGTGAGCGCCGGCCATGGACTGGAAGCCGCGCACACCCAAGGGCTCATCCATCGCGACTTCAAGCCGGACAACGTCATGGTCTCCGAGCAAGGGCGGGTGTTGGTCACCGATTTCGGCCTGGCCCGTCCCACCGACGCGGTCGAGACTCACGCCGCGGGGACCCCGGCATACATGGCCCCAGAGCAAGCCGTGGCGTCCACGCTGACACCCGCCGCGGATCAGTTCGCGTTCTGTGTGAGCCTGTGGGAGGGCGTCTGCGGCGAGCGGCCCTTCGAGGCGCCGACCTATCCGGAGCTCCTCCGCAACGTCGCTGAAGGACGAGTCCGTCCACCTGGACCCGACCGACGGATGGCTCGCTGGCTCAAGCGAGCGCTGACCCGCGGCATGCGAGCCGAGCCGGAAGAGCGTTGGTCTTCGATGTCTACGCTCCTCGAAGCGTTGGAGCGCGGCCGGGGACGATGGCGATGGCAACTCGCGCTCGGGGCTCTTGTCGTGCTCGCGATCCCCGTCGGATTCGCGACGGCACGGGCCCAACGGCGCGACCGCGAACACCAACAACGACTCGCCGACTGCGTGAGTCGCGGGGCGAGAATCTTCGACATTTGGGGCGCCCCCGCGGAGGCGAAGCTGCGCTCAGGTCTGCTGGCGACGCAGGTGAGTTTCGCGCAAAGCAGCCTCGAAACGCTGGTCCCTTGGCTCGACCAGTACGCGCAGGCTTGGAGCTCCGGCCGCGAACAAGCGTGCCTTCACACCACGGTTCACCGTGACTGGACGGCGGAGCGGTCCGACCGAGCGACGTGGTGTCTCGAGGACCGCCGGTTGCAGCTCGAGGCGACCGTCCAGCAGCTCACCAATGGTGACGCCAACACGGCCCGTCGCGCGGTGCGGCTCGTCTCGTATCTCGACCCTGTGGAGACCTGCCTGGATGCGAATCTGCTCGAACGGTTGCAGGCCCCTCCACAGGAAATCCGCGACCGGATTCGATCGATTCGCGGCAGGCTCGTCGAGGTCGACCGGCTTCGACATGCCGGCAACTCCACGGACGCACTGGCCCAGGCCCAGGCAACCCGTGCGCAAGCCGAAGCGCTAGGCTGGCCGCCGCTGCAAGCCTCCACACGCATGATCGAAGGCCGCTGCCTACTCGAGGCAGGCCGCTTCGACGACGCGCGGACCGTGCTGACCAACACGTTCTTCGAGGCATCGGACGCCGGCTCGCTCGAGGTGGCATTCCGAGCGGCGCGCTCTCTCATCCGTGTTCACGCCACCCTGCAGCAATACCGGGAAGCGGAGGTCTGGGCTCGACACGCGGAGGCGATCGCATCGGACAAGATCGATCTTGGAGGGCTGGACGCCGCCGAAGGGCACTACCTTCTGGCCGAGGTGTATCGGGGTCTCGGCCAGTATGCGTCGGCGGCCGTGGAAGGTGAGCTCGCGCTGGAACAACGCACGAGAGTTCTTGGAGCAGACCACCCGATCACCGCTGCGGCGGGTCGCACCGTCGGCGTCGTGTACCAACACCAAGGGCGAAGCCGCCAGGCCCTGCAGATGTTCGACGGAGCCGATTCGATCTGGCGAGATGTCGTGGGTGACGTCCACCCTCAAGTCGCCGGTCTCGCGACCCTGCGGGGTAAGACTCTGCTGGCGCTGGGCTACCCGGAGGAAGCACGGGCCGTGCTCGAGACGAGCTTGCGCGACCACGGCTCAACGCTGGCGGGCGATCACCCCACAATCGCCAAAACCCTCGCTCTCCTGGGGCGCAGTCAAACCGCGCTCGGCGACCTCGACGGAGCCGAGGACACCCTGGCGCGCGCCATGGCGATCCACCTCGCACGGTTCGGTCCCAGGCACCGAACCGTCGCCGCGGGAATGCTCGACGCGGCCGCCGTCGCCCGCGAGCGGGGCCAATACGATGTCGCCGCGGAGCTGTGCATGCGCGCCCGAGAGATCCTGGAAACGGTCCTCAACCCGGATCATCCCGAGACGTCGATGGCGATCGAAGCCCTCGCCGATGTGTATGTTGCGAAGGGATCATTCTCGGACGCGGTCGAATCCCGGCTCGCGATCCTCGCGAGATACGAACGGGCCCGTGGTCCGACCGATCCTCAGCTCGTGCTGCCCCTGGTCGCCCTCGGCCGAGCTCAACACCGGGCAGACCTGCTCGCAGCTTCACGCTCGTCCCATCGGCGGGCGCTGGCCATCTTGGAGGCCTCCGGATCCGGAAGTGACGTACTGCTGGTGGCTCCGCTCACCGGACTCGCCGAGGTCGAACTCGCCGCAGGCAAGGCCGCCGTTGCCCTCCCCTTGGCGCAACGCGCAACGCGAATCGCGAACGCCACCGACGCCGGCCCCCGCAGCTCCGGGCCCGCCCTGTTCGCACTCGCCCAAGCCCTCGCCGAGACCGGAGCGCCCGCTTCCGAGGCCCGAGCCACGGCGATGCAGGCCCGCGACGCGTACACGACGCTGCACGATTTGAACGCGGTCGCCCACATCGTCTCGTGGCTCGAGAACCTGCCCTGAGCCGCCGCTGCAATCACGATTTCCGCCGTGTTAGCCTCCGGCCGTGAGCACGCCTGCACCCCTCGTCTGGGTCGACCTCGAGATGTCTGGCCTCGACCCGGATGCGTGTCGGATCTTGGAGATCGCCACGCTGGTCACCGATGCCGAACTCGAGCTCGTCGCAGAGGGCCCGGAGATCATCGTGCATCAGCCAGACGAGGTGCTCGACGCGATGGACGAGTGGTGCACCAACCACCACGGAGAGTCCGGCCTGACCGCAGGCGTGAAGGCGTCGACCACCTCACTGGCGGAGGCCGAGGCACAGACCCTCGCGTTCTTGGAGCCCCTGTGCAAAGCCGGCGCGTCACCGCTGTGCGGCAACTCGATCTGGCAGGACCGTCGCTTCATCTCTCGGTACATGCCCAAGCTCGACGCGTTCCTGCACTACAGGATGATCGACGTCAGCACGGTCAAGGAGCTGACCCGCCGGTGGTACCCGGACGCGAAGGCCCCGCCCAAAGGGCAGAGCCACCGCGCCATGGATGACATTCGTGAGTCGATCGCGGAGCTGAAATTCTACCGCGAAAGCGTCTTCAAGTAGCGCGAACTACTCGGCCACGCAGTCCGTACCGTCGACCGTGCATCCGGGCGTCGTCTCGCAGAACTGCACAGGGATGAACTCGCAGACGCCCCCTCCCTCACCGCCGCCTTCGCCGGGCACACATTCCCCCATGCCGATGCCCATCGGCTCCCACGTGCAGCCGTCGGTCATGAAGCACTGCTGAAACCCGATGCCCATACAGACGTCGACCTCTTCGCCGGTCGACCCTTCTTCCTCGCCGCCCGTCGAGTCCTCACCGCTTCCGCCGGTCGTCCCGGTGTCTTCGCCGCCCGTGGTGCCCTCGCCGGTCGAACCGGTGTCCGCGCCACTCGTCGAGCCGCTCGTCTGCGCGGACGTGGTGGACCCTCCGGACGTCGAGTCGCTGTCGCTGTCGACCCCGGAGTTGGAGTCGGACTCGGATGCCGAGTTGGAGTCGGATTCGGATGCCGAGTTGGAGTCGGAGGCTGACGCGTCCGTACCAGAGCCTTCGGTGTCCGTGTCGGTACCGCTGTCCGTGTCGGCTGCGTCCGAGCCTCCATCGCAGCCAGCGAGCGTCAACGTGCCCGCAGTTAAAATCGCGCCAAGAGAAGTCAGTAGGCTTTTGTTCATGATGGATCCCTTCCGCACCGCGCACCCGCGCAGCCGGTCACATGCGGTATTGGCGACAGACCGCACCGATCCGTGAAGCGATTTTCAGTTTTCTTCAGAGCCCGCAGGTGGGGCCGCAACCCGCCGCGGCACACGTTTGTAGCTCCCCCGCCGAGGGGCCTCCGTCACAGGCCGGAATGTCGAGGCAGCTGACGAAGTCCGGGGCGAACTCGAGGCATCCCAACAAACACGCACAAAGCGGTGTGGTGAGGCACTGCTCCAACGCGCTGCAGCAACTGTCCCGAAGACAGGAGAGGCAGCTCGCATCGCTGGGGCCCTGGCACACCAGGGGCTGTGGACCGCTGGTGTCCTCGTCCGATCCGCTGGAGCTCGAGCCCGTGGCAAGCGTGGTGTCTCCCTGCGTGGAGCTCGTCTGGACGTCACCGGTGGTACCCGCGGCAGTGGTCTCGCTCGCCTCCGCTGCTCCAGAGGAGCTCGACGATGTCCCAGAGGTCGTGTCCTCGCCCGTCGTGGAGGCATCTTGCCCCGAGTCTCCGCCCAGCGACGCGGTCACCGAACAGCCGCCCACCAGCATCACCAGGCTCAGGGCTCGACGCATACGTCCCGGGCCCTCGCCGTGAGCGGCGACTTGGGGTGTGCACGGACGAATTGCGTCGCGACGTCCCGAGCCTTCTCGCGTTGCCCGTCCATACACAACGCGTCGGCCCGAAGCAGCGTTGCCTCGTCTCGCAGCACCCCCGTCGGGAAACGCGAGAGGTACTGCCGAAGGCGTCGCAGCGCTTGGCCTGGGTGCTGGTCCCGGAGGGCGGCGCGAATGGCCCTGAGCGCCTTCGCCTCCGCGACCACATCTCGAGTCTCGGACGCCTCCGCGACGGGTTTGGCGTGGCTGCCTGCGCGCGGAACTCGCTTCGTGGGGGCCGCGGACTCGGCCGGAGGCTCCGTGGGCTGTTCGGGTCCGGCATCGGGGCCGACATCCGGAACAGCCTCATCATCGGCCACGGCGGGACTAGAGATGGACGGAGTCGGTCTGCCCCCAGCGCGGCGAGCGGGCTCGGGCTGAGGGAGGGCAACCGCCGAGGACGCTCGGTCCCCCGCCTCGTACGCAGCCGCCGAACCATCGGTCCCATCCTCCCCTTCCGCCGCCTCGAACTTCGGCCAGGCCCACACCGCGAGGAGAACTGCCGCTGCAGCCCCCAATCCCCACGCGACCCATCGACGACGGCGCGGCGGCTCGATGTCGACAGACAGCGGCTGTACTCCCGCTTCGATCTTGCTGACGAGACGAGACCAGTCCCGCGCTGGCTCAGGCTGCTTCGCCCCAAGCGAGGCGCGGTATGCCGCGAGTGCAGAGCGTTCGTTCTCGTTCATCGTTCCTTCTCCTGCCGATCCTTCGATCCTTGCGATCCTTGCGATCCTTGCGACGCTTGCGATCCTTGCGACGCTTGCCGCGCATGTTCGCGCTTGAGCACACGAGCGAAGTGCTTCCGGGCCGCGCGAAGCCGCCCGTAGATCGTGTTGACGTTGGTCTGCAGTGCCTCGGCGATCTCGACCGCGGTCATCCCCTCGACCTCGGCCAGCACAAACACCTCGCGCTTGTCGGCATCAAGGGTGTCCAACACCTTGGCGACCGCGTCGGCGGCGGTGATGCGGTTGGCGAGCGCCTCCGGGTCGGGGTGCGTCTGTGGATCGCGGACGACCTCGAGCCGCCGAATCGCGCGCCGAGTGCCGCGCCGATACTCGCTGGCCACCCGGCGAGTGATTCCGTAGAGCCAGTTCCGGATCGAGGTGCGTCCGTCAAAGTGCGCGATTCGCCGGTGAACGACCAAGAAGACGTCTTGAAGGGCATCGTCGACACTCGCGGCCGGGAGGCCGAGGTGCACCAAGCTGCGCCAGACGAACCCGTGATGGTCCCGGAACACGACCGCAAGGTCGGCCAGCGGTTCGCCGGGCCTGTGCTCTGGGTCGTCCACGCACCCCTCATTGGCGAGCGGCGGGCGATTCCGTGACGCCTTTTCGTCGTTCACGGAAAAACCAGCTCCAGGCCCAAACCGGCCACGCCGCCGACCGCGGCCGCCCGATGCACCGGGCCAACAGTGTCGAGCGTGAACCCAGGCCGCACCAGCGGCACGAACCCACCGATATCGGCCCGGACCGCAACATTGGAGTGCACATCCACCCGCAACCCCGCCCGCGCTTCCGCGGCCACCCACGGGAGCGTCGCCCGCTGCGGGTTCGAAACGCCCTGCCCCTCGCCAGACATCTGCCCTGCCTGAAGTCCCGCACAGATCGGGAAACGAAGCATCCCCAAGCTCGGCACGCCGCAACCGCGCGCGGTGACCGACCACAGCCGCATCGTTCCCCCGCCCATCTCCCCTGCGAGTCGCTCTTCACGAGGGAGCCACAGATCCGCCTCGGTCTCCACGCGGAACCAGCTGCGCTCAGCCCCGATCGCCAAGCCGAGGACCGCAGCGGGCCCTGGCAACGCACCCAGCCCCAACGAAACCGATGGCCCGAGCACGACTCGCCACGCCTGTCTCTTATACACATCTGACGCTGCCGACGAGCGATCTAGTGTAGATC
>CAJXVA010000178.1 GCA_913061055.1 uncultured Pseudomonadota bacterium
GGCATCGGGCAGCCGTTTGTCGACGGCAGCGGCCTGAAGCCTTGGAAGGGGGAAGGCGTGCCGGAGAAGGGCGGCAAGTGGGCGGCGGTCCAGGCGGGAGAGTTCGTCCTCGGCTACCCGCTGGAGAAGGGAAGCCTACCGCGGAGTGTTCACCCGTTTCAGAAGGACGGCAGCTACTTCGCGCTTCGCAAGCTGGCCGAGAACGTGGCGTCATTTCGCGAATACCTCGCGGCGAGTGCCAAGGTCAGCGGCCTGTCGGAGGAACTCCTGGCCGCCAAGATGGTGGGGCGCTGGCGCAGCGGTGCGCCGCTGGTCTTGGCGAAAAAGAGCGACGACCCCAAGCTGGCGAAGGACCCCAGCCGCAACAACGACTTCCACTACACCGATGACGCCAAGGGGCACGCATGTCCCTTCGGTGCGCACATTCGTCGGGCCAATCCGCGGGACGATCCCACGGGTCCGACCTCGCTACAGGTTCGCAGCCATCGCATCATCCGGCGCGCGCTGCCTTATGGTCCCTGGCTGCCGGAGGGCACCACGGACGACACCGACCGCGGGGTGATGTTCGGGGTGATCAACACCGACATCGAGAACCAGTTCGAGTACGTGCAGCGGAACTGGATGAACGCGTCCATCTCTTCACGACAGCTTTCGATCGAGGCCGACAAGGACCCGCTCGTCGGCAACCACGACGGCACCGGAAAACTTCTCATTCAGGGGGCGACCAAGCCCTCGTTCTGTTGGGACCTTCCCCGGTTCGTCGAGACTCGGGGCGGGGCTTACTTCTTCGTGCCGAGTCTGTCCTCGCTCGCACAGCTTGCCCAGGGGGCCGCATGAACCGTCTCACACTCGGAGTCTCGCTCTTGCTGAGCTTGGTCGGCTGCAAGACCCAACACGATCCAGCCGAGCCCAATCCCTGGCCCGCCGACATGAAGTCTGGCGAGGAGTGGGTGCCGCCGGGCGAAGGCAAGGACATCGCCGCCAGTGAGGCCCTGCTGTTGGACTTCGTGCAGAAGGGCTTCCAAAAAACAGGCACTGCGCATCGCGATGCTCATGTCAAAGCCCACGGTTGCCTGACCGCGTCGGTCACCATCCCAGACGACCTGCCCCCGGAACTTGCGGTCGGCGTGTTTGCGACGCCGGCAAGCTTCGACTCCTGGATTCGCTTCTCGAACTCCTCGGACAAGGTCCAACGCGATCGGATTCCCGACGGGCGCGGTATGGCGATCAAGATGATGAACGTACCGGGTACCAAGGCGCTTCCGGGGCACGAAGATACGACCTCGCAAGACTTCATCCTGATCAACTACCCGGACTTCGTCGTGAAGAACGCGGCCGACTACGTCGAGTTCACCAAGGACAGCACCATCGGCCATCCGTTGCGGTTCTTCTTTCACGAGGGCAAGAGCTATCGCCCCGAGCTGACCTCGGCGGAGAAGCTCGCGATGCAGCGGGTCGTCTCCCCCCGACAGCCGAACTACTACTCGATGACCCCCTACCTCTTCGGTGAGGGAATGGCGGTGAAGTACGGAGCCAAACCGTGTGAGGCCGACCGCCGCAAGCGGCGAAAGCTGGGGAAGAACTACCTTCGGACTCAACTCGTCGCGGACATGGCAGCCCAGGGGGCCTGCTTCGAGCTGCAGGTCCAGCTCCAGCTCGATCCCAACCGGATGCCGGTCGAGGACCCCACCGTCCGGTGGCCGACGAGCATCTCCGCGTACCGAACCGTCGCCACCGTCGACATCCCGAAGCAGTCGTTCGACACGGAGGCCCGCCGTCAGATGTGCGAGTACATGTCGTTCAACCCCTGGCAGACTCGTACCGAGCATCGCCCGATCGGCGGCATCAACCGGGTTCGCAAGTCGGTCTACGCCGCGATTTCGAGTCTGCGGCACGGCCTCGACGGGAAGAAATCGGTCGAGCCAACCAGTCACGACGTCGCGGCGTACCTGGCCGCCATCGCGGAGTGAGGCCGGCCATGGGCGGTGCCCCACTGCCCGCATGAGCGGGCTGGCGCCTCAGAATCCGGTCTGCGAAAGCGGCTCGACAGCTTGCCCGGTTTCGGGAAGTGCGCGAACCTCCGGGGGGGCAGGATTGGCAGGCGAGAAAGGCACGCAGCGAGGAAAAGGCCGGGTCGTCGTGACCAGGACCGAGACCAACGTGCTGCAGGATCGCACCGCCCTCGAGGACGAAGACGAGAACGCGCTGCCCGAGCGCCTCGGTCGATACACGATCGTGGGTCGGCTCGGACGGGGCGCGGTGGGCGAGGTGTTCGAGGCAGAGCCGCCCGAGCCTGGGGCGCCCTCGGTCGCGGTCAAGGCTGTCCTGGGGATGAGTCCCGATGGTCTGGTGCGATTCAAGCGCGAGTTCCGGGCGCTGGCGGATGTTCGTCATCGCAACGTCATCCAGCTGCACGAGCTGACGTTTCAGGGCAACCGACTGTTCTTCTCGATGGAACTCATCCGCGGGGTGAGCTTCGTGGAGTACGTGTGCGGGCCCGCGCGCGATGGTGCGCGGACCATTCACGAACCGGCCAAGGACTTCGACCGTCTTCGTGACGCGATGCGGCAGCTCGCCGAAGGGGTGCAGGCAATCCACGACGCCGGGTTCCTGCACCGTGACCTCAAGCCCTCGAACGTGATGGTGGAGCGCGGAGGCCGGATCGTCATCCTGGATTTCGGGCTCGTGCGTGACATCGATTCTTCTCTGGGCGTGGGGGTGACGGCGGACGGTGCCGTCCTGGGAACCCCATTGTTCATGTCGCCGGAGCAGGCCGCCGGAGATCCGATCGGACGCTCGAGCGATTGGTACACGGTCGGCGAGATGCTGTTTCAAGCGCTCACGGGCCGGCCTCCGTACGGGGGCATGGGCATCCTGGCGCTGCTCGCCGCCAAGAAAGACGCCGTCCCACCCAGGCCGACCGAGCTCAACCCGCACGTGCCCGAGGACTTGGAGGCGCTGTGCATCGACCTGCTGTCCCGAGACCCGCAGGCGCGGCCCGATGGCCCCGCCATCCTCGAGCGGCTGGGGTCGGACGCCACGGTCACGCCGGTTGAAGACAGCTCCGGCGACCTCTTCCTGGGCCGAGACGACGAGTTCTCCAAGCTTCAGGTCGCATACGAGGCCACCCGAGCGGGTCGCCCCGTCGTCGTGATGGTCGAGGGCGTGTCGGGCATCGGCAAGAGTGCGCTGGTGCAGCGCTTTCTCAGCCGGGCGACCCGGGAGGGGGCGGTGGTCCTCGGGGGCAAGTGCTCCGAGCGGGAGTCGATTCCCTACAAGGCTCTGGACTCCGCCATCGATACTCTGACCGCCGTGTTGCGGGCCATGGAGACCGCCGCGGAGGTGAAGGCTGTCCTGCCGCGAAACGTCGGCGCGGTCACGCGGCTGTTCCCGGTCCTGCTCAGCGTGCCGGCCATCGCGCTCGCGCCGATTCATCGCCAGGCCGACATGATGCCGCACGAGGCGCGTCGCCGAGGCATCGAAGCGCTTCGAGAGCTGCTCGGCCGCATCGCCGACGCGCGTCCTCTCGTCCTGTACATCGATGACCTGCAGTGGTCCGACCTGGACAGCCTGGTTGTCCTCGAGACGTTGCTGCGGGACGCGGACGCACCGCCGATCATGTTGGTGTGTAGCTTTCGCGAGGGGGCTCCCGAGCGGGTGTCGATCTTGGGGCAGTTCATCGCCGACCTGCATGCTGTGGAACCAGCCCTCGACGTTCGAGCGCTGCGGGTGGGCCCGATGAGCATCGAAGATGCGACCGGCCTCGCGCTTCGGCTGCTGGGACAAGGCCGGACGCACGCGCAGACGTTGGCGGAGACGGTTGCCCGAGAGTCGGAAGGGTCGCCATTCTTCGTGGCGCAGCTTGTACGCCACGCCATGCGCCGCGAGGCGACCCTTGGGCGGGACTCGGCCACCGACGTCAGCCTCGAGGATGTGATTCGAGCCCGGCTTCGGATGCTCTCCCCAACCGCGCGGCGCCTCCTGGCGGTCATCGCCGTCTCTGGCGGCAAGCTGGCCCTCGGCGTCGCCATGCACGTCGCGACGGATGGCGGCCTCAACTCGTCCAGTCTCATCGTCCTGGGGGAGGTTCGCAGCGAGTCGCTGGTGCGAACCAACGGGCAATCAGAAGACGACACCGTCGAGATCAATCACGACCGCATTCGAGAAACGGTGCTGCGCGACCTGGGTGAGGACGACCGGGCCAACCTACACTTGGCGATCGGCCACGCCCTCGTCGCGACCGAGCGCGCCGACGCGGCCGACCTCAGCCATCACTTCCGCGAAGCCGGCGAGACCCAGCTCGCCGCGCTTCATACGGTTCGCGCCGCGGACGAGGCCGCCGAAGCGCTCGCGTTCGATCGCGCCGCCGAACTGTACGAGGCCGCCTTGGCCCTTGGGGTGCCGACCGAGCAGCGGGCCGAGCTTCAAGAGCGACTCGGACGCGCGCTCGCCAGCGCGGGCCGTCAGTACGACGCCGCAAAGGTCCTGCTCGAGGCCGCAGAGGACTTGGCGGTCGAGGCCCGTCCTGCGCTGCTTCAGACCGCCGCCGAGTTGCTGCTCACCAGCGGTCACTCGACCGAGGGCCGCGAAGTCCTCCGGCGGGTGCTCTCGACGTTCTCGATGCGCCTGCCGAAGACGCGTGGCCGTGCGCTCGCCTCGTTGCTGGCCAACCGGGCGGCGCTCTCCGTGCGTGGCCTCGATGCAACCGTCAAGCCAGCGTCGGAACTCGATGCAACCACGATCGGCAAGCTCGACGCGTGTTGGACGGCCGCCCGAGGGCTCATCTACACCGATGGGCTTGTCGCCGCCGACTTCCACGCCCGGCACTTGCGCCTGGCGTTGAAGTCCGGCGACGGCATCCGCATCTCCCGGGCGCTCGGGTTCGAGGCGCACCTGCTCGCTTCCCTCAAGGCGGAGTCGGGCCGGGCTCGTTGTTTCGAGCTCGTCGACCAAGCCAGCGCCCTGGCGCAGGACGCAGACAGCGAGTACGCCCGCGGCATGGCCTCACAGTCCAGGGGCCACGTGCACCTGATGTTCGGCGATTGGGCCCAGAGCCGGACCCACCTGGACGAAGCGGTCGAGACGTTTCGCGAGCGGTGCACCGGCGCAGCGCAGGAGATCGGATACTGCGAGATTCATGCGGCGCTCTGCGAGCAGTTGATGGGGCACATCCGAGCCCTCGCACCGCGGGCGCAAGAACTCCTGCGCGAGTCGACACACCGCACGCACCCGTACAGCCAAGGGTACGCGCGCGGCATGCTCGGCCACGTCATCTACCTCGCCGACGGTCGCGTCGAGGAGGCGCGCGAGCAGCTCGAGCGGTACCGGGACGAGCTCCCGGTCGGATTCCAAGCGCACATCCTCAACTTCGTGGACACGATGAGTGCGTTGCTGCGCTACGAGGGCAAGATCGAGGATGCGTGGGCCCTGCAGTCCGAGCGTCGCAAGGAGATCGAGTCCTTCGACATGATGCGGGCCCCGTTTCCCAAGGGTGCGCACCTGTGGGCGCTCACCCAGAACACGCTCGCGATGGCTCGCCGCAGTGCGGAGCCCGAGCCACTGCTCGCAGCTGCCGAGCGCTCCACTCGCGGACTCACCAAGCTCAAGCTGCGCCACGCACAAGGCTTCGGAAACCTCGGTGCCGCTCTGGTTTGCCAGGCTCGCGGGGATCAGGACGGGACCGTCGTCAGAGCCCGGGTGGCGCTGGAGCGCTTTGAGAGCGGCGGCATGCAGATGTACGCCGCCCTGACCGAGCTCCTCCTCGCGCGAGCCGTCGGTGGGTCGGAAGCCGACGCGCTCCGTGCCTCCGCCGCGGCATACACGGAGCGCGAGAAGATCCAGGCGCCCGAGAGGCTGTTCGAGATGCTCGCTCCGGGAACGGCCGAGTCCGTCTGAATACCGCTACGCGGCAGGCCGAACCCGCCACACACCCTCGTGGACCTCGGTGCGGGCGTTGATGAACGCATCGAGAGCCTCCAACATGTCGAGGCGCCCGGTCGGGACCACGGGGTCGTCGCTCGTCAGTCGAAGCTTGTAGGGGTTGATCTCGGTGTCCAGTCCGGTCGCACGTTGGTAGAGCCAGATGTGGATGAGCTCCAGCACCCGCCGGTTCTCTCGCAACGCGATGGCGAGTTGCTCGTCGGAGTAGGGGCGCCGGAGGTCGGCTTGCCACTGCGAGAGGTATCCGAGCGTTTGGTAGTTGAGCATGCCGTCCGCGGGCGCGCTGCCCTCATCTCGACGGCTCCACTCGCGGAAGAACGCTTGCGCGGCCTTGGCCAAACGGGCCACTTGGACCATGTCGATGGTGACCGTCCGTAGAAACTCGGGCTCGGTCAGCTTGCGCTGAAAGAACAGCAGCGCGGTCGAGGCCCAGTAGGCGGAGTAGTCGTAGACGATCTTGAGGCTTGCGACCTGAGCGTTGCCGAAGATCCCGTACTGCCCCTCGTAGAGGCTGAGGAACGACTTGTACAGCGAGAGGTACTGCCGGTTGAACCCCACCGCCAACGCGTCGATGCTCTCCCCGCTGCTCTCCCGGGCGACCAGCTCGGTGATGAAGTCGTTGCTGAATGCGATGAAGTCCGAGCCGGGCGAATAGAACGGATCGACGAAGACGCCGGCCTCGCCCGTCAGGGCCCACCGCTGCTTCGAGAACACCTGCTTGGCGCCGTAGGAGAACCGCTTTTGGGTTCGGAAGTCGAGCCTCGATTCTTCGTGCGGGGCGAGCATCGCGGCCGTCGAGGGCTCGTGCTGCTGTAGCCAGGCCTGCATTCGCGGCCACGTGTTGTAGCTGTCGAACCGGTGGTGCTCTGGGTCCGCGACCAGGCCAATGCTGAGCGAACCATCCGCGAGCGGGATCCACCACAGCCAGTATCCAGCGCCCATGAAATGGTTGGTGCTCAGCCGTCGCATGCCAAAGGGCATCTGGCGCTGCCACGTCTCGTCGTCGGACATGTCATCGACGGCGAGCGCTGCACCGACCCGGAACCACGCGGAGCTGGTTGCGTGCTCGTTGGTCTCCGCAAGGTCGAGCTTGCGCTTGAGCAGGCTCCGTCGTCCCGTGGCATCGACCACCCAGCGCGCCTCGAACCGCCTGCCCGTGGCGATGACGTGGTGCGGGGTGTCGTCCTCGGAGAGTTCGATGTCCTCGACGTGAACCCCATCGAGGACTTCGACGCCGAGCGTTTGGGCCTCGGCGCGCAGGATGTTCTCTTGCCGCCCGCGATCGAACTGGGTGCTGCCGACTGCGTGGTAGTGGGTTTGCCCGAGTTCCGGCCGCGTCTCGATGCGTGCGTTGTCCGACCCCGGAAAGAAGTAGCGCAGACCCAGCTTGGGGATCTTGGCGTGCGTCAGCGCGCGGGAGAGTCCGAGCACCTCGTTGTAGTAGTGCGAGCCCACCTCGACCGACGACTCTCCGACTTTGTGGGCTGCGTTGGGCATCGGGAAGCTGGCCCGCTCGAGCACGAGGACGTGCAATGACGGCGTGCGTTGGCGGAGCTGGATCGCGAGGGTAAGCCCCGCCAGGCCGCCCCCCACGATGGCGACGTCGTACTGCGGATCGGTCGTCGTTGGGGCCACCATCGTGCGCGGGCAGCGTACCAGCAACCGTTGCCCCGCCGCTGCCTGCCCCGGTTGACAACGCTCGCGCCGGTCCTACCTTGCGTTCAACCACGGGTCGCCTGGCGATGTCTGGACGAGGAGGATTCCTCGGGTCCAGGGGTCGCTGGGTGGATCCGATTCCATCGTTCGCAAGCTGCGGACGTTACAACGAAAGAGGTAGGGCCATGCCCCGAGCCATTTGGAACGACACCGTCGTCGCCCAGAGCGATGACACGATTCTCGTCGACGGAAACCACTACTTTCCGCCCGAGTCCCTGCGACGCGAGTACTTCGAGCCCAGCGAGCACACCTCACGGTGTTCTTGGAAGGGGAGGGCGGAGTACCTTCACGTCCAGGTCGACGGAAAGCGCAACGAGTCGGCCGCGTGGTCGTACCCCAAGACGCGTGCAGCGGCCAAAGCCATCGAGGGCTACGTCGCGTTCTGGCGGGGTGTGGAGGTGGAGGACACCCCCTAGCGTGTCGCTGGCTCGGACGTGACCGGGCGCTCGTATTGTACGAACGCGCGGCCGTCCGAGGTGCGGGTGAAACGATGCGACGGCTGAAACCCCAGCTTGTGGGCGAGGGCGGTCGCTCTTCCGTTGAACGCGGCGATCGTGACCCGGAGCCGGGTTGCCGAGCCTTGGTCGAGGGCTCGCGCGATGAGAGCCTCGAGCGCGGCAGGTCCGTGCCCCTGGCCCACGTGAGCCGGGCACAGTCCCACGCCGAGGTCGAGGACGGTCTCAGCGGAGTCGTACCGACCGCCCGCGACTCGGGCGTCGGCTCCCATCGTTCCGAAGCCGAGTAGCGTCCCGTCCTCCGAGAGGAGCGCGACATGGTCCGGTGCTCGGAGTTCGAGCGCGCCCGGCCCGGGGTCGTAGAGACTCAGGTCGTCGGCGTAGTGCCACGCAGCGATCGCCTGCCGGTCCGCGTCGGTGAGCGCCCGGATCGTCAGCGGAGCGCGCTTCGTCGGTTGTCCGTCACCCATGTCTACTTCGCGCAGCGCCCCTTCTTGAGTTGACGTCGCATCGCGGCAACGAGGACCTCGCTGGGCGGATCGACCAGTCCGTTGTCCGTCTTGGGGAGGCTCGCATCCGCGAGATTGCCCACCAGCCACGCGGGGAGTTTCTTCGCCGCGCACCCGGGGACGCTGCGTTGCTCCGCGAAGTCCAGCAGTCGCACGGCGTGGTCATCGGCAGGATCGGAGAGCCCATCGGGCCACGACAGCTCGCCGTGCGCCGGGGTCTTGCTCGAGCCTCGGGTCCAGAGCCAGCCGAGGGTTGTGTGTCCGCTGCTTCCTCTTCCCCACAACCCAAGGCCGCTCGCGGAAAGCGGGGCGGGCGGTCGCGCCATCCGGAGCCCATCGGGGAGCTGGCGGCCCAATGCAGTCTCGGTCACCGCGCTCCGCTGGATGTAGCGGACCGACAGGGCAACCCAGGCAAACTCCCGCAGCAGCTCGAGGGAGATGTTGCCGGTCTCGACCTCGATGCTGGCCGCCGGGATGCCTCCCGCCGCCGCGATGCCATCGAGTTCGGGGCGGTGATCGCAGTCGGCGAACCGGTAGTGCGATCCTGAGGACAGGTCGAGGGCGGTGACCGCATCGCAGTACTGGTAGTGGCCTCGCCGGCCATACACGACGACCCATCCGTCTTCGATCGCGCCCAGGCCACCGACGGGAAGCGAGGCGTGTCGCCGAAGCGCTTTGCTCTCACACGCTCGCCACCGCGCGTACGCGTCCTCCTCGGGCCCTTCGTTCTCCGCGGGATCGCAGTTGACCCTGTCGGGGCCGCCCCCGTACTTGAACAGCTCGAAGGTTCGTTGGGCCCGGGATCGCCACGCGGCGACGCGCTTCGCACACGGGTCTTCCGGGTCGGCCGAGCACATCCACGGCGCGAGCCGGTCGCCGGGGCGGGTGAGGGGCGTGACCACCGACGGCTGACTGGGTAGTAGCCAGACCGTGTTGTCCGCTCCGTCCGAAAAATCCAGGTAGGCCCGAAGCCACATGTCGAGTCCGGCCTCCCAGTAGATCTTCGCCTCGATTCCGGTGGCGACCTCGAAGTCGAGGCCTGGTTGGTCGCCGCGCGCGACCGCCAGGCATTCGTGCTCGTACAGCGCCTTCACTTGGCTGACGAAGGCCGACGGGGGGGCCGCGGCGTCGAGCCGAGGGACCAGCATCTCCAGGGCGTCGTAGCGGGCTCGCGCGTCGCTCAGGGCATCCGAGCCCGCGGCGCACAGCTCCGCGCCGGCCTGCACGAGTGTGGTGTCGGCGACGGGAGGCTCCTCGTCCGCGCTGGGGGGCGGGGTGTCTGGCACTCGGATGGGGGGAGGCGCGGCGGCCGGCTCTCGGGACGCCCCGCCGGGTGTTGCGGGCTTGGAGCAGGCCACACCGATCAGACAGGCGAGCAGCACAGGCGCGAAACTGCGGTCGGGCACGATGACAAAGACATACCGCAGACCCAGAGGTTCCCGGCGATGTTCGGGGGCAAGTCAGCCAGCGGATCGCGCTGAGGGCTTCGCAAACAGGCGCTGCCAGAATCGGGCGGTGACGAAGTAGAGCAGCAGCACCGCCAGCGCCCCCCCGTAGATCCCGTGCTCGGCGAGCCCGGAGAGTCCGTGGACCCAGGAGAACAGGCTCAGAGAAACCACGAAGTTGAGGAGGCCGTACACGATGTTGGCCGTCGGGCTCATTCCGAACAGGCTCAGCATGCGCCCCTTCCAGACGCCGAGCACAAAGTGCGGCATCGCGTTCATCAGAAAGAACCCGGCGAGGAGGTCGAGAATGCTCATCGTTCGTCCATGAACATGGCGCCGATGGGCATGACCGCACTTCCCGATCCGGGAGTCTCGCGCGGATTGTTGACGTGCAGAGGACTACAGGCCCACAAACGGGGTGCTGGCGCCCGCGAAGCTCGGCAGCGGGGCATCCATCGCGTGTGCCAAGGCGAGCAGGATGCTGGCGTAGCTGGCCCCGCTCGCGTCGATGAGGCGGCCCGGGTCGAGCGCTCCGCCACCGCCCCCGGCCAGCATCATCGGCAGGTCGTTCTTCGCGTGGGACCACGCGTCGGCGACGTCGCTGCCCACGTAGACCACGCTCTTGTCTAGGATCGTGCCGCCGTCTTCCTCGATCGCGTCGAGTTGACCGAGGACATAGGCGATCTGGTCCTGGTACCAGCGCACGATCGCTGCGTTCGCCGCCACGCGCTCGGGTGCTGTGCCGCCGTGACCGAGGTTGTGGTGGTTGTATGCGCCCATGCCCAAGAACGAGAAGTCCTTGTTGCCGAACCCGTAGTCCATCGAGTACGTGACGATGCGGGTCGCGTCGCAGGCCAGGGCAAGGGTGAGCACGTCGAGCATGCTGCGGGTGTGGTCGGCGAAACTCTGCCCATCGTCGGGGCGGTCGGCCGCGTCACCGCATCCGGCGACGGCGATCGGAGCATCGAGCCCTTGTTCGACTTGCCGGACCGCGGTGAGGTAGCGGTCGAGGCGTTGCCGGTCCTCGGTTCCCACCCGGGTCTCGATGCTCGCGAGCTGTTCCAGCGTGTGGTCCAGGACGCTCTGCTGCAGCGCGACCCGCTTCTGCGCGGTCGCGGCGTCGGCATCCGGCGGCACATAGATCTGGTCGAATGCCGTCCGTGGGCTCTCCAGCGGTGCGTTGGGAGCGTCGGGAGCGAGCCACGACAGATAGGTGTTGTACCCCGAGCTCCATCCCGTATCCGACGGGTTGCCGCCGGCGTAGGGGCTGGGGCCCAGGTGGAGCGACCGGATCGGTGTGGCTGGAGCGAGCGCATCCGCGATCGCCTGGTCGATCGAGATGTCGACCCTCGGCGTGTCGGGATCGCTGATCGAAGCCGCGGTCAAGAACGCCGCGGTTCCCCGGGAGTGCGCGGGCGTCCCCCCGGAGTGGGTGTCCAAACCGGTGAACATCGACAGTCGCGACTGCAGAGGCTCCAGCGCGGCGTGGGCCGTGCCCAACGCGTAGTTCGAACCGCTGCCGGTGAGCTGCCAGTCCTGCCGCATCGTGGTGCCGTTGGGCCAGTACAGCGCGATGAAGCGCTTGGTGTCCGCCGTGACCTCAGCCCGGGCGCGCCGTGAGAGCAGCGAGGGCAGGGCGGGAAGGGCGACGGCAACCCCAGCCGCGGTCAGGAAGGAGCGTCGAGACAGTCGAGGATTGCGCGTGGTCATGGGTCTCATCCCTCCGGGGTCATTTCGGTGAGGAACGCGTCGCTGGTCACGACCGTCCACAAAAACTCGTCAAAGCTCGCGTCCGCAGTCGCCGACCGTGACGCGATCGACTCGAGCCGGCAGGTGTCGTCCGACTCCATGGCGCGGCCCAACGCAAACGTCATCATCTTCTGTGAGATGCAGGTGCCGAACTGCTCTTGGGTGGCGGATGCCAACTCGACCGCACCGGTGAAGGTCGTGCCGTCGGGGAGCTCGCCGAGGTTGTCGACGGGCAGCCCGTCCACCTCGGTTCGCCAGCGGCCGAGCGCATCGTAGCCTTGGAGGCTGAAGCCCAGCGGATCGATCAGCACGTGGCATGAGGCGCATGCCGGGTCGGAGCGGTGCCGGTCGAGGCGCTCGCGTTCCGTCTCGTTCGGTTGTGGATCGGGCAGGGGCGCGATGTCATCCGGAGGTGGGGGCGGGCCCAGGCACAGGATGGTCTCGGCCAACCACACCCCGCGTTTGACGACGTTGGTGCGATCCGGGTCGGAGGTCATCATGAGCACTCCTGGCATCGTCAGCACACCCGCGCGGCGGTCCGGGTCCAGCGTCACCGGGACCATCTGCGGCCCCTGCACCCCCTCGATTTCGTACAGCTCCGCGAGGGCCTCGTTGGCGTAGCTCTCCTGGCCCGCGACGAAGTCCAGCACGCTCGCGTCGCGCTCGCGCATTCCGGTGAAGAACAACCGGACCTCACCGGCCATCGCTTCACGAAGGTCCTCGCCAAACGAGGGGAACGCCTCGGGGCTCGGCAACACGCTCTGCAACTTGCCCAGCTGCAGCCACTGGGTGACGAAGTCGTCGTACAACGCGTCGGACTTGGGGTCCGCGAGCATTCGGTCGAACTGTTCGCGAAGCAGGGTCGCATTGCGAAGCTCGCCGGCCGCGGCGCGGTCCAGAAGTTCTGCGTCGGGCGTGCTGCCCCACAGGAAGTACGACAGCCGCGTGGCGACCGCATAGTCGTCCAGCGCGACCACCTGCCCGGAACCCGCGGACGCGTCCGTGGGCGGGACCGAGCGGTACAGGAACTGCGGCGACATCAGCATGGCCATCACCGCGTTGCGAAAGCCCAGCGCCACATCATCGCCGTCGGCCAGTGCTGCGTCGACAAAGCTGACCAGGCCCTGCACCTCCGCGTCGCTCGGAGGTCGTCGATACACGCGCAGCGCCAGCGCCCGCAGCTCCGTCTCCACGCAGCTCGCGTCTGCGTCGTCGCACGTCGGGAGTGATCCCCCATCCATCGCCGCGCTCGCCACGGTCTCCGAGACCTCCAGCAACAGTGCCGCGCTCTGGGGGTCGATCCCCAGACTCGACGCGTTGTTGTCGAACCCATCGGTCGTGGGGTCCGGCGCGAGAACGTTCGCCGGCTCTCCCGTCACCCCGAACAGGTCTCGAACCGTGCGGTTGTACTCGGCTCGCGTCAGCCGGTGCAGACCTACGCGGCCCGGGGAGTCCCCACACTCCGCGCCAGGCATGTCCGGGATGCCGGTCGAGTCGCCCGAACCCTCCGCGTCTTCGGTGTCGGTCTCCGCAGCCCCGTCGGTGTCCGCGCCGGGCGCCGTGTCGCCCTGACAGCCTGAGACGCTCGCCAAGGCCAAGCTCGCGGCGATCCGCAGCACGCCCGCCACACCCCATCTTCGAACCACGATCCCCATCGGCGAGGGTCTGTCGCCCGAGCGGGTCTGCGATTACATCTTTTTTGGGGTCTCGGACAGCGAGCTGAACCCGGAGGTGCAACACCGCTCGCTTGTGGTCGACCGTTTCCTCGATGTCCGACGACGACCCCCAGCTTCGGTTGTTCTCCAGCGCCCCGACCGGGGTCGCCCCGCGATGTGCTGCGCGGCTTTGGCTTCGTTGTCGCGGGTGCGGGGCGGTCGAGGCGAGGACCCTGTCGTGCTCCCGACCGTGTGCACAGTGTCCGTGGGGGCCGATGCGCGTTCGAGCAGCGTCGGGACGACTGCCGCGGGTGGCGGTGCGTCACTGGGTGCTCGTGCCGCCCGCCCGGTGGGCGCGGGTGTTGCCCACAGACATTGCGGCCGCCCAGGCGTTTCGGCGGGCGGTTGCAGGATCCGTCGTCGCTGCCATCGAGGGCCGCGCGCGAGCCGAGCTGGGGCATGACCGCGGCAAGGCTGGCGCCCTCGCTGTACTGCATACCGTCGGCGCCGACCTTCAGCCGCGGGCGCACGTCCACGTGATCGCCACCGACGGCGTGTTCGTTCCGGCGGCCCGGGGGGTCGCCTCCTTCGTGCCGCTCGAGCAGTCGTTCGAAGCTCGCGAGCTTCGTGAACTCGCGCGGGTGGTCGGCGGCGAAGCCCGCAGAGCCGTCCCCGAGCCCGGGCCAGCTTCCGGAGCCCATGCTGGGATTCGAGTTCCCGGTGACCGACCGGGACCCCGCGCACAGGGAACCCTGGCCTCGGTTCGCGGCGCGGAGGTGTTCGTGGGCGAGCGCGTCGAGGGACACGACCGGCGGGCCTGCGAGAGTCTCGCCGCGTACGTCACCCGACCGCCGCTGGTGCCTGGCTCCGTCCGGGCGGTCCGCGGCGATCTCGTGGAGCTGAAGCTTCGGGAGACCGCCGCCGACGGGGCCGTCGCCGTGCAACTGACCAAGCCTGAATTCGAGGCGCGGGTGCGAGCGATGACCGAAGCTGGTGGCGCCCGGCGGTTGACGCTGCACGGTGCACTGGCACCCGGATCGTCGGTGCGGTGGCGTGGCGAGGGGACGCAGCTCGAGTTGGTGGACGCGACGCCGAGTCGGTCCAAACGGACGAAGACGCGGGGCGCAGACCGTTGCGCTTGCGGCGGGCGATGGGAGGTGGCGGCCGCGGAGCCGATCTCGGGAGCGCCATCGGGCCCATCGGCCCGGCGTTAATGTTAGCTGGTTCGCGTTCGATCTTCGCGAGTGTGTTAGTTATGTGGTTCTATGGAACTCCGCTTTGATGGATCGAGAGCGCGTCTACTCGGGGTGCTTCTCCTGGCTGGGTGCGGTTCCAGCGTCTCAGCGACCTCGGACACGGACGTCGAAACCGGTACGACCGGGAGCTCCGGACCGAGCATGACGAGCGGCACGGCGTCGGAAGGCACGCTGAGTTCGGCCTCCGATGCGTCGAGCTCCACTGGCGGGGACACATCATCCGGACCCATGTTGCCCGCGGGGACCTGCGCGCCGTCGGATCCGATCGAGCGCAAGTCCGCACCGGGAGCGGAGTGTTCTCGCGGCGATGCCCAGACCGGTGGGCTGTGCCACGACCTCGTCGAGCTCGCGCTGCCCGAGGAGATTCCGGACGCGACTGCGTTGGCCGATCTCGATGGAGATGGACTGCTCGACATCGTCATCGTGGGGAGCGGCTGGGTCGGAAGCGTGCTCTCGGTGGCCGGCGCGTGGCCTCAACCACTCGCGACCTCGTCCCTTCCGGTCTACCAGGGCCCCGCGGCGGCAGGCGACTTGGACGAGGATGGCGCCGTCGACCTCATCGTGGGTCGTTCTCCGGTCACCTTGTTTCGAGGATCGGGCGATGGCGGTTTCAGCGGGCGGATCGGATCCCCGGTGCCCGCTCCGTTGGTCGATGCGTTTGCGCTGGACACGAACGGCGACGGATTCGATGACCTGGTCACGTTGCATGCCGACGGCTCGATCTCGACGTTGGCCAGCCTTGGCGGGGGACGGCTTGCCACGCGCTACGTTCGCTCGCAGGGGTGTGCGGCCCCGCTGTCGGGGATCGGCGCCGACTTCGACGGCGACGGTACCGTCGACCTCGCCATCGGCACCGACGACAACGTCACCCTCTTTCTCGGCGACGGCGCGGGCGGGTTCACGCCCGAGACCGGCTGGGATGAGATTGGGACACCCGTGGCGATGGCCGCCGACGACTTCGATGGCGACGGCGTGCCGGAGCTTGCGGTCGTGGACGCGAGTCAGGGCCGCGTCGTCGTCTTGGACCTGATCGGCGGTGAGCCGACGACGGCCGCCACCATCGTGTTGGACGCAACCCCCAGCGCTATCCGGACCGCAGATCTGCAGGACGACGGCAGCATCGATATCGTCGTTGCCTACTCGGATGCCGCCCTCGTCACGTGGATCTGGGGCCAGGGAGACGGGTCGTTCGCCACCCCCGGCTCTGCCGACGCCAGCATCGAGACGCTGCACTTGGACGTCGTGGACATGGACGGCGATGGATTCCCAGACGCCGAGGCCTCCGACGAAGACGGCACCGTGATTCGCATGCTCGGAGGCCCGAGCGGTGAGTTCGGCGCGGCCGACATCGGCTTCGCACATGCACAGTATCTCGACACCACGCGCGCCGACCTCGATGGGGACGGGAGAGCCGAGCGCGTCAGCCTCAGCCCCACCCAGTTTGGAGTGTCGGCAGGCCTCGCCGGGGGAGAGTTTGGAGCGCCGGTCTTCACCACCTTGCCGGACGCGCACGATGACCTCCGATTCGTCCTGCGGGCACGGCTCAACGACGACGCGATGGACGACATCCTCGTGGCCGGAGATTCGATCACGACCGCCGCGCTGCTGGGCACTTCGGCCGGGACCCTTGGCACCGACTCCGGATCGGCGGGCGCCCACGCCGAAGACGGCAGCATCGCCGTCGCCGACTTTGATGCCGACGACCGACCCGACTTCGTCATGAACGCGCTTGGCAACATCCGGGTGTGGGAGAGCGACGGTGCGGGCTCACTCGAGGCTGGCGCCGTGGTGGCCGGCCTCGATGTCATCCCCAACATCAACGTGGTTGGACGTGTCGACGCCGACGCAAACGACGACGTCTTGTGGGTCACGTTCACCGATGTCGATGCTTCGGTGCACGTTGCACCCGGAAACGGCGACGGCACGTTCGGTACGCCGATCACCTCCGCGCTCGCCTTCGATGCTGGGAGCCCGTTGTTGGGCGACGTCGACGAGGATGGCGTCCTCGACCTCGTCACCTCTAGCGACCACGTGATGCTCTCCCTCGGCAACGGGGACGGCACCTTCGCCGAGTCTCAGCTCGTCTGGACCGATCACAACCGCCAGATGCTCGCGGACTTCAACGACGACGGCCACCTCGACATCGCCGCGTTCGATTGGTTCGCGGACGCCGTCGGAATTGCGTTGGGAGACGGCAACGGGAACTTCGCGCCCGCCGAGTCCTATCCCAGCGGCGGCGCCCTCAACATCTTCCCCCTCACCGGCGACCTCAACGGTGATGGCCTCGCGGACGCACTGCTACGGACCGAGGGGCAGACACTCCGCCTGCTGATGTCCAACCCGTGCGGCTGCGGCGAGTAGTGTTCGCGTCATGGCTCGCAGCAACCCGCATCGCTTCACTGTGCCTGCACCGGTAGCGTCATTCCCAACCGGGCACGGACCTCTTCAAGCGGCAAGCTCAGGTCTGCGGCGTAGTCCCAGTCTTCGCTGAGGTCCACGTTGACCTCCATGCCGCGCTTCGCTGCCCACAGCGTCGCCGCCGGGTCGAACGCGCCCGAAGAGGCGTCTGCGAATGGTGAGAACTTCAGCCCGAGGTGGAACTGGCACAGCACGAAGAAGATGTACGTGAACGGGTCCTCGGAGCGGTTGCCAGCGCTGAAGGCCTGTCTCTTATACACATCTCCGAGCCCACGAGACCTCTCTACATCTCG
>CAJXVA010000179.1 GCA_913061055.1 uncultured Pseudomonadota bacterium
CAGCTAGAGGGCGGCGCGGGAGGGGGGGGGCAACTTGACCTAGGGCTACTTTCGTTGCGACGCTGAGTCCTAAGCTCGCGTCCCGGCCCCACAAATCGTGGAGCTGCTGGACAGGGGAACCATTCTAACCGTCTATCTTGGGGCGGTGGCTGCTGAAGGCGGAGAACCTATGAGCGCGCTACCGAGCCGCCAACGTCGCTGAACCTCACGGATGTCCTCGCACTGAAGCGGACACCGAGGGAGCACGCGATCGCGCTCGCCAAGGCTGGGATCATCAAGAAGACCGAAGTCGAGCGGATCGAAATCCGTAGAGCGGAACTTGCTCTGCTCGTGTCGCTGGCGATTCACGGCCGAACGAACGGGGCAACCGGAAGAGTTGGAGACGAAACTGCTGTCCGCGTCGCTGGCTTGCGGCGACCCGGCGCGCTCGTCACGGAGTGAGAAGCTGAGAGCCTCTCCGACTCATCCCGTCGGAACCCCGAAGACGACGTAGCTTCGATCCGGCCACGCTTCCTCGTCGTGGAACGTCTGTATCGAACTCATGACGACGTCGTCGAGACCATCGCCATTGATGTCCCCGGTGCCGCTGACGGTGAACCCCGAGTGCTCGAGCTCAGCCTCTCCGTCGAGCATGAATCCATCGCGTCCGCTGAGCGCACCAAGCTGGATCCGCTCCGTATCGAGCTTGCCGAACACGACGTATGTTCGACCGGACACGTTGTCGGTCGGGTCTGCGTACGGAGCCGCGACGATGACGTCGTCCAGCCCGTCGCCGTTCACATCCCCTGCTCGTCCAACTGCCGCGCCTGCGAAGTCATTCTCGGCCTCGCCGTCGAGCGCGAAGCCGCCGACCCCCTCCGCGACCGCGCGCAACTGGACGAGCTCGGTGTCCGCCTTGCCGAAAACCACATAGCTCCGTCCGGAGTCGTTCCCGTTGGGGTCGGCAAAGTGAGCCCCGATGATGACGTCGTCCAGCCCGTCCCCGTTGACGTCGCCGGCATCGCTCACGCGAGCGCCCGAGATGTCCACGTCCGCTTCACCGTCGAGCGCGAACCCGCCCCTGCCACCGGCAATGTCGTTCAACTCGACTGGCCCCGTGTCCGTCTTTCCGAAGACGACATAGGTGCGGCCCGACTTGTTGCCATTGGGGTCGGCGAGATGAGCACCAACGATCAGGTCGTCGAGGCCATCGCCGTTGACGTCGCCTGCACCACTCACAACAATACCCGAGCAGTCTTCCTCCGCCGCACCATCCAGTACGAAGCCGCCTTCTCCTCGGCTGAGGTCGCTCAACTGCACAGGGGCCGTGTCCTCCCTTCCAAAGGCCAGATAGGTCCGCCCCGAGCAGTAACCCTTGGGTTCAGCGTACGGAGCGCCAATGATGACGTCGGCAAGTCCATCGCCGTTCACGTCTCCCGCACCGCTCACCGACCGACCGGACTGGTCGCGTTCTGCCTCCCCGTCGAGCACGAAGCCACCCTGCCCTCGGGCAACGGAGGTCAGCTGCACAGTCGCAGTGTCTTCCTTGCCAAACACCACGTAGCTCCGTCCAGACAGCTCGCCGTTGGATCCGGCTCCCACGGCACCAACAATGACGTCAAAGAGACCGTCGCCGTTGACATCCCCCGCACCGCTCACCGCTAAGCCTGAGATGTCCCCTTGTGCTTCACCATCGATGGCGAAGCCCCCAGCCCCTGCTACGACGTCGCTGAGCCGAACCGCCCCATCGTCCGACTTGCCGAACACCACGTAGCTACGCCCGGAGTCTTCGCCATTGGGTGCTGCGCCCTTTGCCCCTACGACCACATCCGGAACGCCGTCACCGTTGACGTCTCCGGCGCCGCTGACCGCTCCAGCCGAGTCGGTGTTTGACTCCGCCTCGAGTGCGAATCCACCAACCCCTCCGGCCACCTCGGCGAGGGGAATGAGAACCGGAGCAACGTGCACGAGCACCGTCGCCGTTGAGGTCTCACCGTAACGATCTTCGATGGTGTAGCTAAAATGATCTGCGCCCCAAATGCCCTGCGAGGGTTCGTACGTGATCGCACCGTCGTCATCCACGAGCACCGCGCCTCCGCGGGCGGACCCCATTTCGAACCCGATGACTTTCAGAACGTCGTCGTTGGGATCACGATCGTTCGCCAGGAGACCGTCAGCAGCACCGAGCACGAGTACGCCATTCTGTATTCCGTACACGATGTCGTCGACCGCGACCGGCGGCAGGTTGGGCCCGGCCATCGAGGTGCTGCCGTCTTCGAGGGCGCCGGTTTCGTTTTCGCCGCCAGCGCTCTCCGAATCGACACCCACCTGCGCCCCGCATCCCCCGACAACGGCGGCGAGGAGAACACGTCTGCGAAAACGATCGAGGCCCTCCACCTCAACAGTAGGCCAGAATAGGTGCGCCGATCCAAGCGCTGGCTCTTGCTACGCCCTCGAGGACCTGGCAGGCCCCCTACCAGTTGTCGATGTTACGGGGGTCCTCCCGCCCCTTGGCCACGGTGGGTCCCCTCGTCGAGCCTTGCTCTGGATGGTAGGAGGTCCCCACTATGAAGCGGATCGTTCTGAGCTGTGCATGCCTGGCCCTCGCGAGCTGCTCGGGGTCGACACAACCTCCGTCCGCGGATCCGGTAGCGTCCGCGAGCCCGGAGGTCTCGCCCGAGCCCGAGGCTGCACCTGCTCCTGAAACAGCGTTGGACCTGTACCGGGCAACCTACGGCGATGGCACGCCCACCTTCGTGTTCCTGCACGGTGGGCCCGGCTACAACAGCGCGTTGTTCGAGGCGACGACGGCCCATCCGCTCGCGGAACTCGGTGAGGTCGTCGTCTATGATCGCCGGGGGGCAGGCCGGAGCGCTGAGCAAGCTGATGCGCCCGCGTTCACATTCGAAGAGGCGTTCGCGGACCTCGATCGTGTCCTCGAAGGAATCGCACAGCCCGTCCTGCTGGCGCATTCGTTCGGTGGCGCAGTCGCCCTTCGATACTTGGACGCACGTCCCGAGTTTCACGGCACCGTCGTGCTGGTCAACGCGCCGATCTCCTATCCTCGGTCACTCGCGACGATCATCGCGAACTGCCGGGCTGTCTACGAGGCCAAAGACGACACAAAGAACGTCGGCTATCTCGATCAGCTGGGGGCGATGGATCCGGCGTCCTCGCAATACGCGGGATTCACGTTCGCGCATGGGTTGAGCTGTGGCCTGTATCAGCCCAAGGTCGCGAGCGAGAATGCAGAGGCCCTCTTGCAAAGAGTGGGAACCCATCCGGCCGCGACGTTCTTCTCGGACACCAAGCCGGGCCCGTTTCTCGGATTCCATGCCCAAGAGCAGTACACGACGCTCGACCTCTCGGACTCGGTGAAGCGTCATGCCGGCCGCCTGTGGGCCGTGTACGGTGAAGAGGATCGCATCATCAGCGAGGGCGACCGGGTTCTGCTGCGCGAAGAGCTTGGATCTCGCTTCTTCGCGATCCCCGGCGCAGCCCACAATGTGTTCGTCGACGCGCAACCGCGGTTTCTCGAGTCGATCGCCGCCGTGATCGAGCACGGTTGAGCGCACCGCCGTAACGTCTCGGGGGCGGTGGGTACTGCCTCGGGGACTCCATCATGCTGTACTGGCAACTCCTGATGCGGTGGGAGCTGGGCGTGTTCCAGCTGCTGTTGGTGCTGTTCGCCACGGTGGTCGGAGGGTTCGTCCTTTGGCTGGTGGAGACCCGGATCACCCTGCGGAAGCTGCAGGAGGACGGGCCGCATCGGAAGCCCTCGGCATGGACGTGGGCGCGCCTGCCCGTGTACTGCCTGGGTGTTCTGATCGTAAGCCTGCTCCTCACCAATCGAGGACGGCCGGTCGGCGGACTTGTGGTCTTCGATGAGCACGGGGTTCCGCAGCGCGCCACGATGCAGCTGCTCGTTCGGGCGGGCGGCAAGATGAAGGTTGAGCACGTGGTCCTGCGCGCCATCGGTCCCGACGGATCGACTCGGGCGCTGCACCGGGTTGGCTACGGGGGCGGACGCGAGCCTCTGCGTCGCGTCTCGTCTCTTTGGGACGACGAGAGGATCCTTTCCGTCGAGACGCTCGATGTCCTCGCCACGCCGGCCGACGTGCGCGTGGCCGTTCCCGCTCTGCAAGAGGCGGAATCTCGTTTTCAACGCGTCGAGGGCAACGGGAGCGCGCTGTTTCAGCGGCGCGACGGGGCTGAGATCACCGTCGACCCCGCGGACGTCGTGGATGACGAAAGCCTTAGCCCAGCCGGCTGCCTCGTCGACACCCTCCTGCGAGGAAGGATCGACGTGCCCAATCTCATCGAGCCGCGTAGCGTGCCTTGGGCAGGGCCCGGTCCGGGCTGCCCTAGCGTGCCGCCAGCTGGCGTCCAGCTTCTGGTCTCCCACGATGCGGCTTTCGGTGAGGTCCATCCGTTGCTCACCCTTCGAGACGACTCGGGTCGACGCTGGCAGACCGCGCTCAATGCCGCGAGCGGCAGCGAAGACGCCGTGCTCATCGGAGCGGTGCCACTCGCCGAGGCCCTCACCGTTGTCGTTGCGGACGGAGACGAACTCGTCTTCGCGCGCTTGGGTTGGACAGACGGCGTCACGATCGACATCGTGCGCTGGTAGGTCGCCCCTGCGGCTATCCTTCCGGGACCATGCGTCAAGTCTGGATCAGCAAGGCCGGTGCTCCCGAAGTCCTCGAAGTTCGGGAAGCGGCCGACCCCGAGCCGGGCGAAGGCGAAGTTCGCATCGCGGTTGAGGCGGCTGGCATCAACTTCGCGGACATCATGGCGCGCATGGGGACCTATCCCGACCTGCCGGGGATCCCGATCGTGGTGGGCTACGAGGTCGCGGGCAAGATCGATGCGGTGGGTGCCGGGGTTGATGCGGACCGGGTGGGGGAGGACGTGCTCGCCATGTGCAAGTTCGGCGGCTACTCGAGCGCGATTTGTGTGCCGGCGATTCAGGTCTTCGAGCGACCCGAGGGCATGGACGCCCGCACCGGGGCCGCGCTTCCGGTGACGTACTTGACCGCGTGGCAGCTCGTCGTCGCGATGGGCGGTCTCATGGCTGGTGAGACGGTCTTGATTCACAGCGCTGGCGGAGGCGTGGGGATCGCCGCGGTGCAGATCGCCAAGCACATCGGCGCCACCATCATCGGCACGGCATCACCCGGCAAGCACGAGTACCTTCGGTCGATCGGCGTTGACCACTGCATCGACTATCGCAGTGAAGACTTTGAAGCGCGGACGATGGAGATCACCAAGGGGGCGGGCGTGGAGCTGATCTGCGATGCGGTCGGGGGCGATTCGTTCAACAAGGGCTTCCGAATCCTCGCGCCGACCGGTCGCATGGGGATGTTTGGCATGTCGACCACCGCGACAGGCAAGAGCCGATCGATCTTGGCGATGCTGCGCATGCTGTGGCAGCTGCCCTGGTTCCAGTTCAACCCGGTCACGCTCATGAACCAGAACAAGGGCGTGTTCGGGGTGAACATGGGCCGGATGTGGGATCAGAGCGAGCGAATCGCTGGCTGGATGGAGCAGATCCTCCAGCTGTATCGCGAGGGCATCGTGGCGCCGCGGGTCGACAACAGTTTCAGCTTCGACGAGGCCGCGGCGGCACACCACTACATCCAAGATCGAAAGAACGTCGGCAAGGTCTTGCTGACGCCCTAGGGGCCCGATCTACTCGTTGGCCGCGCTCACGACGAGCGCCATGGTCTCCTCGGCGGCTCCCTCGGGAAGGGGCCGGCTCTCGACGGCCTTCGCGGCGAAGAACGCATGGAGCGGCTCATCCTTCGCGACCTTCGCGAGGTCAAACGTTGGGGTCGACCCCGCGTCGGCGATCCCAACGACGCCATAGAAAATCTCGCCGCGCATGCCCAGCCCCAGCTTCAAGGCACCGTCCCCTTGGAGGTCCTGGGTCACCAGTTGCACCGTCTGCCACCCGAGGTCTGCAAGGTCGCCACGGACGTCCTTGAAGTGCTTGAGCTCCGGCACGTACATGAGGAACGCCATGCCGTGCTCGGACTCGTGGCAGTGCACGCGGAACGGTTGCCCGTTGTTGTCGGAGAACATCTCGGCGCGGAGCATCGTGACAACCTTGGAGGCCAGCACCGCACGCTCTTTGCAGCCCTCGGTGTTGCCGGAGCCCAGTGTCGTCACGCTCTTGGCTTCGTTGCTCGCGGTCTCGAACTCCGCTTCGCCCGGGCCCTTGGGTCCTTGCTCGCAGGCTTGCAAGCTCAAGCTCGCGATAGGAAGGACGGCGAGCGCGTATCGGACCCGATTCATCGCGGCGGACTCTACACGTACCGTCTGGGGCTCGCGTCCAAATCCGACCTCGGAGCGGCTGGCGTACCATTTGTGCCTAGCCCAGCTCGCCTCATCTGCGCGCCTGGGAACCTCTCGCGACACTCCGTGCACCTCCCCTGCGTGGGCAATCCGTGGACTGGCTCCTTCATCGCGGCTGTTGTGACGATTTGCGGCTGTGGCTCCGAAGCACAGGAGCGAGAGCCAGGGCTCCCTGGGGCCATCGCAACGCTGTCGGGTGGTGGCTCGGAAGGGACCGGTGATCCGGGGGACGACTCCGGCGGCGAGGCTTCGACGACGGAGGGTCCGCCGGGGGTGGGGGAGTGCGAGAGCGTGGTGTCCGAGGCCGAGGTTGGCCCGCCTCCGCAAGACATCCTGGTGGTCGTGGACAACTCCGATTCGATGGTGGATGAGGCCGGATTCGTTCAGGCTCAGCTCAACGAATTCTCGGCGTTGATCGGGTCGGCCGATGTCAACGCGCACATCATTCTGATGACGTCGCTGCCCACGCTGGCAGCCGGGGTGTGTATCGATCCTCCGCTGGGCTCGGGAGGCTGCCCCGGCGCGGACACCAACCCTCCGTCGTTCGTGCACATCGACACCGCGGTCGGAAGCACGGATGCCCTCAACCGGGTTCAGAACCTCTACAACGACTACCGCGAGTTCTTGCGCCCCTCGGCAACCACCCACCTGGTCGTCATCTCCGATGACGACACACCCATCGGGCCGGGGACCTTCCTCGATCAGATGGTCGAGCTGAGCCCGCGGTTCATCGACCTGCGGTTTCATGCAATCGTCGCGTCCGAAAACCCGGGCGATGCGTGTGCCGTCGGCTCGGCGTGCTGCGATTACGCCACCGCTCACGGCAGTCGTTACGAGCAGATTGTGGAGATGACCGGCGGTGTCCTGGGGGATATCTGCGAGCAAGAGTTCCAACCGATCTTCGAAGCGCTTGCGCAAGAGGTGATCTCCGAAGCCACGCTGTCGTGCAGTCTCGAGATCCCGCCGGCACCCGAGGGAGAGTCGTTCGACCGAGACCTGGTCAACGTTGCCTTCAACGATGGCGAGGGCGGCAGCTTCGAGTTTGGGCGGGCTGAGTCGTCGGGGCAGTGCGACGGTGTTTCGGACGGGTGGTACTACGACGACCTCGAGGACCCGGCCGAGATCCTTCTTTGCCCGCAGACGTGTTCCCGCGTGCAGGGGCTGGCGCAGGCCAGCATCTCCGTCATCTTCGGCTGCGCAACGATCCCCGCGGGGTGATCCGTCGAGTCGGGCATCGTCCGAATCCATCCCATTCGATCACGGGTTCGCGGCCTGGGCCGTACTCTCAGGTCGTGGATGCCAACCGCAGAGTCTCTCTCGCGCTTCTGATGCTCTCGGCGACCGGCTGCGGAGACGATACCGCGAGCGTGGGCGGGGGGACGGAAACCGATACGTCCCCGACGACGGACACAACCGGTCCGTCAACCAGCGGTGTGGACACGAGCTCGACGGATGCCGAGACGGACGATCCGCCGGATACGGATGACCCGCCGGACACCGATGATCCCCCGGAGACGACGGGAAGCTGTCCACCACCGGACGAGGACACGCCGCCGCCGACCGAGTGCACACGCGACTGTGGTTCGAACGCCTTTGATCTCGAACACGTCAGCGGGATCAACTACGCCTCCAACCTCGTCCACCAGCTTTCGCCCGAATGCGAGGGGCCGAGCTGCCCCGCCCCGCTCGACGCAGGCACGTACGCGCAGGAGCCGATCGGGCCCTGCGAGGACTCCCCGGAAGCTCAGGCGTCGCCACGTGGTGCAGAGGCCTATTGCCGATTGTCTCCGCTCGTGACGGTGTTCGGGCTCGAGGTTGGACTGACGGGATCGGCAGAGCCATCATCGATGACGGAGTTCCGCCCGCAACTCAACGGAAACGGGGAGCTGGAGGCCTACGTTTGGCACACCGGGATCCTGCGGGTCGAAGGGCCCGTGTCGCGGTTTGCGGGGCGGTGGGATTCGGGAGCAGGTGGAGCCTATGACCGCGTCCAGGGGCGCAACCTGACGTGTGTCGAGAACCTCGATGCACTGGGCATCCCCTACGAGGAGGACGCGCTCGACGAGGCGTGCAGCGCAACGCGAATGGTCGACGGTGTGTCGGTGCCGTTGCGCATGCAGCTGGACGGCGTCGTCGCGCCGACATCCGGTCTGCTCGATGGAAGGACCTCGTCGTGCAACACCCCGTCCGAAGGTCCGGACACGTGCTGCACATCGTGCGATGAGCAGCTCTCGGTTCGGGTCGCCCGCTATGGGGTCGACGAGGATGGAGAGCGACGTAGCCCCAACGGCGAGACTGCAATCGCGTGTGAGCCGGGCGCCGACCGATTCTCAACTTGCCGTGACTTCGTCGCGGAGGTGGACCGACGCGACGAGCTGGTGCGCCATCGGTACACCTGGGACGGGTGCCTCTCGGACTGGCCACTCCCACTCGAAGACCGACTTCGTCAGACGCACCCCGACGATCGCCCCGCAGACTCCGATGTGGTCGGGGGGTCGTGCTCGAGCAGCGACGAGTGCGACTCGGGCCTGGAATGCATCGGGGTCGACGCCGATGGTGGTGCGTGCACGCAAGGAGAGGACTGCAACGATCGTACGTGCCGACTGGAGTGGTTCGGTGATTGTCAGGAAACCGAGGCCGGTGATGGCTTCTGCATCGACCGGCGGTTCCGACTACGGGCGGCAGCGGCCTGCTATGTCGCGGAACAAGACTTCGAGGGCGGGCCTGCGGGGGCTCGTCTCGCCGAATGCGGCGATTCAGGCGACGGAACCCTGACTCCGGAGGCGTGTTGTCAGGATGTGCTTGGGAATGAGACCGCCTGCGATCCCTTCTTCCAGTCGGGTGTGCGGCCCGTCGAGTTGTTCGACCGGTCTTCGGAGCCAGGTCCGCTCGAGTGCATTTGTGACGAGTCTCAGGCGGGCTCGTGCGAATCGGTGGTGACGCAACTCTGCGAAGAGCCATTGGGTGACGGCATGGACCCCGCGGGCGGGTCTCCAGCCGGGACCTATGCATACCGGCAAGTGCGTCGACGCGGTGGCACTCGGTTCAGTCAGGAACTCGGAGGCTTCGAGTTGCGGCTCGCAACGCTGGGCAGGATGACCCGGGCGGGGGCCGAGACCTGCGCCGAGTCCACAAACACGATCGACGAGCAGGGGCCCGATGAGACCTGGCTGGCCCACGCAAACTTCTTCCCGGAGCTCGAGCGCAACTACAGCGTTGCGATGTGCTCGGGCCAAACCTACTCGCTGGTCTTTGCCGGACCCGAAGATCCGGAGCACCTGCGGAGCACCGACGGGGACACCCTGGCTGGCAAGCAGCGCTACACGATTGAGACCTCCGATTTTCTGATCATGCCTGGAAGCGGGTTCCCCACAGACAACCTCCTCATCAGCGCCTGTGACGACGTCTCGATTCGGGTGAGCAATGCCTTCGACCTGTCGGTCGACAACCTTCGCAAGCCGAGCCTGTGGCGCGTGGAAGACATCGATGGAGAGCCCACTGCGACGGAGCGCATTGCTGGAGGACGAGACTGTGACCCGGATGCCACGGCCGCCGAGGTTGCGATGGGTGCAATCCCGTGTCTCGAAGTCGATCCCGAGAACTTCATGCTGGGAGAGATCGCCGCGCGGCTCGACCCAGAGCAGTTTCCAGACCTCCTGCAGGTTGGAGAGCGATATCGGCTGGTGCTTCCGGGCCTCGATGACCTCGCCGACACCTCGGATCCCGACGCCTACGCCGAGGCGTTTCACGACGCATGCGGTGTGCCACTGCTGACCGGGGACCTTCCGGTGGCGGAGTACGTCTACGACTTCACCATCGACCTCCCGTGCAACTAGCGTCCTGTTCCACGACACTAGGGGGCGTTCCGGCTGCCCTACTCCTTGGGCTTGCGGAGCTTCGCGAGGACGTCGGGGGGTAGGGAGTCGGCGAGCCGGTCCAACACGTCCGCTCGCGCTGTGACGCCTTCGTCGCGATGGGGTTTGGACGGGAGGGGTTGGCCGCCAAACTCGGCATGTTGAAGGGGGGCCAGAAGACACGGACCGAGGTCGAGGTCGATTCGCTTCTTTGGCTTCTCGGGGGGCGCGACAACCATCAGGCATGGCGTCATCGGTGGCTCGTCGGGCTGCGTCACCTCGAGACAAGGAGTCACCGGCGGCTCGTCCGGCTCAACGGGCGACAGGCACGGGCCGACGTTGGGCTCGGGGCCGACATCGAGCTTGGGACCCTGATTGTCCTCGCCGTCGTCGTAGGGCGCGACGTTGAGGCACGGCTGGACCACGGACGTGCAGGCTGCGGTGCCCGCGAGTTCGAGTGCGAGCAGGATGGCCATGGGGATCCGCGCCGTCTGCATGCGGCCATCATAGCCGACAGCTGCGTGCCTACTGAGCGATCGGCGGAAGGCAGCAGATCGTCACCGGGTCTGACGGCTCGGCCGCCCCAATCGGATCGCCTCCGGTTGCGTCGCAGGACACCGTTCCGGCCGGTGGCAGCAACATTTGCGTGACCTGAAAGTGTTCGACCTCAGCGTTGGGAAGCGAGATGCAGCCCTCATCCGCGTTCACGCTCGCCGTACTGAGGGAGTTGGTCGGGGAGCAGGACAAGCCATCGAAGAACTCGACCGACTCGATCAAGCAGCTTCCGGTCGGTTGCGAACACCCGCACTCCGAGCAGTTCCGATCGTCGGTGAAGTTTGAGAAAGCGTCTTGCTGCTGATCGATGAACGGGGCGGCGTCCCTACAGTCGGCCGCCCCTTCCTGGAAGACGCACTTCCGTTGCCCGGGGTCGCCCGCCGTGCACTGCTCGCCGGGAACCGAGCACGTGCCGGTGCCAGCTTCACCGCCGCACAGGGTCACGACCTCGCCCCAAGCGGGCACGCCGATCTCACTCTCTCCCGAGGAATCGCAGCTGCCCGCCGGCGCGAACCCGTCCTCGACGTCCAACTGGAGGAGCCCTCCGGGGCCCGCACCGCCGAACACGCTCTCGCAGAAGCTGCCGTTGCCGAACATCGTCGGAATCCCCGGACAGAAGGGGCCGTCGTGGAAGTTGTAGCGATACGTCGCGACGTTGCTGCAACCCATGCCCGTCGCGTCGCTGCACTCGCAGCTGCACGAGGCCGGGTCGGCCTGCAGGTCCCGGAAAACCTCGGCCGTCTCCATGTCGAAGTCCCCGTCGCACTCGGTGGCCGTCTTCCCAAGGTGCATCAGGGCCGGGCCTTCCCAGCCCTGCGGAATCTCCAGGCACTCTCCGTCGCAGGTCTCAGGGGACGAGGTCGTTTCGCTACTCTCAGCGGTCGTTCCGGTCGATGTGGAGCTGGCGCTTCCCGGGCTTGTCGTTGTTGAGTCTTCGGCTCCGCTCGAGCCCGAGGTCGAGCCCGACGTTGTACCTGAGCTCGCAGTGGGGTTCGTGACAGCCCCGGAGCTCCCGCCCGTCGAACTCGACGTTGCTTCGCTTGTTGCTGTACCGCTGCCACAGGCCGAGAGCAGCGCGCAGCCGAGGACGAGAGGTCGCGAGTCCATCATCAGCGAAGGATGCCAGATCCCGATGGCGTGACAGTGGCGAGCGAGGACCGACCGGCGTCTCTCAGCCCGCCGGGAGCATCCAGTGGCGACCACAGGACCAGCCCAGAAAGCGGCGCTGGCCCGCATCTCCGAAACCCTTGTCGTCAAACCTGCCGCCGCTGAGGATCAAGCGCAGGCCGGCGATGGCGGGCTCGAGTCGGGTTTGCACCTCTTGTGAGGCTTGAGCGAGCTGTTCCGCGAACGTGGCGACGACGCCTTGTTGTTCATCGGGAGTGGCAAACGAGAGATAGAAGATCGCCTGTCGCCATGCATAGGCCGTGTTCTTCGTGGTGCGAAGACGCGGAAGGTAGTCGACGGGCAGCCTCGACTGCCGGTCGAGGACCCAGCGCAGCGCCTGTGTGGCCAGCGCGGCACCGCGGACTCTAAGCTCGGGCTGTAGGTCGAGGGCGCGCACCAGGACGGCGAGGTTGTAGCTCGTGAGGATCTGGCACTGCTCCAAGACCGCCCCGTTTCGCGCTACGGAGCCTCCACCATCGCCGGCTTCGCCGGCCCGGCTCACACAGCGCTGGTCGAACGTCAGGTCGGTCTTCTTGCCCCATCGGGACAGGAGTTTTCTTGGCCTCTCCGGGGGCGTCGCTGGTGGAAGAGAGTAGTAGCGAGCGTAGAGAGTCTCGTTGAGAACCTGGCTGGCGATCTCGGCAGCCTCGCCAAATTTCGCAGTGAATGTTCCCATGAAGATGTCGGCGGCGATCTCCTCGACGAAGGGGAGCTTGAGGCCGGCTCGTTGGGACAAAGCAACCATCTCCTGCAGCAGGGGGTTGGGGATGATGGTGTGCGGGAAGTGCTCGAGCGTGAGCAGGGTGATGCTCCGCAGCGTCTGCAGCGACAACCTGGCGGTTCCCAGATCGTCCGTGCGGAACCGCTGAAGCGCCGCGACCCACGGGAGTTCCTCGATGGTCACCTGGTGTTCGAGGTTGAGCAGAAGCAGGGAACGACGCCTTCGAAACGCGGAGTACGTACGGGAAAAGAGATCCGCACAGCGGGGGTCGTCGATACCGGCTGCCGCGACCTGAGCGGTGATCTGCGGGGCTACTTGGGCGAGGACCTCAGAGGAGCCGATGACTCCGCAGGCGACGAGCTCATCGATGGGGGCCACCCATGCGCGCTTGGCCTTGTCCACGAACCGAGGGGGGATCGGGGTCCCGGGCGCGACACGACGATGCTCGTCCTCACGGACCGGCAGGGTCGCGATGTCGAGCGAAGCAATCCCCTCGTTGGGGGGCAGCTCGGTCAGTCTGTTTGCGAGGGTGTGCGCAATGTGGTCGTGAAGCGGGAGGGCTGCGATTCGGGCCTGCTCATCCCGCCTGGCCGATGAGGCGGGGTGCTGTGGATGGCCATGCCGAGAGACTGCACAAGCCAACTGATGCCGAAGCGATGAAATGTCGCCATCTCGGAGCGTGGAAGCCTCGGCCGGGCATTGTTCGAGGAACCCGAGCAGGCGTTGAAACGTTCCTCTGCGGTTGTGGTGCCGACCCGTAGGATTGTGTTCCACAAGGGCAGCCCGATAGCGCGCGAGCCACGTCTCTCGCGATTCGGTCCAGGTGCTGGGCCACACCCGACCGGGCACGCCTCCTTCCGCGGTCGTCCCATCGGAGCCGAGCCGCGGCACGTCTCCCTCGACGGTCTGCAGCCAAAGCGAGACCAGCGAATCGTACAGGGGGTTCCACACCGAGAGCGTGGCGTTCATCGCCATGACTTGGCTGGAGCTCTTGGTCCGCCGGAGTTGCTCGACAATTTCCCCGGCGGTCGCCAGGTGGACTCCGGGTACCGAGCGACGGCGGTTCTCGAGAAGTCGTGGGTAGAACCGCAGCCGGTGCATCAGTGGGCGCAGCTCGCAGATCAGCTCGAGCGCGAGGTCGCCGTGCCCCTCTTCGAGTAGCCACGCCGCAACAACGAGCGCGGCCTCCTCGGGGACCTCGACTTCATACCGATCCTCGCGGAGTGCAGTGAGCAAGACCTGGCCCCCTGCGTCGCTGGAGTAGTACAGGTTGAGCCGCTCTCGCTCCGTGTTGCCGGGGACGTCTTCCGAAAGCTGGGCGAGCGCGGTCTGCTCATGCTCGCGAAGCTCTCCCTCCGCCAAGTATCGCCCGGTCGAAAAACCGCCGTGTGCCACCTCGAGCGTGACCCAGGCCGGCGTCTGCGCAACAGGCGTACGCGATCCGATCCGTAGCGTTCCTTCGGCCATCCCTTCGAGCACCGCGGTCCACTTCGCGGCCTTGGTTCTTGCGCGCTCACGTGTTTGCGGGTCGGCGTGCTCCTGCGCCGTGTGCATTGCGCGGCTCAGTTGTCCAAGCGCGTAGGCCGGAGATGCCTCATGGTCGTGGTCGTGCATCGTTGCGTCCGTTCGGTGGCCCTGGAGGCGGGATTCGAACCCGCGCCCTGCTGGTCCCAGCCAGCCGCTCTTCCGCCGAGCTCCTCCAGGTAGAGGGCCTTGTCGTTGTAGCCATGGGGGCGGGATTCGAACCCGCGCCCTCCCGGTAGGAGCCGGGTGCTCGCCGCTGAGCTACCCCATGATGGGAGCGAGGGTAGCACTGAGTTTTCTGTATGCCCCGGGGATCCGACCCTCGAAGCCCGGTTTGGGCTACCTTCCGGCCGGGTCACGCTGAACCAGCGAGGCCGCAGGCGCGACGAAGGACGACAACCGTGAACCCAGGCGAGCTCAAACCCAACACGTTCTTCATCGAGGTCTCCGGCGCCGGGCTTCCCGAAGTGGACGGTCTCTTCGTCCCATCCACGGCCCCTCCGGCCGAGTCGGAGTCCGGAACGGTGTCGAGCCTCGGCTACTGGAACGGCAAGATGGCTTGGGACCGCGCCGACGGAAAGTGCGAGCGAAGCCCCGCGCTGTCGTACTCCAACAGCTACAAGTCCTGGCGGATCTGTCGTCTCGATGGGCACCTTGCCTACGACATCACCAGCGATGAGGCGATGCCGCCGACCGAGCCGCAGTGGCACGTCTACAAGAAGGGCGTGGCGCCGGCCCCCAAGGTGGTGATCCATCACTTCGATCCCCGAGAGCCGCTGCCTAAGCCCAACGTCATCTTCGTGTTGGGTGGACCCGGCAGCGGGAAGGGCACCATGTGCGAGCTTGCACAGGCGCAGCTGGGATGGACGCACCTGTCGGTTGGCACGCTGCTTCGCGCAGAGCGTGAGGCCGGCGGTCCCACGGCCGCGCTGATCGAAGAGACCATGGCGGCGGGCAAGCTTCTGCCCCGAGAGATCTCGGTCGGGCTGCTGAAGAACGCGATGGACAACGCCATCCGCACCACCGGGAATCTCAACTTCCTGGTCGACGGGTTTCCGCGTTCTTTGGACAACCTCGAAGGCTGGTACGAGGTCTACGGACGCGAGGCCGAGCTTCCGGAGATGCTGTACTTCGAGTGCCCCTACGACGAACTCGAAAAGCGGATCCTGGGTCGCAGCAAGTACTCGGGCCGCAGCGACGACAACATCGAAAGCCTGAAGCTGCGCTTCGACACGTTCAAGGCGGAGACGTTGCCGACGCTCGAGCTGTTCAAAAGCCACAACAAGGTGGTCGAAGTCGACGCGAGCCAGAGCCGCGAAGACGTCTACGCCGTGGTGGTCAAGCATCTCGAGGCTGACACGGACCCCGCGTTGATCGCCCAGCCGCTGACCGAGAAGTCAGAGATGCTGCTCGGCCTGCGTCCGTATCCGAAGCGGACGTAAGGAGTCCAAGTGGTGGGTTTCGGTGGGCGATAGGAACGCAGAAAAGCCGAGGCGCTGGGTTGGTGAGAGTCTCAGGGGTCTCGCCGTCCTCGTTGGGTTGCTCGCTGCAGCCAGCGTGGTTTGGGACCTTGTCTCACCCTCTCGAGGGGGTGGCACCGTGATCGCGCAGGGAGGATGGCAGCTGGGGGCTGTCATCGGCATGGTCGCCCGAACCGTGATTCTGGGCGGAGTTGCGGTGCTGCTTTGGAGCAAGGGGCGGGCTGTCCTGAACCCGGCACTCTACGGTCGCCAGGCGGTGACCCGACGAATGCTCGCGGAGATCGCTTCCGCCGAACGAAGCCACGTCGTGGACGAGGCGACGGGCGAAGACGGATTCTACGCCGAGGAGACCGACGACGAGCTTCTCGCCATCTACAGGTCGATCGACCGAGATCGGGCCCCCGAGCGATTCAGTGAACTTGTTCGCGAGGCACGGCGGCGAGATGAACGCTCGTCGTAGCCAGCAGCACTCGACGAGGTCAAGCGCATGCGCGGCGAGGTCGGCGTGCAGACGCTGCAGCACGCGCAGAAGGTGGTCCCCGGCCAGCTGCTCGGTGGGCCACAAGCAGCACCTGCTGCGTGTCGTCATCCGCCGCGTCGCCACCGCACGAACCCAGGAAGCGAGCCCGCGCGTCCCTCGGCTGCAGCTTCGCGACTCGGCACTCGGGATGCTCAAGATGGTTGGACTGCCCGTGCCCCCGCGCCGACGCAGGCCCGTACAGACCCACCCAGCCTCCAGATTCTGCAGTCCGTTCGGGAAGAACCCCTCCCCGTTCCTTCCCCTGGATGTCTTCGAATGTCAGCGTGACCGCCGCTTCTTCAGTTTTGCGATCGCCGCGTCGACCTTCGCGACCGATTCGGGTCCGGAGCCGTCATCTGTGTCGGGTTCCAACCGCTCCAACAGTGCCTTCCCCTTCTGATACCGGGAGAGTGCTTCATCGCGGTCGGTTCTCTCGAGCCGCCAACCGAGGTCGACGTGAACTTCAGCCGCCTTGTGTAGCGCCCCCCGGGTCTCGAGGTGCTCGGCGTACAGATCGGCCAGGGCCGCAAGGTTCTGTTTCGAGTGCAGGGCCCGACGGTATGCGACACCGGCACATCTGATCGGATCCACATCGAGTTCGTCCTCGGGGTCGTGATCCAGCGAGAGACATGCGTCCACGGCTCGCCGAATCGCATCCTCGTCGCCGTCGATGATGGCGCCGCGCACCTCATCGAGCGCGGCACGGTTGCGCGCTCGCACCTCTCGTCTGCGTGCATCCTCTCGGCGTCGGCGCTTGGTTTCCTCGCTCACCACTTGACTGCGTGGGTCGTCGTCCGCGGGCAGCTCGCTTCCAAACTCGAGCGCCAGCGGACCCGGACGCACCTCCGTGCGTGAGGCGAGATCTCGCTCGTAGCGCCAGGTCTGAACGTCCGCCGCCGTTTCTCGGTCACAGCGCCAAGCGAGCACACCGAACGTGCCGAGCAACACCACCAACACCGAGACCCGACGCATCATTGTGGCCCGAGATAACATCCCCCGGCGGTCGCCGCTGTACGCCAACGCGCATGGTGCGAGCATTTTGCCCCTCACATCTGGCGATGATCGCCGGTCGCTTGCTCCACATTTCCCGTGCAAGTTGGCGTTCGTGGGGTGTTCCCCTTGTGATGACGTTCAAATTCCTCAGCGCGCTTGTTTCAGCGCGCGGCTTTCTGCTGGCCCCGCCTGGTTCGCAGGCGAGCGTGTCCGGGTCTGTGTCTTATACACATCTGACGCTGCCGACGAGCG
>CAJXVA010000180.1 GCA_913061055.1 uncultured Pseudomonadota bacterium
TCTACACTAGATCGCTCGTCGGCAGCGTCAGATGTGTATAAGAGACAGAGCCCAAGCCGGGTTGCGATGGTCAGGACCCAGGTGGAGAGCTTTGCCGGCCCAGATGGATCGAAGCGCCCGATCGCCGTCGTGGCGCGCAGCATCGTCTCTTGGGCGAGGTCTTCCACGGACGCGCCGTGGCCGGCCGGTCCCAACAGCCGGGAGAGCAGTGCGAACACGGCGCCCGCGTGGTGCTCGATCAGCCGACGAAGCGCGAGCCGGTCGCCTCGCTGCGCGGCTCGCAAAGCCTCCGTGTCGAACTCGGACCGGCCGGAGTTCGTCTGGGCGTGGGGTCGCACCGCCCCCTTACATCCCGCACCTGGGCTCGCGTTCCCGTCGCGAGCAAGAAAGAATGCGGAGATGGCTCACAGATCGGGGACAGGCGTTGCCATTCGCCCCGCGCGCCGGGGGGTGGGCAGTGGGCCGGCTGTTACCCTCACCCGCGGTGGGTCGGTTTGAGCTGATGTTGATGCGGCACGGCGAGGCCGAGGACTTTGCCGAGGGTGGGGATGCACAGCGCGCGCTGACGCAACGCGGCCACGGCATGGCGCAGCGGGCCGGCAGGTTGATGCGGACCCTGCGATGGGACCCCACGATCGCGGTGAGCAGCCCGTTCGTACGCGCCCGGCAGACGCTGCAGGGCGCCCTCGAAGCCGCCGAGTCTCCGCTCGCGATGGAGACCGAGTCCCGCCTCGTACCCGGAGCGCCAGCGACGAGCGCGGTAGCCTCGTTGATCGAGCGAGCTGCGGTCGAAAGCGCGGACGTCCGCATGCTCGCGGTCGGACACAACCCTTGTGTCACCGGCATGCTCACGCACCTCGTCCGTGGAGACGAGCGCATGGCGTTTGCGGTTTCGACCGGAGACCTGGCCCATCTGTCGGTCGACCTTCGAGAGGGCACCGCGGTGGTGATCAGCTACATCCCCGCCCGCGTCCTCGAAGCGCAAGAGCAGTGAGCGCGGCGGCGACTCGAGCCCAGCATCGCGCTCAGGTCCGGCCCTTCGAACGGTGAGTCGTTCTTTGGCTGGTCCATCGAACAACTCGCCGAGCTGATCGAGGCACACCCAATTCCCCCGCATGACGATCCGCTCGAGCCCTGTGAGCGAGTCCCGATCGGCACCTGTGTCCACCAACGCGATACCGGTGCTGTCGGCGTCCTCCTATGCGCGAGGCTGCTGGTAGGGATTGGGGGCGACCGGCTGTGCGTACGGCTGGGGCGTCGCCGGGTGATGGGGTTGCGCTGGAGACTGCGGCGCGATGGGGTCGCTCGTCTCCCCTTCGGGAGGTGCACCGCGGTTCTCGATCAGCGCCGTCATGGCCTCGATGGTCTCTTGTTCGATCTCAACACCCTCTTCGCCCGCCTGCACGCGCGCATAGTCGGCATCGAGGGCCCCGAACAACTGGATCTGGGTCGGGGACGCGTGCGCTCCGAGGAGCTGGTAGACCGCAGCGATCACGCCCCGGTTGTGGGTCGCCATCTCCGCGGTGAGGGAGAGCAACGCCGCGTCGAAGTAGGCCGCCTCGAGGTGGTCCCACACCGCGTCGAAGGTACCGGCGTGCAGGCAAGCCCGTGCCTGCTCCAGCCTCTGGGGCGCCTCGGCCCACTCCCGCTTCTCCGCCCGGTACCCGGCCATCATGAGGGCGCCGAAGAGCGCCGCCGCGACGACCACGGCCAGCGCGGGTCCCCACCAACCCCAGTGGCCGTAGAGCTCGAAGCCCATGACCACGATGCCCCACAACCAGATCGGCAGCCAGAAGAGCCGGCCCTTGATGCCGACGACTTCGGTGAGCGCGCCGACTGTGAGGACGGTGCCGGCCAGCACCAGGTCGCCATAGGCTCCCTCGAGGAGGGAGGGCGCGACGAAGCCGATGCCCGCATAGACCGCCGCCGCGATGAGCCCAACGAGGATGGCCCACAAGTTGAAGACGATCATAACGGAGGGACGGACGCTGGATGCCTCGGTTGCAGCTGTGGCACGAAACCCGGGCTGCGTCTACGTCTGGGTCTCGGCTGGGTCTCGGATTCGCCCGTAGCCCTCGCGCTCGCTTGTGGCCGAGGGCGATACGAGGAGGACGGGTGTCCCGGACGCCGGCTCGCTGTCGCACGAACGGCTCGAGTGCGGTACGTAGGCCACGCGATGATTCCAGGATGGAGACGAGAAATCGCAGGATGCGCGGTTGCGGTCTTGATGGCGATCTGTGGCTGTGCGGGGGGACAACAGTTCGACGCGCGTCGTCTGGCACTCCCCGTGCCCAGCCGTGAGGTCCGAACCGATGTGGTTGGGAAGCTGGCGACGCTGGACAACGGGATTCGGCTTTTCGTCGTGCCGGACCCCAAGGCCGCTCTCATGGAGTTCGACGTTCGTCACCACGTGGGCTCTCGAGACGACCCGCAAGCGCTGCCAGGGCTCGCGCATGTCGTCGAGCACCTCATGTTCGAGGTCGAGGGCCAAGGCGGTGTTCCGATCATGCTCGAGCTGCCCAACCACGCGCTGCATTTCAACGCGTACACGTCCGCCGACAACACGCACTACCAACAGCTGGGCCCGGCGGAATCGCTGGGGGTGTTCATTGATCACGCTGAGGCCCGTCTTCGATTCGATTGCGAGGCGCTCGACCCCTCGGTCCTCGCTCGAGAGCTGGAGGTCGTCCGCAACGAGATCCGAATGCGGCGAGATGGGGTGAGCGAGGCGCTGTATCGGGCCATCTATCCTCCCAAACACCCCTACCGCAACACGTTGACGGGAGAGGAGAAGACGGTCGCTCGCATCACGGGCGAGGACGTGTGCGGCTTCGTCGAGAGGTTCTACAACCCCGCGACGACGGACATCATCATCACTGGGGACGTGGATCCCCAGCTTGCACTGCAGCAGGTCAAGGAGCGTCTCGGGTCTTTGCCCTCGAAGCCGATTCAGCGGGCGGCGCTGCAGCCGTTTCGAACCGAAGCTCGTTCGGTGGATGTCGTGGCCCCGATCGAGGCGCCCACGGTGGTGCTCGCCTATGCGCTGCCCCCAGCCGGGAGTGTCACCGCGATCGAGGCGAACATCGCTTGGCAAACCGCGGAGTCGTTGCTGCCTATCTTGTTGCGGCGACGGAAGAATCGTCGCGCTCGCTCGGCGCACTTCATGGAGGTCGGGGGGCGCGGAGCCCCGATCCTCCTGGTCGTGGTCGAACCCCTCGAGGGAAAAACGGATGAGCGCGCCGCCTCGGAAGTCCGCTCCGTCATCGCCGACATCTTCGCGACCGGCATCCCGGCCGAACTCTACGATCGGGCGCGGCAGCGGATCCGGCGAGGCGTGCTCGAGAGTGTTGCATCGACCCTGCACAGCGCAGGCGCCTACGCGGACGCGCTCTCCAGCGATCCTCCTCGATTCTACGGCGACGACCTCTACGTTCTCGATTCGCTGACTCCGCAGCGGCTGCAGGAGGTCGGCATGGCGTACTTCTACGAATCCCGCGGGATGAAAATCGCGCTCTCGCCGGACCCCAAGAGCGAGGAGACGGGGACCGAGGTCCGCACGCTCGGGCAACTCGACCCGGGGCATGGTTCCGCGCGCACCGTGATCGACCCGGCGGAGGCTCAGCGCTCGCTTCCCTACGACGGCCCGCCCACCGAGATCGAGCAGGTGTCGTTTCAGCTCGCCAACGGGCTCGAGGTGTTGATGCTGCAGACCACCGACTTCCCGTTGATGGAAACGACGCTGGTTGTGCACTCGGGGCAGCGCGACGCGGAGGTCTCGGACGTGCCGCTACTCGTCCCGTTCGCCTACCAGCCAGACCTCAAAATGTTGGAGGCGCTGAGGCTTGCCGATGCCTTCGACAGCTCTGGAGCGGTGATGTCCAAAGGCCTCGGGGCGTCGTCGATCACCTATCGCGCCCGTGGCATGAGCGTCTACCTCGACATGCTGCTGGCCTGGTTCTCCGAGGCGACGATCAACGCAGTCCCCGTCACCAATACGGCGTTGGCCTACCGCAGCGCCGTCCTCGACCTGGTGGAGGGGGAAAACATCGAGGGGCTTCTGCAACACAACCGCGTCCGGGAGGCGATGTGGGGCGAGGGGCACCCCAACGCGCTCGTATCTGCCGTGACTCGCCGGGAGCTCCGCAAGGTCACCGACGGTGACATCCGCCGCTGGCATCAGGAGCACTTCAGAGCCGACAACGCGACCCTCGTGATCGCGGGGGGCTTCGACGCCGCGATCGTCCGAGACTACGTAGAGGTCTACTTTGGTGACCGCAAGTTTCGGCGGCCGGACATCAATCGGTGGAACCGGCCCAGCGAGCCTCGCAGTCGGCCAGAGATCCCGCAGGCGCGCCCGGGACCCACCCGAGTCTTCACGCACGAGGACGAGGAGGCCCTACAGCTGTACATCGAGACGAGCTTTCCGCTGGGGACCACCCACGGGGTCGATCGAGCGGCGTTGCTGATCCTCGCTGAGATGCTCGATGCCCAGGTGCAGTCATTGCGCCGCGAGTTTGGCGTTGCCTACAGTTTCAATGCGTTCGTTGACGACGACGCCCCTCGGATCGCGATCGTGGGTCAGGTGGATGGGCGACGTGCCGCCGAAGCGGCGCCCGCCCTCCTCGCGTTGATCGAACGGCTGCGGGGCGGTGATGACTTCGATCGTCGCTTCGCCAAGGCTCGCCGGGTTGCGCTGCACCGCGCCATCCTCGATCGCACCGACGCGAGCCTCTTCTCCGAAGCGGTGGTGTATGCGCTCGAGGTGGGGACCGAGATCGACCAGGTCCTCGATCGACCGCGGCAGGTTGCGACCGCAACTCCGGCCCAAGTCCGGGACGTGATCCGACGGGTGATGCCCCATGAACGATCGGTGACCATCCTCAGCGGCCCACGGGCAGCGTTGAAGGCAGCGCGCGGAGCCGCAGACTTTGGGGTTGCGGAGGAACTCGAGGTTTCCGCGGCGGAGAGGTGACGGCACTCGCCACGCCGTCGTGCCGCGCGGGGGCGTCGGGTGGGACGCCGCCGGGGCCAATTGCTTGACATGCGTCGGAAGCCTGGCGGCGACTCGCGATCGGCCAACGTCGGTGCCCCACCGCCCGCGTTCTCCCCGGGGGGTCCCGAACGCTGTTGTCTGAGCAAGCCTTGACTCAATACGCGTTCTCACCACCCAGCTTCACCTTGCCGCGGAACACCCAGTAGACGATGCCGGTGTAGGTCGCGATGAGGGGCAGACCGATCAGCGCGATGATGCCCATGCGAGCCAAGGTGCCCTGGCTCGAGGCGGCGCGGTAGATCGACAGGCTCTCGGTGCCGGAGGTGGAGAGGACCAGGTTCGGGAAGATGGCCATCATCGCGAGAAAGGTGAGCGCCGCGATGACGCAAGAGCTGCTGAAGAAGGCGTAGCCGGGCCGGCCGAGCTTGATGGCGCGGGGGATGTTGGCGACGGCCAAGACGTTGAGCGCCACGATGACCCACGCGACCGGGAACTCGGTGAAGTTCGCGGTCGTGTGCGGCTGGGTGAGCAGCGCCGTCGTCGAGACCAGGAGGTACAGCACGGCGAACACGGCGAAGGTCCGCGGCATCCAGGTTTTGACGCGGGCCTGAAGCTCGTCCTCGGTCTTGAGGTACAGGTAGATGCTGCCGTGCATCGCCGCGCCGGCCACCGCGAGGGCACCCACGCTTAGCGCGAAGGGACCCAGCAGGGTGGCCAGGCTGCCGGCGTACTCGCCGTCGGCGGAGAGGGGAACGCCGGCGATGATGTTGCCCAGCGCGACGCCAAACACGAACGTGACGGTGAAGCTGCTCAGGAAGAACGAGACATCCCAGTAGCTGCGCCAGCGAGGGGTTTTCACCTTGCTGCGGAACTCGAGCGACACGGCACGACCGATGAGGCCCAGCAGGACGATCATGACCGGGAAGTAGAACCCCGACAGGATGGTGGCGTAGGCCTCGGGGAACGCGGCGAACAGCGCCCCGCCAAAGGTCACCAGCCAGACCTCGTTGCCATCCCACAACGGCCCGATGCTGTTGAGCACCAGCCGGCGATCTCGGTCGCCGCGGACAAAGAGGTGAAGGATGCCAACGCCTAGATCGAAGCCGTCGAGAATCGCGTAGCCCATCAAGAGCACGCCGAGCAGGACAAACCAGATCAGGTTGAGATCCATGTCAGGCCTCCTCCTCGCCGCGGTGGCTCGCGGTGAGCGAGGCGTTGTCGCGGCGGGCACCGATCGCCGCGGCGAGCAGGCCAACGTTGTCGGTGGCGTCGACGTCGGGTTCGGGGGGACCGTGCCGAATCTTCTCGTTGATCACGTAGACCCACAGGGCGAACAGAGATGCGTAGGCGATCGAGAACAGGATCAACGAGCTGAGTACCTGCTCGGTCGGGACCACCTTCGAGACGGCATCCTCGGTGCGCAGCAGACCGTAGACGACCCACGGTTGGCGTCCCACTTCGGTCGCAATCCAGCCGGCCTGGTTGGCGACGTAGGGGCCGATGACCGCGACCACGAACACCCACAGCAACCAGCGTTGCTCGAAGAGCTTCTTGCGCCACAGCAGGAAGCCGGCCAGCGTGGTGAGGCCGATGAACGCGGTGCCGAGCGCAATCATCACGTGATACGTCAGGAATGGAATCACCACCGGAGGTCGATCCTCGCGCGGGATCTGGTCGAGTCCGGGAACCGGTGTCTCGAAGTCCGAGTGCACCAGGAACGTGAGCAGACCTGGGATCTCGAGGCCGTAGCGAACCTCTTGCGCTTCTTCGTCGGGCCAGCCAAACAGCCACAGCCCGGTCGGCTCGTTCTTGCTCTCGAAGTGGCCCTCAAAGGCGGCGATCTTCGCGGGCTGGTGCTCGGCAACCATCTGCGCTTGGGCGTGGCCCGAGACCAGCTCACCCCACGAGGCCAAGCTGGCGACGATGAGTCCGATCACGAACGAGCGCTTGGCGAAGTCGTCGTGGCGGCGCTGAAGCACGTACCAAGCCGAGATGCTCATCACGAAGAAGCCGCCGAGGATGAACGCGCCGAGCAAGACGTGCCCGAGCCGGTGCATCGAGCTGGGGTTGAAGACCATCGCCCAGAAGTCGACGACCTCGGCCCGCATCGCGCCATCGTGTTCGACGAGCACGTGACCGGCGGGGGTGTGCATCCACGAACTCGCGATGACGATCCACACCGAACTGAACACCGAGCCCAAGAACACCATCGACGTGGCGAAGAAGTGCATGCGCCGGCCGACGCGGTCCCAGCCGAACACGAGCACCGCGAGGAAACCCGACTCTAGGAAGAACGCGAAGATGCCCTCAGCGGCCAGGGCTGATCCGAACACGTCGCCGACGAAGCGGGAGTAGGTCGACCAGTTGGTGCCGAACTGAAACTCCATCACGATGCCGCTGGCGACACCGACCGCGAAGTTGACGGCGAAGATGCGGGTCCAGAAGCGGGCCATCGCTTCGTAGCGCCGCTCGCCCGTCTTCATCCACAGGCCCTCCATGATCACCATGTTGAGTCCCAAGCCGATGGACAGCGGCGGGAACAGGTAGTGGAACATGATCGTGAGCGCGAACTGAGCGCGCGAGAGGAGGACGAGATCGAGTTCCATGGGGAGGGGTTCTCTGCCCCTGCCGTACCGCTCGGTTGGGTGCCTGGCAAATATGGCGTGTTGGGTCCGGGTAGCGTTATGTTAGTTTTGAATGGTGGATGTCCGGCTGTTCAAGGGGCGCTCGTGGGCGCTGGCTCTGATGTTGGGCACCGGATGTTCCTCCGATGGGGCGGCGGGTGCCGGTACGGACGCGGACTCCGGCTCGTCCGGGGCGCCAGCGGCCTCGAGCAGCGGCTCAGACTCGGTCGACCCATCGGTGAGCAGTACCTCGGCAGCGGGGACCTCGAGCAGTACCGGGGCCGAGTCCGCGGATGCGACCTCAGGCTCCTCGTCCACCGGTCTCGTGTTTCCCGACCCCTGCGACACATTCGCGCAGGACTGCCCGACCGGCCACAAGTGCAACCCGTTCGCGAACGACCGCGGCAACTCCTGGAACGACACGATGTGTGTTCCCGTGGATGCACAGCCCGATGGGTACGGCGAGCCGTGCACGGTGCTCGACAGCGGAGTCTCCGGCTTCGACTCGTGTGACGTGGGCGCGATGTGCCTCGTCAGCGGCGCGGACACGCTGCAGGGGGAGTGCGTCGAGCTCTGCGGTGGGTCGCCAGACGAGCCCACGTGTGAACAGGACAACGCCTTCTGCCGGATCAGCGCTGCCGGCGTGTTGAATCCGTGCCTGATCAGCTGCGACCCGCTGGGTGACGAGTGCGATCCGGAAGAGACGTGCGTCTCCTCGAACCGGGGACCGTTCTCATGCGCCCCAGCTGGGGACGGCCAATACGCCGAGGCCTGCATGTTCCTCAACGACTGCGCGCCCGGCTTGGGCTGCTTCACGCCACCGCCGTCCGTCTGCGATCCCGACGCGGACGGCTGCTGCCTGCCGTACTGCGACCTGCAGGCGGCGGACTGCCCCGACACGCTGGCGTGTGTGCCGTTCTTCGGCGAGGGCGCGCCTGCCGGGTACGAGGATCTGGGCGTCTGCCACGAGCCGGAGTAGCCGCGTTGCGGTGCTGCTACGAGCCCGCCTGAGTGTGTCAGGACGCCAGCTGATCCGTCGCGTAGACTCGCGGCCACCGTGACCGAGTCGCCCTCATCCGTACCGCACACCGCGCGACAGGTCGCGATGCGGGCGCTGCTGGCGACGGCGGGGTTGTACGGCATCTACGCGGTGCTGGGCCTGGTCGGGCTCCACCCGGACCTGCGCTACTTGGCGTTGGTCGGCGCGTTCTACTTCTTGCCGCAGTGGATGCTGAAGCGGGACGAGGACCGCCAGGCCAAGTACCAGGTCGGCCCCGGAGGGGTGGTGCCTCCGTGGGATTGGCGGGGAGCCAAGGTCGCCGGGGTGATGGCGCTGCTGGTGTTCCCGCCGTTCGTGCTCGCGTTCTTCTGGTTCTACCAACAGGTCTGCAGCGGGGACCTCTCCATCCTTTCGCCGGTCATCGGCGTGGAGTCGCTCACGCCGGCTGCGGGCGGACTCGAGAAGTACCTCGGCCGATTGTGTCGGGCCCACGGCGGTGGATTCTGGCCGGCGTCGATTCGCATCCCGACGGACTGGCTCGAGTACGGCGGGCTGGGGGTGGTGCTCGCGGTCGCGGTCGAGGTGTTTGCCATCGCGTTGCCCGAAGAGGTGTTTCATCGCGGCTATCTGATGAGCGCACTCGAGGAGCTGTGGCCGCCCAAGGCGCGGGTGCTCGGCGTCAAACTCGGGCTGGGTGCTGTGGCGGCCAGCGCTTTGTTCGCCGTGGGGCACTTGGTGGGCATGGCGGAGGCCTCGCGATTGGCCACCTTCTTTCCGGCGCTGGTGTTTTCGTGGCTGTGGCGGCGCAGCAACACCCTGTGGGCGCCCGCCTTGTTCCACGCTGCATCCAACCTCTTGATGGCGGTCCTGCTCGCCAGTACGTTTCCGCGGTAGACCGGAGCAAGCATGGCCATCGGCGCGTTCTTCGACATCGACAACACCGTCCTCGAGGTCAACTCGGGCACGAAGTGGATCGGGTATCAGTGGAAGACCGGTCAACTCAGCGCATGGCAGCTGGGGCAGGCGTTGATGTGGCTGGGCCAGTACCGTTTCGGATTGCTCGACTACGACGCGATGGCGCGCAAGGTCCTGGCGCGGTATCGCGGCGACGCGGTGGACCCGATCTACGAAGAGGTTGCGACCTGGTTCGACCGCGAGGTCCGGTGGGCGATCTGCAGTCAGGCCCGGGCGGCGATCGAGTCGCACCGAGAACAGGGGCACACGTTGGTCCTGCTCACCTCGGCCACGCCCTTTTTGAGCAAGCCGGTCGCGGAGATCTTGGACGTGCCGCACGTGTTGTGCACCAAGCTCGAGATCGAAGACGGCAAGCTCACCGGCAAGCACTTTGAGCCCGCCTGCTACGGCGTGGGCAAGGTGGCGCACGCGGAGGAGTTCGCGGCCGTGCACGATCTGGATCTCGGTGCTAGCTACTTCTACAGCGACAGCATCTCCGACCTCCCGATGCTGGAGCGCGTCGGAGTTGCGCGTGTGATCAACCCCGACCCGAGGTTGCGACGAGAAGCGCAGTCGCGTGGCTGGCCGATCACGGCCTGGACCGCGGAGGGCAAGCCTCCGAACGCCAAACACTCCGAAGGACAACGACCATGATGCGAGACCTCGACCACGGTGACTTGATCCGCGTACTGCAGCAGGCCTTCGATGAAGACCTGCCTGCGAGCGACATCACGACGGTCGCGACGGTTCCCCCGGAGGCGATGGCGGTCGCGAAGATCGTGGCGAAGCAGCCTCTGGTGTTGTGTGGCCAGCTGGTCGCCGAGTGTGCGTTCTCGATGTTGTCGCCGGCGATCCAGTACTCCGCGGTGTTCGAGGACGGCTCGAGCGTCGAGACTGGCACCGTTGTGGCCACGATCGAGGGCCCCGCACGGGAGGTGCTGTCCGCCGAACGCACGGCGCTGAATTTCATGCAGCGGCTCAGCGGGACCGCCACACTGGTGCGTCAGTTCGCAGACGCAGCCGCGGGCCGGTGCCGCGTGGTGGACACGCGCAAGACCACGCCGGGCCTTCGGGCACTGCAGCGCTATGCCGTGCGCTGCGGCGGAGGACACAACCACCGCAACGATCTGAGCTCGGGTGTACTCATCAAGGAAAACCACATCCGAGCTGCCGGCGGTCTCACGCCGGCGATCCAGGCCGCCAGAGCTCGGGCGCCGCATGGCCTGAAGATCGAGTGCGAGACGACCACGCTGGACGAGGCGCAAGAAGCCATCGATGCGGGCGCCGAGGTCATCATGCTCGACAACATGGACAACGCGCTGTGCCGCGAGGCGGTCGCTCGTTTCAAGGGCAAGGCGATCCTCGAGGCCAGCGGCAACATCACGATCGAGCGGGTCGCGGCGTTGGCCGAGATCGGCATTGACGTGATCAGTGTCGGCGCGTTCACCCACAGCGCGCCCGCAGCCGACCTCTCGCTGTTGTTCGAGTTCGCGTGAGCACGGACGACCTTCGGACGCTGGGCGATTCGCTGAACACGCGGGTGTTTGGGCGGGCCCACGAGCACCACGACACGCTGGGCTCGACCAACGACCGGGCCGCGGCCTGGTTGCGAGAGGGGGGGCCCCACGGACTGTTGGTGACCGCGGACGCTCAGACCGCAGGGCGAGGCCGCAACGGGCGGGTGTGGAGTTCTCCGCCGGGGCACAATCTGTACGTGAGCCTGGGACTGAGGGTGGCCTCCGCGCGGCGGGACCTCTCGGCGGTGGGGCTCGCGGTGGGGCTCGCGTTGTACGAAGGGCTCGGTCCCGTCCCCGGGCTTGGGCTGAAATGGCCCAACGACCTGCTGATCGGGGATCGCAAACTCGCCGGGATCCTGTGCGAGTCCCGATGGGGCACCGATGTCGAACTGGTGGTTGGCTTTGGGCTCAACGTCCGGCGTGAGGGAATCGACCCGGCCCTGGCAGACGTCGCCGTCGCTCTCGATGACGTCGGTGTCCATGAAGGACGGGTCACACTCCTGGCTCGCCTGCTCGGGGCCCTTCAAGGGCGCTTGGACGGTTTCCTCATCATGGGCTTTGATGGGATGCGCGACGCGTATGAGCGGGCGAATCTGCAGATCGGTACCCGAGTCCGCGTGAACTCCGGAGCCGAAGTCTTCGAGGGGATGGCGCTGGGGATCGAGGATTCGGGCGCGCTGCGAGTGCAAACCGACGCAGGCCGACGCGTCGTGCATGCGGCCGATGTCACACGGGCACGGTGAGCTGGACCCAGGATGCGGCGATACACTCCCCGGCATGAACCGTTGGATCCTCCTGCCTCTGAGCGTCGTCGTTGCATGTGGATCCGAAGCGGCGGGAGACACGGACATGTCCAGCAGCGACACGGGAAGCTCGGACGAATCGTCGGGCCTGCCGACCACGATGGGTCCAACGGCGAGCTCGACGTCGACGTCGACGTCGACCTCGAGCACCACCGCATCCAGCTCCAGCGCGACCGGAGACCCCGACCCGACGACGGGCACGGCCGATTCGAGCAGCAGCGGCAGCGAGTCTGTCTGTGGAGACGGCGTCGTCGACGGGGAGGAGGCCTGTGACGACGGCGGCGCGAGTGAACTGTGTGATGCCGACTGCGCATGGATCTCCGGTGGGCTCCGTTGGAGCATCGAGCTGCCTGGGATGTTTGCGCGCGACTGTGCCGTCACCGAAGACGCGGTTCACATCGGCGGGTCCCAAGACCCCGCGCTGAACCCCGACGGGGCGACGGTTGCTGTCGTGCGACGGTTGGATTCCGAGGGAGGCGAGCTCTCCGAGCATCTGCTGCACGAAGGGGCTTCCGACGGAGAGGTCAATCGGCTGGTCGCCGCCGAGGATGGCAGGGTGTTTTCCGTCGGTGAGTTCGGGTCGTTCACTCCGTTCTCGATCCGTGGGCGTATCTGGGCGTCGAGCGCCCAGGACCTCGACCCTCTGTGGGCGCAGGAGGTCGAACCCACCGATCCCGGGACGTTCTCGCTGGCCGAAGCTGTTTCGGTGGGGGACAGCGCCGTGGCGGTCGCGACCCGGGGACTCACGGTTGCAGCGGTCCACCTGCTGTCGCTCGATGGGACGCCGGTGTGGACCGAAGAACTCGCGGAGTGGAGCTCCGCCAGTGGCGTTGTGGTGCTGGCAGACGGCGGGCTCGTCGTTGTGGGCTCGGATAACCTCGAGGCGCGGGCCATGCGGATCTCTCCCGACGGGGTACCCCAGTGGACACTCGACCCTGGGGGTCTCTCGGCGCGCCCGACCGCTGTGGTCCTCGATGTCGATCGGTTGTTGGTCGCCGGCGGGGAGGGGGCCGGCTGGGTGTCCGAGCTGTCTCTGGGTGGGGACGTGTCGTGGGAGAAGCCGGCGGGCCCTCCGAACATCGAGTCCATGGTGCTGGGCGAGTCCGGAGTTCTCGTCGTGCTTGCCGCGGACGAAGTGGGCGGGCTGCAGGTTCGGGCCACGGATGCCGAGCCTCTTTCCGAAGAAGAGCAGCGCCGCGGCGAAGAGACCCCGCTGTGGACGCACGGGGTCGAACCTGCCGGCGAGGGTCCGGTGACCGGCGGCTTGGCGTTGGGCGCGGAGCAGCAGGTGTACGTGTGCGGGACCGTTGGGGGCGACCCCGCGAGCCGGGTGGTCTCGCTGTCGCTGTAGGACCCTCGAGCGGGTGCCGCGGCGGGCTGCTGGTCGCGCGCGGCTATGGACCAATCAGCCGATTGCGGCCGAGGGCCTTGGCTTCCGCCACCCGCTGGTCGGCGCGCTCGAGGAGGTCGCGCACTGTGTCACCGTTGTGGAGGCATGCCAGGCCGAAGGAAGCCGTGACTGCGGCCTGGCGTCCGCCCCTCGAGATCTCCGTGGCCTCGATGGCCCGACGTAGGGACTCGAGCCGCTCGGTTGCCGCGTGCACGTCGTGCGTGGGAAGGATGACCAGGAACTCTTCACCGCCGAATCGTCCCAAGACGTCTCCGGCGAGCGCCCAGGTTGCACCCACGCCGGCCACGGTCCGAAGAGCATGGTCGCCGAAACGCTGTCCGTGGGTGTCGTTGACGCGCTTGAAGTGGTCGAGGTCGAACAACCCGATCGCCAACGGCTCCCCGTAGCGCCGCGCCCGCCCCATTTCACGCTCCAGCGACTCGAGCACCGCGCGGCGGCTGACCGATCCCGTGAGAGGGTCGCGGGTTGAGAGTTCGAAGAGCGTCTGGTGGTAGTCACGCTCGACGTTCGGTCCGACCAGGCATCGAAAGCGCGTGCGGCCGACGATGAACTCACCGCCGTCGGCGAGCTCGGCCACCGAAACCTGTTCGTCCTGAACGAGGAGGACCGCGGTCTCAGCTGCCTGCAGGCGCACGCCCTGCTCCGAGCGTCGGGCGGTTGCCCTCGTCGGCGTCGAGGACTCCTGCCACTGGCTGATCACGATGTCGTCGTCCGGCTCGACCCCGATCGTGATGGCTTCGAAACCAACATCGCACCTGTGGCCCCAGCTCGCGCCATCGAGAGCGACGAGTGCGGCGGTGTGGCTTCGGGGAGCGAAGGGCGTGACCGCTCCTGGTGGGTCGTCCGGACCCGCGGGTGGCGGGGACGCAGGGCGGGTCTTGGGAGTAGTCATCTCAGAGGGATTCAGTGGACCCACGAGGGTAGCAGCGCAACGGTCTCCGAGAGCCAACCCAAGCTTGGCGTGGGTGAGCCGCTGAAGGATTCGTATGCCGTCTCGCGAACGCGGCCGACGCCGTTGCGCTCCGTCTCAGCCCGCCGAGCCTGATACGATGCGCGGGATGCGACGCGTTGCGATTACGACGACCCTCACCAGCTTGGCGATCGGCTCAGCCGCCATCACGACCGACGACGCGCAGGCGCACTTCCGCCTCGAGGCACCGGCGGTGATGACCGAGCAGAACGATCTGGGCGATCCGCAGAAGACGTACCCGTGCGGCACGGTCGACGGTGCGCTGACCGGGGACGTCACGGCGTACACCGCGGGCGACACGGTCTCGATCACGATCAGCGAGCAGATCTATCACCCGGGCCACTACCGGGTTTCGCTGGCGACGAACGACGTCAGCGAGCTGCCCCCCGATCCCCCGATCACACCCACGCCGCAAGACGAGTGTGCGAGCACGGAGATCATGAACCCGCCGGTGTTCCCGGTCATCGCCGACGGCATGCTTGCCCACAGTGAGCCCTTCGAGGGAGAGCAGTCGTTCGAGGTCACGCTTCCCGACGACGTCACTTGCGACAACTGCACACTGCAAGTGGTGCAGTACATGTCGAGTCACGGCGCGCCGTGTTTCTACTATCACTGCGCGAACATCTCGATCACCGCAGCCGAGGGTGGGGACACGACCGGCGATCCGAGCGGCAGCACGACCGGCGATCCGACCGGAAACCCCGGCGGCTCGACCGGCGACCCGGACCCCACCGGAGCCTCCGGCGGCAGCACGACCACGGGCCCTGCGGGCTCGACCGGGCCTGTGGACCCCTCCGGCGGCAGCTCGACGGCGACCCCGACCGGCACCGACGGCATGGGTCAAGACGACTCCGACGGTAGCAGCGGCTGCGCGGTGGGAGGCAGCGGGACCGCGGCCTGGCTCGTGCTGATCCCGCTGTTCGCGTTCAGCCGCCGGCGGGACCGACGAGCACGAGCGTCGTAGCGGCGGCGCCCACAGTGGCGGCAACGACCTTGCGTGAGAACGCGTGGTCGAGGTCTTCGACCACGTCCGGCTCCGGGTCGCAGTGGTAGTTGGGGAAGCGGAACTCCGAGGTGTCGGTGATCATCATCGCGGGGTAGTCCACTTCCCAAAACGGCGAGTGGTCCGAGCGCCGTAGATCGGAGAGCAGCGGGTTGTTCTTGAGGTCTGCGTCGAGCTCGAGGTGAACGACCGGCAGCTCGAGTCGCTCCGCCTGAGCCACCATCGCGGCTGCACCATCGGCGATGAGGTCATCGGCCACCAGGGTGATGAAGTCCCCTCGGAACTCGTTGTCCTCGATCTGTGCGTAACCCACGGGGAAGATCAGGTCGAAGCCCGCGGGGATCGTCTGCGCATTCGGAGTGTCGTCGGTGTAGCCGATCATCTCGAGGTTGTAGAGGGCGGCGATGTCGTCGCCCCGCTCGACGGCTCGCTCGACGTACGACGCGGCCCCGATCAGACCCACTTCCTCCTGGTCCCAGAACGCGATGACCAGGTCTTGCTCGTACTCGCCCATCGCGAGCACTCGGGCAGCCTCGAGGGCACCGGCCACCCCGCTGGCGTTGTCGTCGGCACCTTGGCAGTTGAACACCGAGTCGTAGTGGGCGGAGACGAGAACGTCCGAACCCCCCAGCGTTCCGCGAAGCCGACCGATCACGTTGATGCCGGTGTCGTAGACGTCCAGTTCGACCTCGTAGCCAAACTCCGCGAGCTGCTCGGCGAGGTGGTCTTGCACGACCTGCCAGTGGGGCTCGGTCGGGCTACGGGTCTCGGCGACGAACTCCAGCGTCTCGAAATAGCGCGCCTCTTCCACGCAGTCCGCCAGGGCATCCGGGCTGTCACTGCAGGCAGCCTCTGCGCCGGTGGAGGAGGAGGCGTCGGCCGCGGTTGAGCTTCCGGGAACGCCCGTACTGCTGCCTACGCCCGAACTCCCCGAACTCGTCGTCGCAGGTTCGGTCGCTGCGACACTCTCGCCCTCGAGGTTTTCGTCGGCCGGGCAGCCCGGGACAAGCAAGACGAGCAGACCAAGGATCGACACGCGGGTCATCGCCAGAGGATAGCGCTATGGTGCGAGTCGTGTTGATCGCCGAGCGCCTGCGCCACAAGCGGCCCGTTTTCAGCTTCGAGTTCTTCCCGCCGAAGACCGAGAAGGGCGAAACAGCGCTGTTGCGCTCCCTCGAGCGACTGGCACCCCTTGAGCCGGATTTTGTGTCGGTGACCTATGGCGCCGGGGGCAGCACCCGCACTCGGACGCTGCAGCTGGTCAGCCGGATTCGAGCGGATTTTGGTATCGAGCCCCTGGCGCACCTGACGTGCGTGGGCGCGACGCGAGACGAGCTCGCGCGGGTGCTCGACGGACTTGCGGACGCTGGCGTCCGCAACGTCCTCGCACTCCGCGGGGATCCTCCCCAGGGGGAGGACACGTTCCTCGCGACCGAAGGCGGGCTTCAGTACGCGAACGAACTCGTCTCCTTCATCAAGGAGCGCGGCGACTTTTGTGTCGGCGCGGCGTGTTACCCCGAGACCCACCCCGAGGCGGTCTCGGCCGAGGAGGACATGACGAACCTGCGCCGCAAGGTCGACGCCGGGACCGACTTCTTGGTGTCGCAGCTGTTCTTCGACAACCTCGCCTTCTATCGGTGGCAGGCCCGAGCCCGGGCGGCAGGGATCACCATCCCAATCCTCGCGGGCATCATGCCGGTGACCAACGTCTCGCAGGTTGAACGCTTCACGAAGATGTGCGGCGCTTCCATTCCGGCACCGCTGCACGAGGCGCTGCACCGAGCGGGCGGAGATCCACACGAGGTGTTCTGGACGGGCGTGTCCTACTCGGCGCGGCAGTGCGAGCAACTGCTCAATCCTCCCGCGCCTGACCCCTACGCGCGGCGGCCTCGCGGGGTCGCTGGGCTCCACTTCTATACGCTCAACAAGAGCCCGGCCACGCGCGCCATCTTCGAGATGCTGAAGCTGGCACGTTCGGCGGTGGTCTGATGTTGGCCGCGGGTCTCGTTGTCGCATCCACGCTCGGCCTGTTTGGGACCGAGTGGGC
>CAJXVA010000181.1 GCA_913061055.1 uncultured Pseudomonadota bacterium
GAGCGTACGGGAAGGCGACGCGGACTTTGGGGCGGGCGGTATCGGCCAAGCCTGGGAGCGCGGCCTACCGATTGAAACTCGGCGACGCCCACTTCAAGAACTTCCAGTACAACGATGCGCGGCTGCAGTATCGGAAGGCCGGCGCCCTTGGAAGCAAAGCCGCCAAGGGGCGACTTCGGAAGGTCGAAGAAAAGGTTCGCTGACCCTCAGCCGCAGACGTCGGCGTCGCAGACCGGATCGGGACCCGCGCAATCCTCAGGCGTCACGCAGGGATCTCCCGCGCTTCCGTCTTGGCAGCGCTCTGCGACGCACAGCGGGGCGGTGACGCTGCAGTCCCCTTCGGAGTCGCAGGGGTCCCCTTCGGAGCCGTCCTGACAGGTCCCCGCGCTCCCGCAGATCTCGCTGTCCTCCGCACAGTGACGCTGGGCGGAGCACGGGTCGCCCTCGGCCCCGGCCTGGCATGTCTCGGGCCCGCAGACGAGTCCATCTGGGCATTGTTGCGTGTTGTTGCACGGCAGCCCCGAGTCGGAAACGGAGCCCGAGCTTGAACTTGAGCTTGAACCCGTGGCTGCGGTGGAGACCGGCGACCCGGTCGACGATCCCGTCACGGTCGTGCCGGTCGACGCACTGGGTTCATCCCCGTCCCAGGCGGGGTTGCGCTCGCGGCACCCTCCGAATACGAGGGCACTCGAGATCAGCAGCACGAAACCCCGCCCCACGTAGTGACCGTAACACGACTCGGTCGGATGGCCGTGTTCGGGTAGGTCGATGCCCGGCCCTCGTTGGGAGCCGCTACGCGGCCGCGGCCCGGAGCATCTTCCGTCCCCGCTCAAAGCAGAACAGGGCAGGCAGAACGAGTATTGCGGTGATGACCATCGCCGCGGCGATGGTTCCGTAGATGCCGGCGAGCACCAGCTGTGGCCATGGCATGGGAATCATGTCGGGTCCTCCTGTTTGGAGGTACCGGCCCAGGCCGTGGCGACAAGCTTGTTCGACGCGAAAGCCGCCCGCAGAATCTGCGACTCACAGCTCGGGTGTCAGGCGTCTGTCGCTTGGTCGAGCGCACGAACCTCGCGCAGCAGGTTGCGAAACGCCTGCCGGCTCTTTCCTTGGGTGCGGTCTCGGCTCGCGGTCCGGACGAGTTGTCGGATCAACTGCCGGTCGGCTTGAGGATACGTCTGCACGAGTTCAGACAGCGCAGCGTCGCCCTCTTCCAGGAGTCGGTCACGCCACCGCTCATAGCTCTTGTCGCGCTCCGAACTCGCGCGGTCCTTGTTCTTGATGTCATCGACACGGGCCCGAAGCTCGGCGCCATCGAACCGGCGGAGCATCGTAGAGATGCGGCGGAGCTCGCGGACCTTCGCGCCCTTCTTGATCGTTTGGCACGCGGTGAATGCCGCGGCGACCTCGGGGTCGAGTTCGAGTTTGGCGCGCTTGGATTCCGCGAGCTCGAAGATGTCCTTGGTCAGCTTGCCGAAGGCCGCGACTTGGTCCTTGTGCAGCCGGCTCGAGCGCCGGATCGAGGTGTCGAAGACATCGGGTGGAGGCTCCTTGTCTTCCTCTTCGTTGAGGAGCGGCCGTTGCCACTTCGTCGCCGGTCCCTTGGTGCCCCAGCCGACCGCGACCTTCGGCTCGGGGGCCACCTCCTCGGGCTCCGCCTCGTCGCCGCCTTGTTCCGACGGAGCATCGAGCTCGGCGTCCAGCTCGGAACTCGGTTCGGTCTCGGGGGCGGACCCGTCGGTCTGCGCCACATCCCCGTCCGCGTTCGCGTCGGGCTCGACGGGTGGGGAGCGCTCGTCGTCGCCGGGGCCGTGCATCCGGGGACGTTCGTCCCGTAGGCCGAGGAAGTCAAGACGCGCAGGCGGACCGGTGCGCGCTCAGCCCGGCGGGACAAAGTTGTCGCAGGCTTCGTCGATCACGCCGGTGGCGTCCATGAAGATCTGGCCAAAGTCGCCGGTAATGCACCCCTGGAAGCCGTTGTCGCCAAACATCTCGGTGAATGTCTGGATGTCGGCGGGGTTGAAGAACTCGTCCCCCGGCGGGCACGTGCCGCCGTTGATGTGGCTGAGGGTGACGACGACGATGTTCTCCGCCAACCCCTGCTTGGCCGCGACGACGGTGTTGTACCAACTCGTGGCGTCGCCGGAGCTGCCGTCGAGCTCGGGGTCGTCGGGGCCGTCCCATTCGTCGGAGATGATCACCACGACAAGCAGGGCGTCGTCGCGCAAGAACCCCTCGTTGCACTGACCAGCCGCGGCATGGTCGCCTCGGACCGCGGCCTCCATCGCGTTCATCGGCCGCTCGATCCCGTTGCCGGCCACACCCACCTGAGCCGCACACGCGAAGCTGGACGCGAGGTCGTCCATCTCGGTCATGTAGTTTCGGCCGTCGGCGTACGGTCCGCAGAGCTGGTTGCTCGACGCCTCGCCTCCGGTCCTCGAAACGAGCCCTCCGAGCACCTGGCAGGCCGGGAGGTTGCCCGAGTACGCATCGGTCGTGACGACTCCCACGTGGTACTCCTCCACGTTTTCCAGCGTGGACTGGATGCCGGTGATGAAGTTGGGGAAGTTGGCGATCAGGTTGGCCTGGTCGTCCTCCATCGAGCCGGAGTTGTCGACGACGAACAGGAAGTCGACCTTGGTGCAGCCGTCTTCGACGTCCTGCTCGACGTCGGGCTGGATCCCCAGGTCGAACTTGGGGTCCTCGCCCGTCGAAGGGGCCGGCGGGTCGGTCTCGGCCGGCGGCCCGGTCGTCGTGCTCGCCGCAGTGTCTCCGGTGGAACCATCGGTCACCGTCGAGGTGCCGGACAGCGTGCCCAACGTGGTCGGCGTCTCAGACGTTCCGGCTTGGCCTTCGGGTCCTGAACACCCCGCCAAGACCCACGGGAGTGCTCCCAAGACCCACCGGATCGAAGCCAGGCGCATGCGGACATGATGCCATAGGCACCCTGTGTCGCGGTGCCGTACTCGGGCCCGGGTGTGGGTGATAGGTTCACGCCATGACGTCAGGTGCTGCGGTCGGGGTGGTGCTCGGTGGTGGGGCGCTTCGCCGGTGGCCTTGTGGCGAAGCTCGTTTTGTCCTTGGCCAGGTGGATTTGGACGCGGCACAGCCGCAGGCCGAAGAAGCCGAGATCAGCTTTCTCGCCCACGGCATCACCCCGCACCCAACCCGGCGGCGCGAAATCGTGATGTTTGAGAAGCACGGCCCGGGCTGCTGCGTCTTCGATCTCGAGGCTGCAGAGGTGGTGCGCTCGGTCGCGTGTGCGCCGCACCGTCAATTCTACGGCCATGGTGCGTACTCGCCCGACGGGAGTTTACTGTACTGCACCGAGACGGATCTCCGCGACGGGCGCCGTGGCTACATCACCGTGCGGGACGGAAAGACGTTCGAGACGTTGGGCGATTTCCCGTCCCATGGCTTGGCGCCGCACGACTGCCAGTTCGCGGCGGATGGAACGACGCTCGTGGTCGCGAACGGCGGGTCGGGTGCTGGGCGAGAGGAGGACCCGCCCGGTGTGGCGTTCGTCGATGTGCGGGACGGCAAGGTCTTGGATGTGCTGCCCATGCCCTCGGCGCATATCAACGCGGGGCACCTCGACCTCACCGCGGCCGGCGATCTGGCGGTCGTGAGCGCCCCCCGAGATGGGTACGATCCTACGAGAGCTTGCGGCGGGGTCAGTCTGCGTGCCGCGGGCGCAGCGTTGAGTACCGCCGTGCAGCCCGAAGACGTCACCACGAAGTTGGTGGGCGAGACGCTCAGCGTCGCGATTCATCCTGGGACTCGGGTCGCCGGCGCAACGACGCCGCTGGGCAACTTCGTCACCTTCTGGAGTCTCGATACCGGGGCGCTGGTGGGCCAGCTGAGGGTGCCCAACCCCCGGGGCATCGCATTGTCGCTGTGTGGCGAGGAGTTTCTGGTCAACTTCGGCGGTCCGCCGCGAGTGGCTCGCGTCGACGCGCAGACGCTTCGCCCCGTGGATGCGCCGGGCAACCAACGCGGTTACCTCTCGATGATCAGTGGTTCGCACATCTACGTGGATGACGCGTCGGCGATCGCTGCCGAGTAGACGTCGCGATAGCCCCCAGCGGCGTTGCCCCAGCCAAAACTCCGCTGCATCGCTTGGAGTTGCAGCCGCGTCCAACGGTCGCCGTCCGCGTAGACCTCGAGCGCGCGGTGCATCGCCTCTCGCAACGCGTCGGCGTCGACCGCTTCGAACGTGAAGCCGCAACCTCCGGCCGACACGTCGGTGACGGTGTCCGCCAGGCCACCGGTGTTCCGCACGACGGGCAACGCCCCGTATCGCATGGCGTACATCTGGGTGAGCCCGCATGGTTCGAAGCGTGACGGGACCACGAACAGGTCGGATCCCGCGAACACCTGGTGCGAGAGCGCTTCGTCGTAGCCGATGTTCACGCCCACCCGCGTCGGGTGTTGCCGTGCGAGGTCGCGAAGGGCCTCCTCGAGAAGTGGGTCACCCGAGCCGAGTACGACCAACTGCAGCGGCGATCGCAGCAACTGCGGAATCGCAGCGAGCAGCAGGTCGATGCCCTTTTGGTCGCTGAGTCGGCTGACGAGGCCGACCAACGGGACACCGCGCTCTTCGTCGAGCCCGAAGTGTCGCTGCAGCGCGCGTTTGTTGGCCGCGCGCGGGCCCAGGCTTCGCGGGCCGAACGCAGCGTGCAGGTCCGAGTCGGATCGTGGGTCCCACGCGCCCTCGTCGATTCCGTTGAGCAGACCATGAAGCCGATTCGAGCGACTGCGTAGCAAACCGTGCAGGCCTTCGCCGCCAGTCTCCGACTGAATCTCCTCGGCGTACGTGGGGCTGACGGTGGTGATGCGGTCGGAGTAGAAGAGGCCGGCCTTGAGGAATGAGAAGGTGCCGTAGGCTTCCGCACCTTCGAGTGCGTAGGCGGCAGCCGGGAGTCCGACCTGCGAGACCACCTCGGGCGAGAAGCGCCCCTGAAACTTGAGGTTGTGAACGGTGGTGACGGTCCCCGGCCGCACTCCGCCCCACCAGTGCAACGTGGCCGGTGCAATCGATGCCTGCCAATCGTGCGCATGCACGACCTCGGGCGCCCAGCCCAGCGCGGGCCCAGCGGTACTGAGCATCGCAGCGACCCGTCCCAGCAGCGCGAACCGCAGAGGGTTGTCGGGGTAGTCGTTGCCGTGGGGATCGAGATAGGGCCCGCCGTCTCGGTCGTACAGGGTCGGGGCGTCGACCAGCCACACCGGCACGTCGGTCCCTGGCAACCGGCCCTCGAGCAGGCGCGTCGGACCGCCACCGAGTGGGTCGCCGAGCGGGTGACGGACGGTCGCGTCGGCCAACTCCGCGCATCCTCGGTAGGCGGGCATCAGCAGGCGAACATCGTCCCCGGCGTCCCGCTGCGCCCGGGCGAGTCCCGCCGCGACGTCGGCCAGACCCCCGGTCTTGACCAGGCCCGTGGCCTCGGACGCGACGTGGAGGATTCGCATGGCCGCGACGCTAACAGCCCGAGGTGAAACCCGACACGTCGTTTCTCTCGTCTTTTTGCCGGTGGTTCTCTCGGGCGCAGGGATTGCCGGGACTCACGCGTCGACAAAAAGTGACGCCGTAGACACCGAATGTTCCGGACTTCGTGGCACAAACGTGAGGGATGAATGCTGGCGACGTTGGAGATGCGGCCCGCTCGACCTTGGCCGTGGTGCTTGCCGGAGGCCGCGGTTCGAGACTGCGAGCGTTGACCGCGAATGAAGCAAAACCCAGCATGCCGTTTGGCGGCAAGTTTCGGGTGGTCGACTTCCCGTTGTCCAACTGCATCAACTCCGGGATCCGCAAGGTTGCCGTCGTCACCCAGTACCGCGCCCACACCCTGATCCGGCACATCCAGCGCGGATGGAATTTCCTGCGAGGAGAGCTCGGCGAGTTTGTCGAGCTGTGGCCGGCACAGCAGCAGACGGAGGCGGGCAGCTGGTACCTCGGCACCGCCGACGCGGTGTATCAGAACCTCCAGGTGATCCGGCAGCACGGCCCGCGCTACGTCCTGATCCTCGCCGGCGACCACGTCTACCGGCAGGACTACAGCCGGCTGATTCATGCCCACATCGAGTCGGGCGCCGAGGTCACCGTCTCCTGCGTGGAGGTGCCGCGCGAGGAAGCGACAGCGTTCGGGTGTGTCGACGCCGACGACACCGGCGAGATCGTGGGCTTCGTCGAAAAGCCGACCGACCCGCCTGCGGTCCCCGGCCGCGAAGGCGTCTCGTATGCCTCGATGGGGATCTACGTGTTCGACATCGACGTGTTGCTCGAGATCCTGGAGCGGGATGCGGATGACGACAGCTCCTCCCACGACTTCGGCCACGACATCGTCCCGTCGTTGGTGGGTCGCCGAAAGCTCTTCGCGCACGCCTATCGGCAGAGCTGCGTACTGACCCACGGCGCGACGCAGCCGTACTGGCGCGACGTGGGTACGCTCGACGCGTTCTGGGACGCGAACATGGAGCTCATCTCGGTCACGCCCCAGCTGGACCTCTACGACTCGCGGTGGCCGATCTGGACGTACCAAGAGCAGCGTCCGTGCGCGAAGTTTGTCTTCGACGATGAGGATCGGCGGGGCATGGCGGTGGACTCGCTCGTTTCGGCCGGTTGTGTCGTCTCGGGGAGCACGATCCGGCGGTCGATCCTGTTCACCGACACCCGGCTCAACTCCTACAGCCAGGTCACCGGCTCCCTGATCCTTCCGCGCTGCGACATCGGGCGGCATGCTCGGCTCCACAAGGTCATCGTCGCGAGCGGCTGCAAGGTTCCCGAGGGGATCGTGATCGGCGAGGACGCGGACGCGGACCGGGAACGGTTCCACCGGACGCCGGCCGGAGTCACCCTCGTCACGCCAGAGATGCTCGAGCAACTCCCGTAGCTCGAGATCCCACCCATCGTCGACCCACGATGGCATCCGACCCTGCGCCGATTGCGGGTCGTGCGACCGGGCCGACACAGAAACGTCACCGGCTTGTTCGGTTCTTGTTTCGGTGCAGCCGCGCCTGTGGCAGGCGACCTCGCTACCTTGAGGTCGTTCTGAAACGCAAAATGTCGAACGGCGACCCCGAGTACCCGAACTTGATGAAGACGATCCCCGAGGTTTTCGCTCGGGAGCGCAACTTCCTGATCCTGTTGATGTGCGGGTTCTTGGTCTCGGCCGCCACCTATCGAACGCCGATGGTTGCGGCCTGGGTCGGCTTTGCATTTGCCGGCTACTCGGCGATCGCCAACGACAGCATCCAGACCATCGGTACGTTCATCACCTCCAACCGCAAGACCGCGTGGTGGGTGTTGTGGCTGTTCATGGGCGGCATCTTCCTCGTCACAGCGACCTACAGCTTCGTGACCTTCGACGGTGACGTCAGCTACCAGCGGCTCGCCTCGAAGGGGTTCGAGACGGCGCCCGCCGAGTTCTCGTTCCTGCAGGTCGCCGCGCCCCTGTTCCTGCTGGTGTTGACGCGTCTGCGGATGCCGGTCAGCACCACGTTCCTGCTGCTGACCAGCTTTGCCACCGACGTGAGCAGCGTGGGCAAGGTGCTCACCAAGAGCCTCACCGGGTACGTGCTGGCGTTCGCCGTCGCCATCATGGTTTGGATGCTCGTCGCGCGCATCATCGACCGCTGGATGACCCGGGATGCGCACCCGGCCTGGCGCGTCGGACAGTGGGTCATCTCGGGCGTGTTGTGGTCGGTGTGGCTACAGCAGGACGCGGCCAACATCGCGGTCTACCTGCCGCGTAGCCTCAGCCTGCCTCAGTTCTTCGTCTTCGCCGGAGCCATCTTCTTGGGCCTGGGGCTGCTGTTCCGAATGGGCGGGGAGAAGGTCCAGGAGATCGTCGACGAGAAGTCGGGCGTCGTGGACGTTCGCGCCGCGACGATCATCGACTTCGTCTACGCCATCATCCTGTACTACTTCAAGTTCGTCTCGAACGTCCCGATGAGCACGACGTGGGTCTTCCTGGGCCTGCTCGGGGGCCGCGAACTCGCGATGGCGCTGCGAGGATCGTCGGAGCACCGCTGGATCTTCGCAGCGAAGATGATCGGCAAGGACGCGCTGTTCGCCGGGATTGGCTTGGCCGTCTCGATCATCCTTGCCGCATCGGTCAACGAGCCGTTCCGGGCCGAAGTCGCGGCGTTCTTCGGGCTTTGAGCGAGGCTGTCCGGGCGTCTCAACGACGTCCGCGTCGGCGTTTCCCACCATCGGCGGCCGCAAACCCGATCGTGGCGGCGGTCTGCATTCCAGCTTTGATGGGGCCCGCTGGCGCGGCCTCGATGGCGGCCTCGAGCGCGCCGCGTGGGTTGCCTGCGCGGAGCTCCTTGACGGCCCGAAGCCCTGCGAGCGCCTGACGACCAAAGGGGAGGTTGCTGATGACGCTCTTCGCCTTGGCGCCGGCGAGCTGCTCGGCGCGTTCCGTCAAACGCTGCTGAACCGTATTGGCCTGCTCCTTGAGTTCTTTGCGCTTGGAGAGGCGGGCCGCGTCGTCGACCTGCTCGTACAGGGACTGCTCGGCCTCAGCCTTTTCTACGGCCTTGATGGTCCGGGTCAGCTGGCGTTGGTAGTGCCGCTCGTAGTCCTCGTCTCCGACCGCGTCGCGCATGGATGCCTCGAGAGAGGCGCCCAGGTCGAAGCCATTCTCTTGCAGCGCCTCGATGTACGCACGCGCCTGCTTGACCTCGACCGCCGCGGGCGCGTTGATGTGGGCTTTGGATGCCCTGGCCAGCTGCGTGACCGCGCTGGGTTGCCCACCGCCGGCCACCCCCTCGAAGGCTGCGAGCAGTCCAACGTGCGTGACCATCAAGCCGCGCGTTTGGTCGCGAATCGCCATGACCTGCGCCATCTCCTCCAGGGTCTCGCTGGACGCTTCCGTTTCGAACTGCTGCTCGAAGGCTCGGATCTGGGCGCCGAACTGCAAGCAGTACAGCTCGGTCGACCAGTTGAGCCTGATCGTGTCCCGCTGCTCCGCGACGAGGAACATCCCGACCGCCGAGGTGTTCGCCAGCGCCACCCGAATCTCGTCGAGGAGCTTCTTCTTCTTGTAGAGCTTGGCGAGTCTGGCCTTCGACTCGTCACTGGTGGGCTTGTAGAACTTGCCGCGGTCGCGGTTCTGCGGAGTGTCCATCTCAGGGACCACGTCGAACTTCTTCAGCAGACCGATCTGATTCTCGAAAGTGTCGGCCTCGTACGAGTCGTTGAACGTCGCGGTGCCGAGGATGACGTCGTCAGAGAGCTCGGCGCGCGTGAGATGCGTCTCCAGCACGCCCTGGAGCCGTTCCCGTTCCCGAACCAGGTCCTTGCGCAGCTCGGCCTCGGCTTCGGGCGTCCCTTCACTGATCGTTGTCTTGGAGTCCTGTTGCCACTGGGCAACGCTCTTGTCCTTGTTGCCGGACCCGAACAGGGCACAACCGCTGAAGAGGACCAGGCATGCGGCCGCGGAGACGGGGAGGGAGCTTCTTGGCGTTTTCATCGTGGACGTTGCGGTGGTTCCACCGAAGCGCCGACGGTTTAACCCTCATCGCGAATTGTGTCGAAACCGGGGCCAAGGTCCGCTCCGGGGCACTCTTTGGTGTCTTGCCCCAGGGACGGGTTCAGTCCGGCAAGCGAATCCGCAGGGCGCCGCCGAGTCCTTCGAACACCTCCATCCATTGCGTCGCCTCGTCGTCTCCTTCTTCGGCTGCGCGGGCGTGGATCGGCCGAGCTGTCTGCAAGACCCGGTAGAACTCGTTCTGCGGCGTGGAGAGATCGACCTCGAACGGACCGCTGTGCGCGAGGTCGGCGAGGACCCGCAGCCGACGAAGGCGACCGACTCGTTCGGGAGCCTCGACCCACCGCGCGGTCGCGCTCTCCATCGTGCGCTGGAGGGTGAAGTTGAGGCTGACCCGGTGAAGGTCGACGCGAAGCGCCTCGGCCTCCCGCATCAGCTCGCGAATCCGGTGAGGGTCGAGCTCGCGGGCGGTGAACTCCGAGCGCAGCATCGTGTTGAGGACGAAGCTGGCCAGTCCCTTGAGCGGCTTGGGCAGCGGCAGATCGAGGGTCGCGAGGTAGCGCAGCAGCGGCGAGTGCTGGTTGTAGAGCCGAGCGCTGACCTCCTGGGCATCGTTGGTCGCGCTGTCGACCACCAGCTCGAGTACGCGCTGTTGCTCGTCGCGAAACAACGACCGCATGGAGTACTTGAGCTCGCCGAAGTGCGCGTCGAGCAGCCGGAGGACCTCGGGCATGTCGGCGCTGCGGAAGGCTCCGAGCACGTCGCCGAGCATGGTGTCGTACTCGGCCTCCCCCCGGAAGCCACGCACGCCGCCGCTCATGTTGTGGTCGCCCAGGTGCACAAACCCGAAACTCAACTCGTCGGCTTCTCGGGTGATCTGGGAGACGACGACCACTTTGCCCAGCGCAAGTCGGCTTCGCCCCAGGGATGCGGTCCGATAGTCGAGCTGTTCGACCGCGTACGCGTAGACCTCGGCCCGTGGTTTGTAGGATTTGAACAACGAGCTGACGGCGTAGTGGGCCACCAACCGCGGCAGGTCCACGGCGAGCGGTTCGGCGTGGCGCTCGTACAGCAGCCGGCCGTCGCCTTGTTCGGGCAGGTTGGACTTGGCTTGAGCGAGCCGTTCGACGAAGGGCTGCTGGAGCGCAACGTCGGACACCTCCTGGGCCAGCTGAATCGCCCGCGCGGCATATCGGATGATCTGGGTCGTCTCGATGCCGGAGACGTCGTCGAAGAACCACCCGCAGCTGGTGTACATGAGCATCGCGTGGCGCTGCATCTCCAGCAGTCGGAGCGCCTCGATGCGCTGTGGCTCGGTGAGCTTGCCGATCGCGTGCGTCTCGAAGAACAACGCCGTGGCCTCATCGGTTCGCTCGAGGATCAGGGCGATGTAGCCGTCCCGGGCCTTCCACGGATCCCGGAGCAGCGCTCGGGCGCGGGTGTCGAAGAGGCCGGCGACCTGCTCGGCGAGCCAGTCAAGGGCTTCCCGCAACGGTGCGCGCCACGACTGCGTCCAGCCGCGATTCGAGCCCGTACAGCAGCCGCAGTCACTGCGCCAGCGCTCGACGCCATGGGCGCAGCTCCAGGAGGTCTCCTCGAGGATCTCGACGTCGTGGGTGGGTGGGTGCGCCTCGAGAAACGCGCCGTAGTTGACCAACTCGACGGTGGGGTCGTCCTCGAAGCGTCGGAGGGCATAGGCCAGCGCCATGTCTCCGTATCGATGGTGGTGCCCGTACGTCTCGCCGTCGGTTGCGATGTGCACGAGCTGGGGCGCGTCGTCCTCGGGCGTGAACGCACCCATCAGCCGGTCGGCGAAACGATCGCCGCTGTCGAGCAGGTGTTCGAACGCGACCGCTTGCGACACGGGGCCGTCGTAGAAGAACAGCGTGATGACCCGGCCCGAGGGGAGCGTGCATCGATAGGGCTGCCGGGGGTCGACACGTCCACCTTCGACGTCGCGCCACGTCTCGCCGGGGGCACGGACTCTCTTGGCTTGATGGGGCGCCAGCAACGTGAACTCGATGCCCTCCTCGGCGAGGGCCTCGAGCGTCGGGGTGTCGGCTGCGGTTTCGGGAAGCCACATGCCTCGCGGCGCATGTCCGAACCGGTGGGTGTAGTCGGTGATTCCCCAGCGAATCTGTGTCCGACGGTCGGCTTCGTTGCAAAGCGGAAGGATCGAGTGGTTGTACGCTTGGGCCAACGCGGAGCTGTGTCCTCCGAAGCGGACACAGCTGGCCTTCTCCGCCGCGAGGATCGCTTCGTAGGCCTTGGGGGTCTCGCGCTCCATCCACGCCAGGAGCGTCGGTCCAAAGTTGAAGCTGATGCGCTCGTAGTTGCTAACGATGCGCTCGATGAACCCCTCCGAGTCGAGGATCCGGGCCCAGGCGTTGGGGCCGTAACACTCGGACGTGATGCGTTCGTTCCAGTCGTGGAACGGATCGGCCGACTCCTGCTGCTCGACGGTTTCGAGCCAGGGGTTCTCGCGCGGAGGTTGGTAGAAGTGTCCGTGGATGCAGACGTAGCGCTGGGTCATCGGGCACCTTCGGGGGTCAGGAACAAGACACTCAGGGGAGGGAGGCTCAGCTCGAGCGTGTGCGGATGGCCGTGGGATCCCTCGTCGCGAGCAAGCGCCCGGCCGCCATTGCCCAGCCCGCTTCCGCCGTATTCGTGGGCGTCGCTGTTGGCCCGCTCCACCCACCAGCCGCCCCAGGGCACCCCGACGCCATACCCATCACGAGGCACGGGGGTGAAGTTGCAAACCACCAGAGCCGGGGTCCCGTCGCAGGCGTAGCGCAAGAAGGTGAACACGCTGGCTTCGGCGTCGGCGAAGTCGACCCACGCGAATCCTCCGGGGTCGCAGTCGCGCTCGTGCAGCGCCGGAACGTCTCGATGCAGCCGGTTGAGATCCGCGACCCACCGCTGCACGCCGGCGTGTTTGGGATCGTGCGTCAGGTGCCAATCGAGGCTTCGGTCGTGGTCCCACTCGCGCACTTGGCCGAACTCGCAGCCCATGAAGAGCAGCTTCTTGCCCGGCTGTCCGTACATGTATCCGTACAGCGCCCGCAGGTTGGCGAAGCGTTGCCAGTCGTCGCCGGGCATGCGGGTGAGGATGGAGCCTTTGCCGTGCACCACCTCGTCGTGCGACAGCGGCAACACGAAGTTCTCTCCGAACGCGTACAGCATGCGGAACGTCAGGTCATGTTGGTGATGCCGCCGGTGAATCGGATCGCGCCCGAAGTACGCGAGGGTGTCGTGCATCCAGCCCATGTCCCACTTGAAGCCGAACCCAAGTCCGCCGGTGTGCGTGGGACGAGAGACCATCGGCCATGACGTGGATTCCTCGGCGATCGTGTGTACCCCGGGACAATCTCGGTACACCGCGTCGTTGATCTGTCTGAGCGCGTCGATGGCTCCAAGGTTCTCACGCCCGCCGTACCGATTGGGCACCCACTCACCGTCCTGGCGGCTGTAGTCGAGGTAGAGCATCGAGGCCACGGCGTCGACCCGGAGGCCATCGGCGTGAAAGGTGTCGCACCAGTAACGCGCGCTGCTCTGAAGAAACGACCGCACCTCGTGGCGGTCGTAGTTGAAGATCGCGGACTTCCAGTCGGGGTGAAAACCCTGCTTGGGGTCGGCGTGTTCGAACAGGTGGGTACCGTCGAATTCGGCGAGCGCGTGGGCGTCGGTGGGGAAGTGTGAGGGGACCCAGTCGAGCAACACGCCGATCCCGGCCTGGTGCAGGGTGTCGACCATCGCCTTGAAGTCCGCCGGCGTTCCGTAGCGTGCGCTCGGGGCGAAGTAGCCCGTCGTCTGGTAGCCCCACGAACCGTAGAACGGGTGCTCCATGACGGGGAGCAACTGCACGTGGGTGAAGCCCATGTGCGTGGCGTACTCGGCCAGCTGCGATCCGAGTTCACGGTAGTTCAGCGATCGGTCGCCGTCCTCGGGCACGCGTCTCCACGAGCCCAGATGGACCTCGTAGATCGACATCGGCTTTCCCTGGCCGCTGCGCGCCGCCCGGCTCTCCATCCAGGCCTGGTCGTTCCACGCGTAGCGACCATGCGCAACCACGGAGGCGGTGCGGGGAGGCTCTTCGGTTGCGAACGCGAACGGGTCGGCGCGGTCCGTGCCCCCGCTGGCGGAGGCGATGTGGAGCTTGTAGAGATCACCGGGGCCCACGCCAACCACGAAGCCCTCCCAGATCCCCGAGCCCGCGCGGGCCCGCAGGGGGGTCTGCTGGCGGTCCCACACGTTGAAGTCCCCGATCACCGAGACGAAGGTGGCCGACGGTGCCCACACCGCAAAGTACGTGCCTGCGGTCCCCTCGTGCTGCATCGGGTGCGCACCCAGCTTGTCCTCGATGTGCGCATGCGTGCCTTCGTTCCACAGGTAGACGTCGTCGTCCGTCAGGCGGGTGACGTCGTAGCGAACCTCGCCGCGATGCGCAGATGCGTCGCGGGCCCGCGCGAGGGCCTGCAGAGGTGCCGTGACCGACGGGTCCTGCGTCCACGTCTCGAGATCGTAGCGAGCTCGGTTCTGCCAGTTCGCGTGCTCGCGCCAGGTCCCGGGCACGTTCTGGGCGTGGGTCTCTCCCCAGAGGTCCTCGAGGTTGACCAAGACGTCGTGGGCTTGGCTGCGCCCGAGGTGCTCGAGCAACGCGGCCATCGCCGCGGGCGCCTCACTGTTCTCGGGCAGCCCCGTTCGGCGCCCGAGGAATCCGGTCAGACACTGGCGTTGCCAATCCCGGTGCCCCGCCATGGCGTCGCGTTGGGCCGCATCGACAAATCCGAGGTCTTGCTGGGTCGCCAGATCGGATCCGGTCCAGTACGCCGCGAACGGTGGCATGTCGTGGGTGTTGAGGGAGGCCATGTCGCCCGGTTTTGCGGCGGGCAGCGCGTCGTTGGGATCGGGCTGGGCCTGGTACTGGACGACGTGCATGCCCGAGATGCCGTGGGTCTGCATGCTGTGGGTGACCTCGTCGGGGACCGTGCCCAGGTTCTCGCCGATGAGCACCACCCCGCTTCGGTGCGACTCCAGCGACAACAGGGCGACCAGCTCGTCGGCGGGGTAGCGCAGGTACATGCCGTCCGAGGCAGGCGCATGCGAGGGGATCACGAACAGCCGGTGCAGACCCATCACGTGGTCGATGCGGAGCACGCCCGCGTAGCGCATGTGGTTTTGCAACACGGAGATCAGATAGCGGTAGTGATCCTGTCGCTGTCGCTGGGGGTGGGGCGGGGGGAAGGCCCAGTTCTGGCCCCCCGAAAACAGCGCGTCGGGAGGCGCGCCGGTCGAAAGCCCGGGCACGAACGCGTCGCGATGGGCCCAGGTGTCGAAGCCATCTCCGTGGACGCCGACGGGGAGGTCGAGGTACAGGCCACTGCCCCGGCCGCGCGCGTGGGTCGACAGTGCCGTCAGCTGGTTGTGCGCGGCCCACTGTACGTAGGCGTGGTAGCGGTAGGTTTCGGGGTCGTAGGACCCTTCGGGGAGTACACCGTCTTTGTGCGCCTGCGGCCAGTCATGCCACGAGGTGCCGCGAGAGGCCGCAGTCCCGCGAAAGCGGGCGTACCGATCGAGTTCTGGGCGCGAGCGAAGGAAAACTTCGAGCGCGGCACGCCCGGGCCCGCTCCAGCATGCCTCGGCCATCGGGGCGAGGGCTCTACGCTTGAGCGCCATCGCCTGTGCGTGGTCAACGTGGGTTGCGCCGCGCAGTGCATCCCGGGCAGCGTTCGCGGCGGCGTCGGTGAAGGCCGTTTTCGCGAGCCCGCGGTACTCCGGCAACGACTCGACATCGAGGTACAGCTCGTTCCAGGCCAAGCGGCTGACCGGCGCGTACGGACTGGGCTCGAACGGTTGGTCGAGGAACGTCGCCAGCAGCGGGAGTGTGCCGACCATGTTGCCGCCCGCGTCGCCGACCCAGTCGATCAACGTGCGGAGGTCCGTGAAGTCGCCGACCCCGTGGTCCCGCTGGGTCTTGAGCGCATACAGCGGGGCGAACACGCCCCAGCCGCGGCGCCCATCCGTTGTGTAGACGCGACGCGGGGCACTGACCAGCAGCGACGGGGTGCCCGCGCCATCGGACGCCTGCAACGTCAGCGTGTAGTGATCGGGCGGCAGGGGCGAGGGCAGGGGCAGTCGACGCTGGACAACCCGCACGCCACCCAGCTCGGTGGTGCTGTCGACCGGTACATCGTCCAGCAGCCCTTCGGTGCTCACCTCGTGAGCGGCGGCTTGGACATGCAGCCGGTATCGGCCGCGCACCGAGTCCGGAAGCTTGACCGTGACGCTGCCTTCGCCGTCCCACGCGACCACGACCGGGGGCAAACGCTCTGCGTGCTGTTCATGATGTGCACGCAGCAGCCCCTCGTCGATTGCGGCCTCGGTCTGCACGTCGACGCCGAGGGCCGTGAGTGCCTGCGCCAGGGGTTCGGGGCGCGCGGCCTGATGCGCGCCTGCGATGTCGGTGTATCCAAGCTGCATCCCGTGCAGCTCGGCGAGTGTTCGCAGCTTGCTGAGCGTGTCCATGCGGGCGTCCGGTGGCGCGTCGGTTGTATCGGCTGTCGTGCTTCCCGGAAAGGCTCGCGGGTGGACGCCACGCTCAGCTCCAGGACCGCGCGGCTCCGGTGTCCGATCAGTCCCGCAGCTCGCCGATGAGCAGCACCCAGGTGGTCACGCCCCCATCCTCACTCCGCGCAAACCCCGGGCCGAACTCGGCGGCCGTCGAGCTGAGCAAGGCCTCGCACTCCGTGGGCGATGCCAGCCAGGCCTCGACCACCGCGTCGGGGTCGAGGAAATCGCCCGCGAGGAGCTCATGGGACGGAACGCCTCCGTACTGCGCGAGGTCGATCCGCGACAGGGTCGAGCTGCCGTCGTTGCCATCGTGGGACAGCGTGCCGCCCTCGCTCTGATCGACCGCATGTCGACGGGCTGCACAGCGCAGCGCCGGCGCGAGCTCGAGATCGGGGACCGGGTCACGGGTCCGCTCGCCGCACATGGCACCCGTCGCGCGGACGTCGTTGATCGCGTCGAGCAGGTCGTCCTCGCGGCTTCCCCAGTCGTGAGCCCACAACGCGGTCGCACGGCAAGCCGGTGCCTCGCCCACGTCATCCTCGCGAACCTCGTCGATCACACAGCTGCTCGTCCAGCCGCACACCAGCAGGAGCGTGGAAGCGGCAATCGCCCGGGCCTTCACGGCGCAGACGGTATCACGGGGCGCCGAAGTTCTGCGTCCACACGTGACCGTACTGGCCGCCGGGGTAGTAGCCCACGCCCAGCTCGGTGAACGAGTCGTTCATGATGTTGCCGCAGTGCCCATCACTGTCCATCCACTGCTGCATCGTTGCTGCTGCGGTGCTGTTGCCTGCAGCGATGTTCTCGCCGGCCGTGCTGTACTGGTAGCCGGCCTCGCCCATGCGTTGAAAGGGCGACTCTCCGGATGGGTTCGTGTGGTCGAAGAAGTTGCGGTCGACCATGTCCTGGCTGTGAACCCGGGCGGCGCAGCGTAGGGCCGGGTTCGCCGTGACCGGACCGGCAGGCCCGAACGACCCCGCGCTGCCGCAGTTCGCTCCCTCGGCCCGGCGCTCGTTGACGATCACGAGGATCTCGTTTTCGAGTTCGGTCCAAGCGGGGTCCCAATCGGCGACGCCGTTGCAGTACGCGTTGTCGGGAACCTCGTCGCTCGGAGGAGGTGGGTCCTCGCCGGTGT
>CAJXVA010000182.1 GCA_913061055.1 uncultured Pseudomonadota bacterium
GACGGGGCTCGAACCCGCGACCTCCGGCGTGACAGGCCGGCGTTATAACCAACTTGAATAACGCCGTCTGCTTCTCGCTGAGACGCTCCCTTGGATGGGGAGCGGTCTTGAATCATGTGTCAGCTCGTCGATAACCGGCTTATTGCGCTTTGCGACTGGGCGCAAGGTTTTTCGGCGATGTTTTTTCTTGCCCACATCGTCGCACCCGGCGCGGCCAGCCCGGGCCCCGAGCCCGTCGGCGCCCCGATCTCCGCATACGACATCAGTGCTTCGTGGCCTGAGACCATCTAGCAGATTCGTTAAATAGAGATATGAGGGGGGTGTGGGGGGAGATGTAGCGGAGCTTACAATTTTCAGAAGGATGCGCTACGGGGGTCTAGCGTGCCGATATCGGCCAAAGCGTCTCGGGCGAGACGCTGTTTGTTAGCTCCACTACAAAAACGCAAATCCTGCGCGATTTCCACCCGAAGGGCGACTGATCTTTTGGTTCAAAATCTCACAATCAGCGTCTCGTGGCGAGACGCTTAATGCCAAGCCCCTTACACTTCTGACCACAGGCAAAGCCTGCCCGAATGCGCGAATGTGGGCAGTCCGTCGACGTGATCGAGTGTACGTCTGCGGCCGCGTCGAACCCGCTGCCCACAATCAAACTCAGGACAATAAAAAGCGCGCGCCCGCTGGGGTGCAGGCACGCGCACAATGCACAAAGTGCTAGGCGGCCGATTCGAGGATCTCTTCGAGCCGCTTCTGATGCGTACGGGTGGACTCGATGTGCTGGGTGGCTTGCTTCGCGACGTCACCGACCGATTCGGCGGCCGTGCTCACCGCGTTGATGGCCTTCGTCTGAGCCTCAAGGAAGTCTTTCGCGGCCTCGGCCAAGCGGAACACCTTGTAGGCCAGCACGGCACCGATGCCGGTCACACCGAGGTCTGAGACCCCGCTGACGACGTCCGCGGTGGCTTGGGCAGATTCTGGGGAGAAGAGGGCTTCGAGCATGGTCGTGGGGCTCCTACTGGGGCGCAGCTGCGCGCCCGAACTGTTGAATTGCGCGCCGCTGGACCGCGAAGGCCTCCGCGCGCTGGCCGATCGCGTCCAGGTTGAGGACCGCCTCGGCGACGCACCGACACTGAACTGGACTGCCGGGGTGTCCGTCCGGGGGTGGTGAGTCCCAGGCGAAGCGCTGGCCGTTGAGCTCGACGTGCCGGTCCCGGACGCGTTCGTCGCCGGAGGTCCGCCACACGTAGTGGGTGATCCCGAGGTTTTCTTGCCGGGCCTGGGTCAACTGGCCGTTGAGCTTGTTGACCTGGTCTCGTGCGATGACCTTGGTCCGACCGCGCAGCGTCCCGAACTCAACGGGCAGCCCACGCTCTCGCCAGCGTTTGGCCAGCTCCTCATGCCTCATGCCGGCCGCGAAGGCCTCGTCGACCTCTTTCGCGATGCCGCGGACGGTGGAGCGAGACATCGAGCGGATGAGGCTGGTGTTCGACCTGACCCACTGGTCCATCACAGCGCCCCGAAACGGCTCCGTGGCGATGACGTTCACACCGACCGCCTCACGGAGCGCGCCGTAGAACGACCGCTTGTGCCGCTTGTCCACCTCGGCACCGACTGCAGCTACCGATCGGTCAATCGGGGCCTGTTCGTCTACAAACCGCCTCAGGCGCCCCGCATAGGCCAGCAGCGCTGCCCGGACCCGATCGGACATCTGGTCCCTCCGCATCCGGTCAGCGTTGGCTGCGAGCTCCTCCAGGAGAACCTCGCTCAGCATGTCCGAGGCCAGGCGCTCGACAGGCCGCACGACAGCGCGAATCAAGCCCCGCTGGTATCGGGCGACCGACGCCGCCGAGGGCTCAGGCGACCGAAGCCGCGACCGCCTACGCCTCGCCCGGGCCACCGAGCACCTCAATCACGGGCAGGTCGTCGTCCTCGGGAAGCTCCACGAGGTCGTCGGGGGCATCCTCGGGGTCTTCGACCGCTTCGAGCTCCCCTTTGCCGCCTTGCACGAGCCGCGTGGTGCGAATGTCGACGCTCGATGCCGCGCCGATGTCCCACAGAATCTTGTCGCCCTCCGCCAGGGTTTTGCGGTGCGTCGCCTCCTCGGTGGGGCTCATCTTCTCGAGCGAGTTCCACTTCACCGTCCAGGCTGGCGGCCGATTCCCACCCGTGGGCCCAGTCTTCGAAGCGAAGAGCAGCTCAAGCATCCAGTTGAGAGTGGGAGTGCCCCAGCGGTTCTGCTCGGCGCCCAGTTTCGCGTACCAGGCCCGGTGCTCCCCGGAGTTGCTTGCGCCGTTGAGGCCGCCCACGGTCTCCCCAAGCAGGATGCTGCGCGGCAACGGCCCGGCCGAGACGAATGCCTGAAGGAACAGCTCGATCAGCTCGCGGACTCCGGATACGCTCCGGTTTTGCGGGATGTAGCTCTCCGCGGGCCCTTTGCCGTTCCCGCCCCCGGCGTCGAGAGCGAAGCCCTTGATCACCGACTTGCCCATCTGCAACGCGGCCAGTCGCTTCGAAACGAGTTCCTCCTTGCCCTGCTTGAACGCTTCGGCCAGGCCGGCCAAGACAAACACGTCCACCGAGATGTCTTGGAGGATCGACTCTCCGTACCCGTACGCCGACAACAGCGAGCGCAGCCGCGACCAGACACGCTGCATCACCGGCACCCCCCACCAGTCGTGGTCGGCCCGCCGACGGTGCGTGACCTCGACGCCAACGTGACGCCGAACTCGAGAGGCGTGAACCAGGGTCTCACCCAGCGGTGTCTCGTCTGCTGTGACGATCCTGTAGCCCTCCGGCGGTTTCCGACCATCTGTGATTGGCTGCAGCGCCCAACGGTCGATGACGAAGAACCCTCGAACGGCGCTCACCCGGTTGAGGTCCAGCGGCATGTAGGCCGGCATCCCGTCGTCGACAGCAGCCACGAGGAGCGCGCCGCCGTAGTGGTCGCCCCACCGGTGAAGGTCGGCAACGTTGGGGAGCACGCTCATGTCTTCACAGGCTGAGTAGACATCCTCGAGGTCGACGCTATCCGCCCCGTCCAGCTCGAACCCTTCCCGGACCAGTTCATCGGCAGGGAAGTCCACTAGCTTCGCCGCCAGCCCGTCCTGCTCGTAGATCGCGTCGAGCGCGTACGAGGAGAGCTGCGGCTCGCGAGCGAAACGCCCAGCGGTGGCCTTGTCCTTCCAAGGGTCTCCGAGCCCGGTGAGCACGTTGAGCATGCCGTCGGCGTGGCTCACTGGTCGTCCAGAGGGGTCGAGAATCACCACCTCACCGTATCGGCGCGTGGGCGAGTGGCGTCTCCTGGGGACATGTCCCGATAACCCGACAAAAACGCCCAATGATTCTGCGGGTCCGGCCCCCTGAAAATCGGGGTATTGCCGTCCGCCTATACACGCGACTCCGGGCCCGTACCTTGAATGCGTGCAGAAGGCAGCCAAGGTCGTCCGGTTTCTCGGCGCCAACATTGACTGGCTTGGAGCCGCGGTCGCCACTGGCGTCTACTTCGCGGTCGACCAAGGGTGGATCGTCGTGTCGGCTCAAACGCTGGCCGCGGCCGGTGCTGCGGTTGCCGGCCTTCGAGGCGCAGCCAACAAACTCGGACAGCTGAAGGTCGCGAAGGAGGAGTAGCCGATGCGCCGTCTCCTCAGCACCGCTTGCCTGACCACCGTCGCGGGACTCTCGTTCTGCGGCTGCGGACACGTGCGTCCCATCGAAGGCGTGCAGACGGCTGCGGTGGCCCTTGACGTCTACGTGGACAAGGCGGCCGAGCGTCTCGATGTGCTCACCGACGAGGCGATCGCCATGTGCAACGAACGGAGCGACTCGCAAGCCGAGTACTTCGAGTGCATGGCGCCCATGAACGCCACGCTGGCGAAAGCCGAGTCCGCTCTCACCGTGATGGTGAAGGGGCAGGACTCGGTGTTCGAGATTCTCGAATCCGCAGAGGACTTCGAGGCTGCACTCCAGGAGGTTCGATAGTGGGCTTCCTTTCCACCCTTTGGCGCAACCGCCACTGGCTCCGACCCCTCGCTGAGCAAGCAGAAGCTCTTGCCGCGGCCGGATTCATGGCGGCAGACATCCGCGCCCGACTCTCTGACGGCATTCAGCGCGACGACATCGTGAGCGAGGACGCCCTCGAGAAGGTGGTCAAAGCCCGGCGCAAAGCAGCGACCGGTTGGAAGGCACGCCGTAGGTGAACACTGTCCTTCGCTACGACACGTCCGTCCTTCGGACCGACAAGGCCGAGCGACTCGACAACGGCTGGCTCCGTGTCGAGGCGACCATCGGCCGCACTGGCGTGTTCGAGTACCAAGACGCGTCCGGCAAGGTCACCCGCGAGTACCGGCCACCCGACGAGGTGGAAAAGGCGGACTCGGTGGACAGCTTCGCGCTCGTTCCACTGACCAACGACCACCCGCCGATGCGGCTCGACGCGGCGAATACCCGAGCCTACTCGGTCGGCGCTGTTGGGCAACCTACCGCCAAGTCGGGCCAGGTTGTCGCCCAGCTGCTCATTACCGATGGCCAAACGCTTGGCGACATCGAGCAGGGCAAGCGCCAGCTCAGCCCTGGGTACCAGGTCCAACTCGACCACACCCCAGGGACCACACCGGACGGCCAGCGCTACGACGCCGTCCAACGAAACATCCGAGCGAACCACGTTGCCCTCGTCCGTCTGGGACGGCAGGGCTCCGAGGTCGCTCTCCGCATGGACGGCGCTGCCGTCGAGATCCACACGGAGCAGACCGACATGAAGACGATCAAGATCGACGGAAAAGAGTTCGAGGTGGAGGACGCCGTCGCGGCTGCCTTCGGAAAGCTGTCCAAGGGCGAGGACAAGTCCGACGGGGACGACAAGAACCCCGACAAACCGGATGACAAGAACGACGGGAAGTCCCCAAAACCTGAGGACAAACCATCCGACAAAACTGACGCCGCAAGCCAGGCTCGTATCGACGCACTTGAAGAGCAGTTGAAGGTCATGAAGGCCGACAAGGCGAACGAGGCAGAGCGCATCGACGCTCGCGTTGAACTCCTGGCTACCGCCCGCTCCGTCATCCCTGGATTCCGTTCCGACGGCATGTCCGAGACCGACGTCCAGAAGGCGGTCATCCTCGCGATCACCCCCGAGGCCAAGGACAAACTCGAAGCCCGAGGTGACTCGGCGGAGTACGTCCGCGCCCGCTACGAGCTGGCGATCGAGAACCGCACCGACAGCGGCACCCGGCTGCTCGAACTCGGCCTGGGCGCAGCCCGTCGAGACAAGAGCGGCGAGCCAACTGGAGCGATGAAAGCCAAGGCTGAGGCCGAGGCGGAGCGCTCTGACGCGTGGCGCGGCCCCAAGGACGCGGCGTAACCCCCGACCACTGAGGAAACCCGACCATGGCTCAAGGACAACAGCTCAACTACACCGGCCGCGACAAAGGTGCTCTCGGCCGCGGACTCCACGGCGACATCGCCACCGCTCGGCCCTACACGAAGCGCGCCCGGGTCTACGCCAAGGTCCGCCACACGCTGCGCATCTCGGTTGCCCAGCGAACCGCTGGAGACCACACGATCCGCATCTCGACGCCGAAGGGGCAACTCCCGGTCAACCCGGTGGAGATCACTGCAGCCGGCGCTGATGTCGACGCGCTTGCAACTGCACTCGCCGACGCGACCAATGCGAACGCCGACCTCCGCAATGTCCTCCGGGCAACCGTCGACACGGACAACGACCGTGTCGACTTCGCCGCGCCACGAAGTGGGGAGGCCTTCACCATCGAGCTCGTGGCGAACCCTGGAACGGACTTCGTTCTCAGCACGCTGCTCAACAGCGACCAATCCCTACTGCCGATCGGCCTCGCGATGGTCGATATCGACGGTGAAGAGGCTCGCGTGCCCACGACCGGCGACGCGGCCCGCAACATCATGGGCACCCTCGCCCGAGGCAAGCAGATCGGCGGCTACCGAGACGGCTCCGCCGAAGGGCACACGCCCGGTGCCGTCCTCGAGGTCTTCGAGGACGTCGACCAGTTCCTGCTCGACACCTTGGAGACCGACTTCGCGGTTGGCGACCAGGTCTACGTGCGCATCGTGGCCACCGGCGACGAGCAGGCCGGGGCGCTCCGAAACGATGCCGATGGCGGCGACGCGGTGCTCATGGCGAGCTGGCGCGTCCTCAAGGCCGGAGGGCCCACGAGCGGAGAGCCGGCCACGATCAAGGTCTGCCCGTAACCCAGGACCCCCGACCCCCAGGAGACACGAACGATGCCTGTGAATGCAACAAACCTCGGCTCCGCGCTGCCCGTCATGCGACGCGACGCGATCATGTCCTACGCCGCATCCGTGAGCGGTGGGGAACAGTCCCGCGCCGACGCAGCCAACATGTGGCTGGAGACGGAGCTCGAGGAGCAGAACCAGCGGGTCTACCGCAAGAAGTACGCTCAGCTGAAGTTCGCGGCCGGGCTGGTGATCCCCATCCGGGCCACCGTCAGCCGGGGCAAGAAGACCGGCTCCTACAAGATGTTCTCCCACAGGGGCATGGCCAAGTGGCTCACGACCGGTGCGTGGAAGGACATCCCCCGAGCGAGCACCGAGGCCGACCGGAAGTACTTCCAGGTGCGGGAGTACGGCATCGGGTACGGGTGGGAATTCGGGGAGATGGAGGAAGCTCAGGCGACCAACACCCCCCTCGCCGCCGAAGAGGCGTTCGCAGCCAAGCGCGGCAGCGAGCAGTTCCTCAACGACGTCTCCGCTCACGGTGATGACAAGGTCGGGATTCACGGGTTCCTCAACCTGCCCAACATGACCGTCATCGATGCGGCCCCGAACGGCAGCGGCACCCACCGGTGGTCGACGCTCGGCGCGAACGCCAAGACGGCGCTCGAGATGAAGGAGGACATCGACCTCCTGAAGCGCACGATGCGTGCGGCGACGAACAACGTCGAGAAGATCACCCGCGTATGGCTGCCGCCATCGTTCTGGGAGCGCACCACCTCGGTGGTCATCCCGGGCACGGCGAAGACCGCCCGCGAGTTCATCCGGGAGACGTTCCCCGAGATCGTCTTCGACGAACTCGACGAGCTGGAGACCGCTGGCACCTACGGCGGCCCCTGCATCATGGCCTCCGCGGTCACCGGACCCGAGGACATTTGGATCGAGGCTCCGATTCAGTACGAGGTCCACGGCCCGTTCCAAGACGGCCTCAGCTGGAACCAGATCGCTCGGTCCAGCACGGGCGGGGTCATCACCCCGTACCCGCAAGCGCTCCTGCGCATGGACTTCCCCGAGGACGCGTAGTCCTCAGCCGTGAAGACCGGAGAGGCGCACACCTCTCCGGCATGAGTTCCATCTTCGGCCCCCTGTCGTGTGCGCGCAGCGGGGCCACCTTTTCAAACGGAGACGACCATCATGCAGCTCGACTACAAAGGCACCGTAGACCCCAAACTCGGCCGAGAGCACATCGGCTTTCGCGTCCTCGGCTCGAAGAAGCGAGGCGAGGAGGTCGTTCTGCGACCCGGTGTCAACACGCTCACCGACGCCGAGTGGGCAGGGGTCAAAGACTCCGCGGGCGCGAAACACCTCATCGCGACCGGCCAGCTTCACCCGCTCGTGGGCAAGGGCAAGGACGGCAAGGCTGGGGCGTTCTCCATCACGAAGGACGCGTCCCCACAGGAAGCGCTCTCGCTCGTGAAACGGACCACGGAGCCAGGGCCTCTGCGGGAGTGGCTGACTCAGCTTGAGGGCGCAGGGGCGATGTGGAAGCACGTCGCCGCGGCCGCCTCCGAGCAGCTCACCGAGGTCACCACCGACGTTCACGGACAGCCGGCTGAGCAGCGGCCGCTGAAGATGGTGGGCTAGATGCACCCCAGCGTCGAAGCGATTCTCAAGCACTTCGAGTACCGCCACCTGCCCGCTCACCTGCAGGCGGTGAGCGCTCCTGTGTGCGACCTCGCCCACAACTTCGCGTCGGCTCCGAACGCACTGCCCGGCCCGGAGCTGACCGCCGGACTGCGCAAGCTGCTTGAGGCCAAAGACTGCTTCGTCCGTGCGGCGGTGGAGGCATCCTCGTGAGCGTCCAGCTCTACTGCCAGCCCGGCTTCTCGTTCGCCTTCACCGGTCACGCGGGCAAGCCGGTCACCATCGCTGGCGAGTGCACGCTCGACGGCCAGGACTGGGAGAAGGCGCGCCGCTTCGACCAGGTGAAGGCGGGCCTCGAGTCCGGCTCCATCTGGGAGGGGGCCGAGTCCGTCTTTCGCGTTGCCGACGCGGGCGCTCTCGAGGCCTTCCCCACGGAGTCCCCAGCGAACGACACCACCGACCCGCTCGACATCGACGACACGCTCGACCGCGAAGGCTGAAACCCGTGGCCCACCGATACGCAACCATCGCTGACCTCCCGCCAGAGTTCGACGAGTTCGACGCTCGGGACCTGCAGTACTGGTTGCGTTTCACCCAGAGCGAGATTGGCCTCGACGCGTTCGGCGAGGATGCGAGCGACGCCCACGCGATGTTGGCTGCGCACGCCCTCAAGCGCGCGCCTCGGTCGACGGGCGAGGACGGCGACCCGGGGCAGATCACCAGCGAGAAGGTGGGAGACGTCGCGGTGACCTACGCGTCCGCGCCGACCATCACCGAACTGCAGACGACGATCTACGGCATGCGCTACCTGGCGCTCCGCCAAGGGGTCTTCGTAGGGGGAGTGCTGACGCTGTGAGCGACGTCGAAGACCGCGACCTCGGCTGGAAGGCAATCAAGGCGGAGCTACGCCTTGCCGATTCCAGCCATGTCACCGTGGGCATTCACGACGACCAATCCAACGGCGAGGGGCTGTCGACGGCCCAGGTCGGGGCGTTCCACGAGTTCGGCATCGGCGTGCCTCAGCGCGCGTTTCTCTCGACCACGATCGACGAGAAGGCGGACGACATCGCCGAGTTCGCCGACAAGGTCTACTTCGGCCCCCTCATCGAGGGGCGAGCCAACGCGAAGGTCAGCCTCGGGCTGCTCGGCGAGTTCGCCCAGCGGCAGGTGCAGAAGACCATTCGCGACGGTCGTTCGGACTGGCCCGCGCTCGCTGAGAGCACCAAGCGCAAGAAAGCGAGCTCTCTCAGCGGTCGCAAAGCCTCGTCCTTCGTGGGCGGCGATGGCAACCCGCTCATCGACACCGGGCAGCTGATCAACTCGATCCGTCACAAGTCCCACGTCGGGGGTGCGCCGTGAACATCAACCTGAGCGGCACCATCCGCCGTCTGGGCAAGGACAAGACCGTCCGGCGCCCGGGGGTGACGACGTACGTCGGCGGCTTCCCCACGCATGGGCCGGACGAGGCTCGGACCGTGCGGATGGTAGTGCGCCCGGCCAAGGCCAACGAGATCGTTCGGCTCCCTGAGGGGGACCGCACCAAGGGGGTCGTGAGCTTCTGGGCAGACGGGGCGCTCGCCGTGGCGACCGTGGATGGCGAGCAGCCCGGAGACGTCATCGAGCACGATGGGGCCGACTGGGAGGTCCGAACCCTCGACCCCAACCTTGACCAGGGGAAGTACTACAGCGGCCAGGCCGTCCGGAGGGGCCGGTAGTGGTCGCCGCGGTACACGAGTGGGCCTCCATTCAGGAGGCGCTGCGCGTCTGGGTCCGCGACGCGACCGAGCTCGAGGACGACCACGTCATATGGAGCTTTCCGGACGCGCCCCAGCCCACGCACCCGTTCGCCCTCCTGAGCATCACGTCTGGACCTCGATCCCTCGCACTGCCGGAACGTCGGCGGTGCTCGCAGGTGATGCAGGACCGCCTGACGGTGCTCGAGGCCGGCTTCTCCTCGTATGACGTGCGCATCTTCGAAGCGATGGCCGAAGACGACGAGGGAACCCCTTACAGCTACGAGCCCAGCGGCGGCGACGGCATCGCAGAGATTCGCGAGGGCCTTCGCCTGGCGCTCGTGACGTCTGGCCTGGCCGTGTCTGAGGACCCGGAGTCCGACGACGCGCTTCTGCTCGATGGCGTCGCGGGTCGCGAGCACTTCCACACGGAGGTCCTCGAAGGGCTCCAGCGCGAAACGGTTCGCGAGGCGATGCTCGACACCGTAGTCCTCCCGCGCGAGCTGACGCTTCGGGTGCAGGTTGAGACCGGGTCACAGCTCCCGAACGAGCACGCCCGCGGGTTCGTTGACCGGCTCGATGTCTCGGTCGGCTTCGGCTCGGTCCGGTCGGCCCTGGCTGTTGGCGGGGTGGTCCACCTCCGGAGCGCCTCGCCCAACGACATCACCGCTCTCGTTGGCGACGCCCATGCAAGCCGCGTCGCTCAAGACTTCTTCTTCGGTCTCACTGGAGTCGCTGCTGCGAACGTCCCGTGGGTCCGCACTGCCCAGGTAGCTGGCGCCCTTTGCTGAGGAACAATCCATGACGCTCGCGAACTACATCCGCAACGCGGTCACCTACGACACCACTCGCACCCAGCGCGATGGCTTCGGCAAACCGCTGATCCTGAGCACTCACACCAACTTCGCCGAGCGCACCCGCGCAGTGTCGACTCGGCAGGCGCTGCTCGACCTCGGCTTCTCCTCGAGCGGCTCGGTGGTGGGGATGTTCGATGTGATGACCGGGCAGGAGCTGCGGCCTCAGTCGGTCACCATCGGGCGCCGCGACGTCGAGGTCGCGCAGGTCGAGACGTTCACGGTGGGCGGTGCTGCTGACGGTAGCTACGTCCACCCCGTCAACGGCTCCGAGGCAACCTTTGCGGCCGTCGGTGACACCGCGACGGCTATCCGCGACGGGCTTGTGGCGGCAATCAACGCCCTGCCCGAGGATGTGACCGCCGCTCCGGTTGCTGCGGACCAGTACACGATCACCGCAGACGTGGCGGGACAGGCCTTCACCACGGGCACGCTGGTGGCTCCTGGCTCTGCCCTCACCGGGGTGGAGACCACCGCCAACGTCGGCGCCTACACCGACATGCAGGCGATCTGGACGTACGACTCCAGCTGGTACGCCGCGATCTCCGACAACCGGACCACTCCTCACATTCTCGAGGCCTCCCGGTGGGCTCAGGCCGCTCGCGCCGTGTTCGTTGGGCAGACCAACGACGCCAACGCACTGGACCCCGCGCTCAGCACCGACGTGGCCTCGCAGCTGCTCGCGCTCCAGCGGTCCCGCACCATGCTGCTCTACAAGAGCAGCGACGCGGACTACTTCGACGCGGCGCTGCTTGGCAAGCAGCTACCGAAGACCCCGGGCTCGACCAACTGGGCATGGCAGCCGCTCGCCGGTGTTCCCGCCGACGCGCTCACCTTCGAGGAGGTCGACGCGCTCCGCGACAAGCGGGCCGGCCACATCGTCCAAATGGGCGACCTGCCCACCGCGTTCGAGGGCAAGACCTCGGCGGCCGGCATGTGGATCGACCTCGTCCGCGGCGGCGACAAGATCGACAACGACATCGAACTCGGGAAGCTCGACCTGCTGCAGGGCATCGACAAGCTTGGCTTCGACGAGCTGCAGATGCTGGCGGACCGTGTCGAGGTCGAGGTCGCACGCAACAACGGGCTCGTCGTCGAGGACTCCATCGAGGTCGCGCTGCCCGAGGATATCCCTGAGTCGGACATCTCCGCGCGCCGGGTTCTCGGCATCACGTGGAAGGCCTCGATCCGCACGCCCGTCAACGAGGTCGGAACGTCCGGCCAGCTGACGATTGGCGGAGTCGTCTAGGGAGGAGCAAGGACCATGATCACCGTAACCGACCCCAAAGAACTGTTCCTCGTCTTCGGAGCCCACCGTATCCAGGGCTTCCCATCGGGGCAGGCGTTCTTCACCCCCTCGAAGCTGCAGGAGGACGACGTCGCCGTCGAGCAGGGGGTGGACGGCAACGTCAGCATCACCAAGCTCGTCACGCGAGACACGAAGGAGGTCTACATGGTGGACCTCGTGCTCACGCGCGGCTCCGCCTCGAACACCTACCTTTGGGGCGTTCGCGCGGCGCAGAAGCTTGCGCCCGGGATTCCCTTCCAGCCGTTCGTCGCGAGCCACAAGAGCTCCAAGATGGCGACGGCTCAGGCCTGCGTCATGGCGGCACCGACCCAGGTGCCAGCCATCGGCGGAGGCGAACCTCTGCAGAACTGGAAGCTGCTCCTCGTAGGCGTCACAGGCGTCCTGCTTGGACTCGAACTCGCGAAAGAGAATCAGTAAGCCATGGCTACCAAAGCGCACTCAGTCACCATCGACGGAGAGAAGTACTCCATCACCCGCGTCAACCCCTTCGACAACCTACGGCTCGCGACGTTGGGCCTCAGGGTGCTCGGCCCACTACTCAAGGCACTGGCCGCATCGGAAAGCGCCCGGGAGTTCATTGGGCACTTCATGTCCGATACCGAGGACAGCAAAGCAGCGGTCGACAAGCTTCTCGACACCGAGGTCTTCACGGCAATACTCGGGATCGTTGGGATGACCGCCGACGACCTCATCCAGAGCGTCGAGGCCGAGCACCTGAGAACGGCGATCGAGGTCGGGGTTCTCGGCCATGTGGCGACACCAGCGGGAGGAGCACCGCTGCTCAACATCGACGACGCCGTCACCTACTTCGATGTCATGTCGCCTAGAATGTCGAAGCACGGCGCTCTCCACCAGCTCAAACTGCTCCTGGAGGTCGTGGTCCTCAATCTGGGCCCTACTACCGCCGGGCCCCGTATCGACGGCCCGGCGGAGGAAGTCTCAGCGCACTAGCCCCGCCGCCATCCATCACCTCCGAAGAAGGGGACTTCTACCCGATCTGGCGTTTGGTGATGGAGAAGGTCGCGTCGCTCGAGGAGATCAAGACCAGCTGGACGCTGGAGGAAGTCGCAGACGCGAACGACATGCTCGACTACATGGCCGCTCAGCAATCGGAGTCGGCAAAGCCGAAGGCCGTCGTCGATCCAGAGGTTGAGCGGATGCTGAAAGGACTCAAGACATGACCGTTGTTCGGGAACTCGTTGCCCGGCTGTCGTTCAAGACGGACGATCGGGCCGTCACACGCTGGGAGAACAGGATCAAGGGGGCGCGCACGCAAATGAAGCGTGCCGCTGCGGTTGGTCGCGGCCTTGGGCGGACATTCAAGACAGTCTCGGTTGCCTCGGCCGCTGCTGCCGCGGGTGTGTTTACGGTCGTCAAACAGGTCGCCGACCTCGGGGACCAAGCCGCGAAGGACGCGCGTAAGCTGGGGCTCACCGCCGAGGTGATGCAGGAGATCGGCCACGCGGCGAAGCTGTCGGGCACCGACGTAGGCACGATGAAAACGGGCTTCCAGGCTCTCGCCCGTGGCCTCAACGATGCAACGACGAAGGGCACCGGCCCCGCCGTGGAGGCGTTCGAGCAGCTTGGATTGTCCCTCGATGACCCTGCTGTGAAGTCGAACGACCTCAGCCAGGTCATGAATCTGGTGGCCGATCAGTTCTCTGCGATGCCGGACGGCGCGCAGAAGACCGCGGTCGCCATGAAGCTGTTCTCGCGCTCGGGGGCGGAGATGATCCCCTTGCTCAACAGTGGGAGCGATGGGATCGCGAGTATGCGCGAGGAGGCGCGCGAGCTCGGGCTGGTGATGTCCAACGAGGCCGCTGCCGAGTCGGAGCAGTTCAACGACGAGCTCGAGCGAACGACCGGGGTGGTGAAAGGGGTCGTCACGAGGGTTGCGACAAGCCTCATGCCCATGTTGCGTCGCTGGATGGGACAGATTCAACGGCTCACTCGGGCGAACGAAGGCCTGATCCGGCAGAAGATAGCCGAGTGGATCGACCGGCTGGTCCGGGCGGGGGAGCAGCTCGCACCGATCTTCGAGACCATTGCGAAGTTCGCACTCAAGCTCATCGAGGTGATTGGCGACGTTGCGGATGCGATGGGTGGTGCGGAGAACGCCATCCTCATCCTCATTCCGGTTCTCGCCGCCCTGAAGACCGCCACAATCGCGGCCGCCGGGCCCTGGGGGGTTCTCGCCGCAGCAATCATCGCGTCGATTCCAGCACTCATGAAGGTGGGCGACCACATCGGTGACGTCATGTCGGACCTCACCGGGCTGTCGAACTTCATGAACTACCTGGATGAGAGGAACGGCGGGCGCACCAAGGTTCGAGGCCACACTGTCAAGGACCTCCAGGATGCGAAAGACGATTCGCTTCCAGGACTCCGAACGGCGAAGAAGAACCTGCGCGACTTCGACGAGGGACAGCTTCGCGATGTTCGCTCGCAGTTGAGAGACGGCTCGTTTGGCGCCGGTCTCGTCGACGCCCAGCTGAGCTTTATGCTGACAAAGCGGAGCCTTGGCGAGAGCACGTCACGCCGCGCGGCACAGCGTCGGTTCAAGCTCCCATCACCAAAATCGAAGAAGCGTGGCGGCGGGAAGAAGAAGGACGGAGAGTTTGACCGCGAAGGCTACGAGGCTGCGCTTGAGGCGTACAAGGCTGTCGGGTACAGCGTCGACAAAGCCAAGCTCCGGGCTCAGTACACGAGCAAGAAGAAGGACGGGAAGAGCCTCACGGCGTTGGAGCTGCTTGAGCGCGACTTCGGTGCCGGGCTTGGCCAGGCCGGCAAGCTATCCGGCGTGCGACCGAGCCTGGGGACCACCATCAACAAGATCACCAACACCTACGAGCCGAAGGTGCAGGTTGAGATCACGGCGTCACAGCGACCGGGCGAAAGCGGAAACGACTTCGCAGCGCGAGTCTCTGAACTGGTGTCAGAGCAGATTGGTGAGGTCTTTTCGCGCGGCTACCTCCACTTCAAGGGAGGGACGTCAACGTGAAGCGACCACTAGTCAGCGCCGTCGATTTCAAGCTCCCCGTGAACACTGACGCCGTTGTTGTCCATCGCCGCCGCAGAGGAAAACTCCCGGAATCGCTTGTCTCCGTCGGCGTCCAGGGATGCAACGGCTATGGCCATGCAATACGGCACGCCGTGCTCGTCCACATCGGCGGACTCGATCTCCACAGAGAAGTGAGTCGACCGGTCTCCGTCGGGCTTCCACCCGAGCTCAGCCCACGCGCCGCCGGCCCACGTCTCCGGCCCGCACCCTCCCCGACAACTCTCGGCCGCTGGTGGCGTCATGGGAATCGCGTCGATGCACTTCCCGGTCCGTGTGTAGTAGTCGCCCGTCGCCTTTGCGAGAGCGACCACGTCCTTTGCGGCCTGCTCTTCCGCGGTGAGCCTCGGCGCTTCGGGCTCAGCCTTCTCGTCCGCCTTGTCGCAGCCGGCCATACCGAAAGACACCAGGAGCACACCGAGGGTAGCAGCCAGCTTCGTCATCGGCTGGGATTGTCCGGGCGTCGTCCGCTTCCCGTCAACAAACAGTCGATATCCCGACAACGAAACCCGCCTGGTTGGTGCATCCTGAGGTCACGATGAGCGCACCCAATGACGTCTGGACCGAAGAACAGTGTGCCCTTTGGAAGTCGACCGCTGATGGCTGGCGCGATGCGCAGATGCGAGAGCGGTTGTTTGGAGATCGACTGCGCCAACACTATCGCGCCTGGTCGTTCGTCAGCTTCATTGTGATGTTTTTGACGTGCGGTGCGGTCACAGCCATGTTCGGAGAGGAGTCCCCCTCGGGTGGGGCGAAGCTTGTTGGTGTCCTGGCCGCAGCCGGAAGCGTGGCAATCCAGGTCTTCCGGCCGCGGGAGACAGAACGGTGCCTTGTCGAGCTGACCGTGGGCTGGCGAAGCGTTGCCGGGGAGTTTGAAGACCTGCACAACAAGGCCCGGTCCCGTCAGGCATCCACGCATGCGCTCAAGCGAATCCGCGCCAACGAGAACAAGCTCATCGGCCGCTACAAGGGGTCGTTCGCACCCGAGAAGATAGAGGCGGCCCAGAGAGCGGTGATACGGGCCGAAGGGATGACGGGATGATCCTGCGCACGGTAAAAGCGGCTCCATGTTCTACGCAGGCAAACCCGACGAGCGACACGACGACCCGAACCGGCAGATCCCGTGGCCGCACAAAGACCCCCCCCAGCCGGGCCAGCCCGTCAAGCCGAAGGCGCCGACGAAGGGATAGCCCGAGTCCACGGGGGTCATGGCCCTCGTAGACCTGTTTCTGGCCAGCCGGCCGAAGCTTGGACACGTCGAGCTCGACTGCACGGTCACCGAGCAGCATGCCCGTGGCGTGCGTCGATCGCCGTATCCGGTGGAGGACGGCGCCGAGCGGAGCGACCACACGGAGGACCTGCCCGAGGAGGTCATCCTTGAGGGGCTCATCTCGGACGTGGCGCCGGTCGGGTTCGTCGGGGTCGACTTCATCACCGGCCTGTTCTCGGACGCGCGCGCGGCCGCAGCGTGGGCTGAGTTGGTGGGGTTGATGCGCTCGAAGGAGCCCTTCGCCGTTGTCACGTCTCTCGAGTCGTACCCGCGGATGGTGTTCGCGGACGGTCAGTCGCTCACCGTAGAGCGCGATCGCATTCACTCCACGACGCTCCGATTCCGCGCGCACCTCATTCGGGACCGCGTCGCGTACACCACAACCGCGGCCGCGCTTGCTGCTGCTGTTCAGGACCTTGCGGCCGCCGCCGGCTCCGCGGGCCTGCAAACAGCGGGCGCAGCTGCAGCCACCACGGCAGCAGCCGCAGCGGGGGCCGTGTAGTGGCGTTCGAGATCCCCTTCGTCACCGATGGCGCCCGGGAGGAAGACCTGCGTGTTGCCCTCGATGGCACCGCGTACCGGCTCGCCTTTGCGTGGAACACCACCGAGGAATACTGGGCGCTCGACCTGAGGCGGGACGACGGGACCTACTTGTTCCGGGGGCTTCGCCTGACTCTCGGCGTCAACATCCTGCGGCAGTTCGTCGCCGCGGGCTTCCCACCTGGGAGCCTCGTCGCTGTCGACACCAGCGGCCAGGGGGTCGAGGCCGGCCGCGACGACCTGTACAGCGGCCGCGTCACGCTCGTGTACCTCACCGCCGCGGAGGTGGCGGGTGCGTAAGGAGGGCCGCAGTGCTCGGCTCGAGGTGTGGGGGGAGGCCGGCCTCTACCTTGTGCTTGAGTCCATCGCTGGCGTCGGCTCGGGCCCGGTCGCCGCGGCTGATCCGCTCGCGATGCAGGCCCGCGTCGAGTATTCGCTCGCCGACGGAGTGAACTCAGCGGCGATCACGATTCTCAACCTGTCGAAGCGTTCTCGAGACCGGCTGGCGTCGGTGGCTGACATCCGCAACTCGGCCACGGAGGCCGAAAGACTGGCGGTGGAGGCGGCGGCCCTTGGC
>CAJXVA010000183.1 GCA_913061055.1 uncultured Pseudomonadota bacterium
CCTTCTTCTTGGCGGCCTTCTTGGGCGCGGCTTTCTTGGCGACCTTCTTCTTGGCGGCCTTCTTGGGCGCGGCTTTCTTGGCGACCTTCTTCTTGGCCGACGCCTTCTTCTTGGCGCTCGTCTTCGAGGTGGTTCGCTTCGCCGTCTTCTTACGCTTGGTAGTGCTCATGATCGCAGGCCAATCCCGTCGGGGATGCGAGCCTACGGGCGCCCGCGGGCGTGGTCAAATGGCTCTGGCGGGTCACCCCGGCCCGTTGCAGGGCTGTTTGAAGCCGGGCTTCGCGGGGGTGTAGGCTCCGCGCGTGGAGGCTCCGTCCATCCCGTCCGCGTTTCGTGCTGTCCCTCGGACCGGCGTCATCTACGTCACGACCGAGGCGGTCAAGCGTGGCTACGACGGCTCCGATCCCAGCTGGTGCAACCTGGGGCAGGGCCAGCCCGAAACTGGCGACCTCGAGGGGGCTCCCCCGCGCATCAACAGCGTCGAGATCGCGGAGTTCGATCGAGACTACGCACCGGTCTCGGGCCTGACCGAGCTCCGGGAGTCGGTGGCCGCGATGTACAACCGCCTCTACCGCCGCGGGATGCCGTCGCAGTACACCGCGCAGAACGTCTCGATCAGCTCGGGCGGGCGTGCCGCTCTGACCCGGGCCGCTGCCAGCATCGGCACCGTGCACCTGGGCCACTTCCTGCCCGACTACACGGCGTACGAGGAGTTGCTCGAGATCTTCCGCGCGTTCACCTCCATCCCGATCTTGCTGGAGCCCGAACGGGGCTACGCGTTCAGTCCCGACGACCTCCGCAAGGAAGTCCAAGGCCGCGGCCTTTCCGCGCTGCTGATGTCCAACCCGTGCAATCCCACGGGCAAGCTCGTCAGCGGTGAAGACCTTCGGGGCTTCGTCGAGGTTGCCCGAGAACTCGACTGCACCTTGCTGCTCGACGAGTTTTATTCGCACTACATCTGGGCTGAGACCCCCGGCGAGCTTCCGATCGAGAGCGCGGCTCGGTACGTCGAAGATGTCGACCGCGACCCGGTCGTGCTGTTCGACGGACTCACCAAGAACTGGCGCTACCCGGGCTGGCGGGTCGCGTGGACCGTGGGCCCCAAGTCGGTCATCGACGTGATGGGCAGCGCAGGCTCGTTCCTCGATGGCGGGGGGAGCCGGCCGCTGCAGCGCGCTGCACTCGCGGCGCTCGAGCCCAGTGTCGTCGACGCCGAGACGCGTGCCATCAGCGCGACCTTCCGCCGCAAGCGCAACAAGTTCGTCGCCCGTCTCCAGGACCTCGGCGTCGAGTTCGACCACGTGCCCGAGGGCACCTTCTACGCCTGGGGCAACCTCTCCAAGCTCCCCCCGCCGCTCAACGACGGTATGGGCCTGTTCCGCGCCGCGCTCGAGGAGAAGGTCATCACCGTCCCCGGCGAGTTCTTCGACGTGAACCCCGGCAAACGCCGCCACAACACGTCACGTTTTCGGCACTACACCCGGTTCTCGTTCGGGCCCGAGTGGGACACGCTGAGCACGGCGTGTGACCGCATCGAAGCGCTGATCGCGAAGCACCGCTGAGCTTCAGGGGGATCAGCCGCGTCCCATGATCTGTGCCACGCGGTGCACCATCTCCACCGACGCATCGATCTCAGCCCGCCGCAGCGCCACGCTCTCGACGTTGCACCCGATCGCAAACCCCTTCGCGTCGGCGAATGCATGCAGCTCCTCAAACGCCGCCAGAGCCGTGTCCACTGAGGTCTGCAGAATGTCCCCGGCCGCGCGAAGCTCGTTCTGAACCCACCGCGGCACCACCACGCCGAGCCAGTCGAGAAACTCCAGCGTCTTGAGCGAGCCGCAGGGGCTCAGCGTGACCAAGACGGGGGGCATGGGCTTGTGGTCGCGGACACTGCGAAACCACAGGTCGCTGAGCAGGTCCTTGGTGGCGGTGACGTCGTAGACAGCCTGGCTGACGAAGAAGGAGCAGCCCGCGTGTTGCTTGAAGGCGATGCGGGCGTCTTCTTCGCCGCGGGTGCGGTGTCGCTCCGCGATCGCCACGCCGCCGAGCAGCAGCTCGGGACAGTTCGCGGCTCGGAGCCTGTACGCATCCGAGAGTCGCAGGCGGACGGTCGCGTCGGCAGAGGGCGCGCCCACGAAGACGGTGGACACGTGATGGGCGAGCGCGCGCTGCATCCACGCCAACATCTCGTCCTGCCCCTGCTTGGCGACGGAGCGATAGACGAGCTTGTCGACCTTCAGAGCTGCGAGGTCTTCCGTGGCGTACTCCAGCGGGTCGACGGTCTGCAGGTAGGGAAACGGCCGGACGGCGTCGGTGCGGCTGCTCTCGTCCTGCAGGTCGTAGACGACCAACGCATCGATCGGAAGTGCCTGAATCCGCGCGGTCTGCTGCTCCGCCAGCGCAGCTCGCCGCGCGGCATCGAAGGTGAGCTTCGGGGGTGTGATGCCGTAGGTGAGACGTGCGACGTTCTCGGGCCAGGGCTGCAGCATGCCGCTGTCTATCACGGCCTTCGCGGGGCTCGCTCGAGGATGAGCAGGACCGCGGCCATCACCTCGAGGGTTCCGTGGAACCGCGCCATTCGAAAGTAGCCCCGGCCTGCGGCCAGCATGTCGAAGCTCGCCCAGACGACCAGGCCGACGCTCAGCACGGCGAGGACGATCAACGCGACGCGGTCGAAGTCTCGCTCCAAGTCGCGAAGGCTGGCCCGAAACGTCATCACGGTGCTTCGGCGTCGTTCCTCATCGGGGATCATCTGCAACCACATCGCGTAGTGGACCGATTGCATGAAGCAGAACAGCAGCACCAGCCGCATGCCAAGCATCGGCGCGAGGCCCGGCGCGAGGCGCCACAGCTGACGGTCCGCGCTATCGCCTGCCGCGTGCCACTCGAACTTGGAGCCGACCAGCTCCACGCCGAAGCTGCTCAGAAGCAAGCACGAAGCGGCGACGAGCAGTACCAGCGGCAGCCAATGCCACCGACCGCGACGCGCCCTCCAGGCCCACCAGAACCCGACCGCGCCGAAGTTGTGCAGGTGGCCAAACGCGACGTCGCTGCTGGGCCCGAGCTGGTCGAGTCCGAGCCCGAGGCCGACCAGGACGGCGGCGGCCAGCAATCGTCGCGGCAGCGGAGCGCGGGCCACCAGCGCCACACCTGCCGCCCCCACGAAGCCCCAAACCAGGTCCACACCGGTGCCGAGCAGCAGCAGGGGGACTCCGCCGAGCACCCACAGCAGGCGTCGCTTTCCGAATCCGGTCCGAACCACCAGGTAGCGGAGGTCCGCGGCGATGTGCGGCACGCCCCAGACCAGCGGCCCGAGGACGAGCAGCCACAGCGGAGCCACGAGGGTCCCCAGCAGCGCCGAGATCACGACGGCGCTGAACACCACCGAGACCCGAAGCTCGCGATCTCGTGCGAGCCGGGAGCCGACGGGTCCAAGTGCGCGAAGCCATCGCAGGCGCACCGCGTCGGCGGAGCTGACCAGGTGCCAACCCACCGAGCCGCCGAGGGGTCGGTACGGCTCCGGGCCGTTCATGTCACGACTTGTGGGTCGTTGGACAGCAAGAACCGGAGCTCTGCAGTCTGGTCGGCTCGAACCTCGACCGAAATCAGAGACTCTGCCACCTCGTACAACACCTGAACTTCGTAGGCTCCCGGAGGCAGGTCGCGGAAGACGAACTCCCCGTTGGCGTCCGCTTGAAGCTCCCGTTGGCCTTCGAGGCAGTCACATTGGAGTCTCAGGAGCGCGCCCCGGACAGGTTCACGAGTGTCCGAATCTTGGACCGTGCCCTTGATGCTCGTCGCACCGACGCTCGCTGTCACCGATTCGACCGAGGAGCCTTGCACGCCCCGAAACGCTCCGGAAGCGCACGCGACCGAGAGCACACCCAAACCGACCCAGCATACAGAGCGCCCTCTCACCAAGAAACGCTACCGCTTGTCCGCAGGTTCAGGCAAGCGCACCGGGACGGGCAGCCTGTCTCTACTCGTCGTCTTCGTTCGACGCTCGCAGCAGCAGGACTGGCACCGGCACGTTGCGGACGACCTGCTCGGAGACCGAGCCCAGCAGCAAGCGCTTGAGGCCTTTGCGTCGCCGCGAGGGCATGACGATGAGCTCGAAGTCATGCTCGTTGGCGTACTCGGCGATGGCATCGGCAGCGCCGCCAATGCGAACCGCCGCCGCGACCTGCTCGTGACCCACAGCGTTGAGCGAGTCACGCACCTTGCCCAGCGTCTCTGCCAGGTCCTCTTGGGCATCACGGTTGCGTTGCTCGCTCATGGTGGCGATGGCTCCGCTGGGCTCCACGGCGTGCAAGGCCGTGACGTCTCCGGGTCGCTCGACCATGGTCAGCGCAGCTTCGAGTGCCTCGAGGGAGGCGGCTGAGAAATCCCAAGGGACGAGAACCTTCTTCTTCGGCAGGGACCAGGACATGCGAGACCGAACGTTATCGGTGTCTTGGGGCAGAGTCACGAACAGATGGAGCCGCCCGCGAGCGTGCGGCAATCCATGCCGTCGGGGCACTCTTGGCCCTGACTGCAGTCGAGCGCGCAAACGGTCTCCATCGAGGCGGTGAGCAGGCAGATCGGAACCGCGGTGCCGCCGGGGGTCGGATCGCACTGTGCCAGGGGCGACTTGCAGGCACCCGCCGTGCAGAACGGTTCGATGGGCTGCCCGCCGGTGTCGGTGGCGGTGAGGCAGGCCGTGAGGCCGATGCAGTCGACGATGCTGTCGCACGAGGAGTACATGCCGTCTTCGGGCTGCTCGCTCGGCGGCTCGCCGGAGCTCGACCCCCCGCCGGAGGATCCAACCGTGTCGGTATCGGTGTCCGTCGAACTCCCATCGCTCGGGTCCGTCGGATCGTCCGTTCCGTCCGAAGTCTCACCATCCGCTTCAGAGTCGTCTGTCGAGGCGGAGGTGGTCGAGGTCGTGGTGGCGGTGGCGGTGGCGGTGGCGGTGGCAGAGCCGCTCGGTGCGAAGGTCGTGGCCGCACTCGTCGCGGGCTCGTCCCCCGACGCGCAGCCGATCCAAAGACCGACAAGCAGCCACACCCATCGCCTCACCCCGTAAGTATGGACCGTGGCCCGAAGAAACTCCAAACCGCGGGGCCTCTACCAGCCTGCGAAGGAGCAGACTGCGGAGCCGCGGCCGAGCGCGGTGACACACGTCTCACCGTTGCACACCAGTCCGTTGGCGCAGGCATTGGCGTTGGCGCAGGACTCGCCTTCGAGTGGTAGGTCGATGCAGTACCCCGCCGGGCAGAACCCGGATTCGCACTGACGGTGGCCCGTGCACGGTTCGCCGAAGGGGGCTCGGAGCGCGCACTCGCCCTCGGGCACATTGGCGGTGTCGCACCACAGGCGACCCGCGCACTCGCCGGTGGGGCAGGGCTGTCCCTCACCGTCAGGCAGCGCGGCGCAGCGTTCGATGTCCCAGTCACACCAACTGCCTTCAACGCAGCGGCGTCCATCGCATCGCTCGCCGACCTCGGCAGGCGGTTGGCAGGTGCCCTGTGCACAGTCGAATCCTTCCTCGCAGCCCGCTCCGCCGCAGGCTTCCCCCTCGGCCGCCGGTGCCTCGCAGCGGTCTCGATCGTAGTCACAGCGGAGGCCCTCTACGCATCGGCCGTCGCGGCAGGATTGGCCCTGTTGCCGGTCGGCTTTGCAGGTCGGAATCCCTTCCCAGTCGCACCACGCATCGGAGACGCAGTCGATCTGCTCACAGTTCTCGCCGACCTGGGCGGCGGCTCGGCACGTCTCGGAGTTCCAGTCGCAGTACGCGTCGCGAGCACAGTCCCCATTGAGACAGCGGTCGCCGATCTCGGGCAGCGCTCGGCACTTGCGGGAATCGAAGTCGCACACCAGGTTCTCCGCGCAGTCGTCGAAGTCCGTTCCGTTTTCGTCCCGGCACAACGCGCCCTCTGGGAGGCCCGCGAGCGCATCACAGGGATCGACACACGTCCCGTCGACGCACGTGGAGCCCTGCATGCAGTTGCTGGTGACCGTGTCGTGGGCGTCGCAGTCGCCACCGAGTTCGACGTTGCCGTGAAAGACCGCGCAGAATCCCTCGCACAGGTGCCCATCTTCGGTGGTGGCATCGAGGCAGCCATGCGCTTGAACCCGAGCCTGAACCGATTCGACACATTCGGCATCGAAGACCAGCCCCTTCGCGCGTCCAAACTCCAGGCGTCCATCCCAGGTGGAGCGCCGGACGTCGCAGGCGTTCATGTCCTGCTCGCCTGCGCACCGGCAGGTCTCGCTCTGTTCGCAAAGGGTCGTCAGAAGCCGGTCTACGTCCTTCTGCGCGGGGTCTTCGATCTGGCACCCCCCAGCCAAGACCGACGCCAAGATCGAGCCCAACATCGACCGCGCCACCCCCCCCATCGTCCACTGTCCATTTAAGCCAAGCATGCTGAGCAGCTTGCGGGATGGACGCGGTCGGGGCAAGTCCGGTGCGCGGCTTCCCGCCACGAGGGCCGGCGTGGTACGGCAACAGCGGTGCATGCGGTCCTGTTGAGCCTGACGGTTGCGGTCACCGCAACTCGCGCGCCGGAGCCCGCCAACGAGTCCGAGGACGCCGGAGCGCGCCACCGAGTCTGCCACGAGAAACGACAGTTCTCGTGTTGCACCTCGCAGCAGGGGCCATGCGTGCGCACCTCGATGGCACGGCTGACGCTGCTCGGCGTGGGTGCGGCGGTGGGCGGAGTCGCGGCGACGATGCTGTTTGCGCTCGGCGATCGAAGCAATGCCGGAGACCCCGCAACCTTCTTCGTGGGGGGAGGTGCGATCGCGGGCGCAGGCGCACTGTTCGGTTCGCTGATCGGCCGCCTCGGTGGTGATGCCCCGGGGGACGATGACCGCGTCCGCCCCAGCACCCTGGGTGTCGACTACAGCGTGCCGCAGCCGGGCGCACTCGACGAGACGAACCCGCATCAGATGCGGATGACGTTCGCCCCCAACTTCTTCTTTCGCAACGGAGGTGGGCGCATCCGGGTGTTCGGGCATGTCGGGGGCACGCTGTGGCAGGAGCGACAAGTCGATCCTCGGCCGCAGTTTCAACAGCCGATCGAAGGACAGCTCGGCACCGCACCGGTGGCCCTTCGCGAACGCCGACTTTCGATCGGGGTCGGCGCCGATCTCGCTGTGAATCTTCCGTATCCGGTCTTCGCCCGGTCTTCATTCTTGGGGGCGTCCGAGCTTCGGTACAAACCCGAGTTTCAGATCCGCCGCGAGACCCTCGACCCTGGGCTTCCAAGTCAGCGTGTCATCGAGCGAACCATGATGCTGCCGCTGACCGTGGGCGCACGGTGGCGGCTCTCCGAACGCCAGCGTTTCACGGTCTACTTCGGCCCCAGGCTCGATACGATCTCGTTCGCCGAACCGGGGCAGGAGGGACTCGAGCGCGGCGGCGCGCAGATCGGACCGCTGTACGGCGAAGCTTGGTACGACGTCGACTTTCCGATGACTCGCGGGGAGCGGCGCGATGGTGCGGTGCGTCGTGCGAACGTCAACAGTCAGCTCAGCATGGGCTACGTCCACAGCCGATTCGATGGGCGTGGCCTGAACTTCGGGCCCGTCGTCGGGTTCTTGGGGCCCGTTCACGTTCGTTGGGCGACGCGGGTGCGTCCGACGGACTGGCCGGTCGCGCTTCAGTTTGGAGCCGGAGCCACGATCGGAAACGGCCTCTCTGCGGCGGCCAACGTCGGGGTTGTGCTTCCGGACCTCACCGAGCGTGAGCGCCCCACAGGAGGCCAGCGATGAAGCTCGCGCAGGTTTCCGGGCTCGTTGGGCTGGGCGCTTTGGCATCCGCGCTGGTGTGGGGAGCGTGTGCGGTCCCCGAATGCACCAACCCGGATTACTCCGATCCCGAATGCAGGGTTGTCGCCGAGAACGAGCACGCCCGGCTCCGCACGCCGTCCTCGATCGAGGTTCGCTTTCAGGACCCCGCCGCCGCATCGGCCGCGACTTGGGATGCGCGAGGCCGACTCGAACTCGAGGAGGGGGTCGTGCACGCTCGTGTGGCCGGGCCGGGGCGGTTCGCGATCAGCCTCGAGTCCGAGGACGGGGCGCCGGACATGGTCACGCTGGAGCTCGACAACGTCGATCCCTCGGCTGATGTTTGGATCGACCGGGCAGGGGTCGAGACACCCGTGCTCGCGCCCGCGGACCAATCCTTGCGCCGCAGCATCGAGCTTTCGATCACACCGGGCGAGCCGGTCTTTGTTCGTGGTCGCCGAGGGTGTCCCGAGCACTACCGCGTCGCGTTCGTCAGCGACATCCAAACCAACCCTGCGCAGTTCGAACGCATCCTCGAGCAGCTCGAGCAGGAACGCGAAGAGGGCGAGATCGTCGGGCAGCCCCTCGTGGCGTTGGTCATCGCCGGCGACTTGACGGAGTCGTCACGCGACGACGAGTTCGATCTGGTCGAGGGCTTGCTACGCAACGCCCCGGTGCCGGTCGTCGTCACCCCTGGCAACCACGACATCTATCGACCTCGTCATCCGCACTTCAACCGGCGCTTCGGTCCGGGCAATCATGTCGTGCAGGTCTGCGATCTCAGGCTCGTGATGCTGGACACCGGAAGCGGTGCGATCGCGCGTTCTGTCGAAGCTCGGTTGCCCGAGTTGTTCGATCGCGGGGATGCACGCCACATGATCATCGCGATGCATCACCCGCCGTACGCGGGACTGACCGGTGCCGGCTGGTCGCGAGAAGATCGTGCTCAACGCCTGCTTGCCGAAGCCGCGATCGCCGACGTCGATTTGATTGTCGCGGGCCACGCACACGCGTTGCGTGACTTTCCTGCCATCGGCGTTGGAGACGCTACGTTGCGCCAGGTCATCGCGGGCACGGGAGGTGCGTACCAGGGGCTGGGCGAACCGCGCTTTGGCTATCTGAGGGTCACAGTGGGGGATGCGGAGCCGCAGACGTGCTTCGTCGAGACGCCGTCCCCTGGTTTCTCCGGACCCCAGGGTCAGGGACTGTCCGACCGTCTCGATTACTGCCCATGAGCGTGCCGGCTTGACGGCCGGCAACGACGGGTTAGAACACGCCGGCCATGCAACGCAGAGGGCTCCTCTTTGGGCTCGCGCTGCTCGGAGCGTGCGGATCTCCTCCGCAGCTCGAGGCGTGGCCCAAACCGAAGGCGGACTTGTCGCCTGCAACCGACGTCGTGTCGTTGCACGCTGATCTGCCGCAGCATGTCCTCGCCTCGACCTACGGTGCGCAGCGCAACTCCTGTGAGGGGTTCCGGGTCGAGATCGACGAGCGCGGGCGTCCTCGGCATCGACGGATCCGCAAGCCTTGGACCAAGGTCGATCGAGACCGGTTCCGCCTTCTGGTGGCGATGGTCGCCAAAGAGATGGGCGCCGAGTCTCGGCTGTTGCAGGCGTGGTCGATGCGCGAGTCGACGTATCGCCCCAGTGCGCTGCACGTACTCAACCCCGATGTGAACGGGGCCACGCAGGCGTGGCGGAAGTACGCCTACGATGCCGACGAGGAAGCTCGGCTCGAGGCTGCGCTTGCGGAAACCGAGGCGACCGACGGGCGCTATTGGAAGCTCAAGGGCAAGCTCGCTCGCCTGCGTCGCTTCAAAGGCAACGCGCATCTGTACGCCGAGGTGCAGTACGACAAGGTCACGCCCGACGGCGAGGTCACGACGGCACGCGGCTCGGCGTGGGCATTTGGCTATGGCCCGTTCGGCTTCAACCCGGCGTACTTCGTCCAGGTTTGGGATCCCAAAGCGCCGCCATGGATCTTCTGCCACGACGACGGCATCCCTGCGATCGTGACCGCGATCTGGTCTGCCCGAGCCCACCAGCGTGAGTGCGAGGCGGCGGGGGTCGGTGGCTCGTACAACGTCCTCAACCGCAGGCTCGGTCGGGGACACTGCGCTCCTGCCGACCCAGAGAGTGGCTTCATCGCCCGGTTGGGTCGCATGGGGCTCGACGCGAACAAACGAGCCCGCTTGGGCAAGAAGCACCCCGCCGACACGACCGATCGCGAAGCACTCCTCGAGCTGCTTCGCGCCCGGGCACGGGAGCAGGGCCTGCTCTCGCCGCACGCTCAGGACCCTGCGTAGGCTCTCCTAGGGCTCGCCGTCGACACAGTCCCCGCTGTGAACGCTGGTGCTGCCCGGCCAGCCGTCGTGCTTTCGGCGCAGCTCTCGAGCGCGCTCCTCACCCAGGCTGTCGCCCACGAGTCGCTCGAACTCGTTTCCACTCTCGGCCATCAATCGCGACACACGCTCCTCGAGCGGCATCGCGGAACGGTCGACGGGCGGCTGCCGAAGGCCCGCGCGCTCCTCAGCGATGCGACGTTGGATGTCGCCGACCAGTTCGCGATCGAGCTGGTCGAAGATGAAGGACTCGAGCGTCTTGCCCGACGCGTCCTCGGCGGTCGCTTCGTCGCCGCCGAGCTCCAAGTACATCTCTCGAAGCGAGTCGTTGTATCCCTCGTATTGCTTCGTGGCCGCGGCGTGGAGCTGTTCGGCCTCCGTGGGATCGGTGACTCCGAGTCGCTGTGCGATCATGCCCGGTGAGGGGGGCTCGGGGTTGTCGACGAAGCCGAGGGAGTCGATCTTGACGGTTGCACACCGCGCCATCTCCATCAGCGTGTCCTGATCGGGCTCGAGGAACGGGCAGTTCCCGCCGCGGCTTTGACTCGCGCACATCTTGGCGCGAGCCTTGGCGGCCTCGGGGCTCTTGGGATCGACCGCGCCGCCGAGCTCGATGACCTGCGCCTCCAGCTCTTGAATGCGAACCGCCTGGGCGTCCTTCTCTTCGCGGATACGGTCGATGTCACGCGCTTGCCGGGCGATGTGCGCCATCGGGTCCCCCGCGACGGTCCCCGCGCTCTTCTTGCTGGCCGGGTCTGCATCGGCAAGCTCAGCGGTGTGGCTGTCGTCTCCGTCGGGGTCGAATCGAACCGGTGCCCGAGCATCGGAGACACGGCCGGAGTCTCCCGCAGCGAGGTCGACGCTGCCGTGGTCGTTGGCGAGAACGACACCGCCTTCGTAGACGGTGACGACAAGAGCGGAGGCGAGAGCGGCACCGAGGGCACCGGCACGAACATTGTGGGTCTTCATGGTGGGGGACTCCAAGTCGACCTCGAAACAGGTTCCGGTCACGGTGACGGTGCCCGCGGGGGTCACCACATCGAAACGTTCACCATGGTCGACGCGATAGAACACGCGACCGGAGCTCTGATCGATTCGGGTGGTCCCGTCGGAATCGACCGACCACTTCATTCTTGTGCCCGGTTGCGCCACTGCGGTCGCGCGGTCTCCGAGGGCGACCGTCCGGACCTCGCGCGCCTCGAGCTGGTCCTCGAAACTCTGGCCCCCGAGGAAGGCCCACATCAGTCCCGCGATGAGCAGGACCGCGGCCACCGCTCCCAGCCAGACCCATCGTGGTCGCGGGGCTTCGGCGGTCGCGTGTGTCGTGGCGTCCCCCTCCGCGAAGTGCGATGCGAGAACGCCGGCAGCAAACTCCACCGATGGCTCTGGAACGGACCATGCGTCCTCGATCGCCTCGATGGAGGACTGGCTGGGGGGTGTCTCGTCAGTCATGATCGGCCTCCGTCAGGGCGCGGCGCATCCGGGCGCGAGCGCGGTGCAGTCTCGACTTCGCGGCGGAAACATCGAGCTCGAGGGCCGCGGCGACCTCGGTCTCGGTGAGCCCGTGAACGTCCCTGAGGACGAACACGGCGCGTTGCTCGGGGGTGAGGGTGGCGGCCGCTTGAAGGATTCGCTGGCGGGCGTCGATCGCCTCGTGAGGGTGAATGGCCGGGCCGTCGATGTCGTGCAGCGGCTCGGTCTCGATGCGGCGACGTCGCAGGTGGCTTAGCGCGACGCGGGTTGCGATCGTGAGCAGCCAGGTCGAGACCTTTGCCGGGCCCGAAGGGTCGAAGCGGGGGAGGGCGCGCAGGGCCTTGAGAAAGGCCTCTTGTGCGAGGTCTTCGACGTGCGCCTGCCCCGGGCCGGGGCCCAGGATGCGGCCGATGGCGGCGAACACGAGTCGCTGGTGGAACGCCACGAATCGGGCACAGCCATCGCGATCGCCGCGCCGAGCCCGAGCGAGACTGAGCTCGTCGAGTTCCTTGCGATCCCCGGAGGAACGCAGCCGGGGCGCAGCCGTCACGCCTCATTACACCCCAGCTGCGGGACGATCGATTCGGGGGCGGGAAGAAAAAGATCTTCGCGTCCTTACGCATTCCCCGCACGAGCCCCTGCTCACGCCGGCGCCCACCCGCGGAGGCGAAACAGCAGGCAAACTCCGCGGCGCGCGAGCCGGAATGCCACCGGAAACCTCCGCGCGAGGCCGAAGATGCCACGGCAACACACTCCACCGCCGCGTCGTCTCGGCCTCCTGCTGCTCGCTCTGCTAGGCGCGTGTGTGGGCACGAACCCTGCGTACGAACCCGCCGCGTCTGCGTCCGCAGCGTCGAGCGGACCCGCCGTCCAGTCTTCGGGTGCGGAGCCGAATTCGGAGTCCACGACGGGTGCGCAGCCGGGGCTGGAGGGCGGCGCAGCCCCGGCGGGCGCAACCTCCGGCGCCTCGGATTCGTCGACCTCGGGCGGGGCTGCATCCACAGGGTGGTCGACGTCCTCCTCGGGTGTTGGGTCGGTCGACACCGGCACGACCCAGGACAGCGACGCGCCGTTGCAACCGAGCGACCTCGGACAGGCGTGCGCCGCGGTCGACGGGTGCGGCGAACTCGGGGTGGGGGCGCAGTGCTGCGAGTCAGCCCAGTGCCTGGGGACATGCATGGTCCCCTGCACGAGCGAGGATGACTGCCCGTTTGCGGGGATGGGCTGCGAACACGACTACTGCCTGTTCCCGTGCGATGCCAACGACGACGACTGCGCGGACTGGTCCGGGTTCACGTGTCAGCACGGCGGTCGATTCTGCGAAAACGATTGAGCCCGATCGGGTTCGGCTTTCTGCAGACCACCCGGCCGCCTGCTACGTTCGCGTCATGAAGCCCGATCGAGCACGAGCCAAGTGGTTCAAGTTCGTGCTCGGCCTGTTGTTTCTCGTGGCCGTCGTCGCGGTGTTGTTCGGTGGCCTCTATGGGGATCTCGATGCCGCCCAGGTTCGGGCGTGGCTTCAGGCATCGGGGATCTGGGGCCCGCTGTTGTTCCTGCTCGCGTTCGCGATCCTGCAGCCGATCGGACTGAGCGCGCACGCGTTCATCATCGCCGCTGGGCTGGTCTGGCCGCCTGCGCTCGCCCTGCCGTTGTCGTGGGCCGGGGCCACGCTGGCTGGATGCACGGCGTTCGCCTTCGCCCGCTTCGTTGGCCGCGAGTGGGTGCAAGACCGCCTGCCCGAGCGCCTCCAAGGCTACGACGAAGCCTTGGCCACCAAGGGCTTTCGAACCGTGCTCGTCCTGCGCCTCACCTTCTTCACCTTTGGACCCATGCAGTTGATGCTCGGCGTCTCCAAGGTGCGATTGGGGCCCTACGTCTTGGGGACCGCGCTGGGGTTGTTCCCGCTGCTCGCGGCCGAGACGCTCATCGGAGCCAGTTTGGTGGACTGGCTGCTCGCCGGATCCTGATGCTGCGCGGTGCCTGGCATTGCCGTCATCCCGCGTCGTGCTCGAGAATCTGCCGGATCAACTCATCCAAGATCGGAGGCGGAAACGCCCCGACCACCGAGTAGCCGTTGATGAAGAACGTCGGCGTCCCGCTGAGGTCGGCCTTGTTCCCCATGCCGATGTCCCACCGGACCTGTCCCATCGACTTTGGGTCATCCAGACACGTCTCAAACGCATCCACATCCAGTCCAGCTTCCTTCGCGTAGTCCACCAGGTCGCCTCGCTCGAGCGACTCCTGGTTTTCGAACACCACGTCGCCAAACTTCCAGAACGAGTCCTGCTTTGCCGAGCACACCGCAGCGACGGCGGCTTGGCAGGCAAACGGGTGCAGGTCGTTGATGCCGGGATTGCAGGCGTCGTTGAGCGGATAGTGGGCGAAGTGCAAGCGGATGCTGCGGTCGGTCGTGTCCAGGTATTCCTCCATCCCGGTCCACAGCTTCTTGCAGAAGGGGCACTGGAAGTCGCCGAACTCGACGATCACGACATCGGCCTGCTCGCCCGTCGCGCCACCGACGAGCCTGGTGGGGTTGTCTCGCATCTTCAGAACATCGACGGGCTCGCGCTCGAACGTCTTGTTCTTCTGCAAGATCGCCGCGGCGATCTCCGGTGCGTTCGCGGCAACGTCGGCGTCCTGCTCGGCTTGCTGCTCGTTGAGGAATGCATGGTGCCAGTACACGGCCCCGGCGAGCGCGAAGCCGAAGACGCCCAGGGGAACAAACACGTCGTTGCCCAGCAGGTCATCGAGCATATCGCCCATCGCCATATCCGGGTTGCGGACGAACCACGCGGCGATGAACAACCCAGTGTTGAGCCCGTACCAGGCCACGCAGAACGGGCAGAACGAGCCCTCGATGACCGAGAACGTGCCCATGACCACCGAGGCCAACAGGCTGAACGAGGCGAGCGCGAACAACAGCGACCGGTACCCGTCGTGTGGTGCCGCGCGGCGCCGAAACGCCATGACGGCGCACGCCAATGTGCCCAGCGCTCCGGCAAATCCAATGGCGGCCACCGGGATGCCGAGGACCGATCCAAACCGTCCGGCGGTGACCGAGCAGCCGTTCTCGGCGTACTCGTAGCAGGCACCGGCGACGGTGTTGACTCCGGTCACGTAGTCGATGTGGACCCGCATCAGATAGATGCCGTTGGCGACCGCGAGGGTCGACAAAACGATCAGGACGATGAGGGGGACGGTGAAGTTGCGCGGCTTCGACACCAGGGCTCCGGGAGCAGGCTTTCGTGACCCGCGCAGGGATGTCAAGCGGGTCCGGCCTCAGGCTGACAACGGGCCCGGCGATGCTTCCGTATCGCGACGAGGTCCACAGGCGTATCGTTGCTCCATGGGCAGCTGGCCTGCGTTCGAGCTGACTTCGGCCCACGTGCGGCATGACGCCGCGGGCCTGCTGGTGGTGTCCAAGCCCGCGGGGCTCGCCGTGCACGCCACGCTCGACCCGGCCCGGCCACACCTCGCCGGCGCGGTGCTCTCGTGGGTGCAGGCCCGTGGAGGCGCTCACGCTGCGCTGCACCACCGCCTGGACGTGGACACCTCGGGGCTCGTGTTGTTCGCCACCGATCCTGCGCTGAACGCCGCGATCTCCGAGATGTTCTCGGCGCACACGATCGACAAACGCTATCGGGCGGTGGTCCGGCCCCGCAGGCAGCCGCCGGACGATGCGTGGACGGTGGAGAGCTTTCTGGGTCGCGACAAGGGGTCGAAGGCGACTCGCTACCGAGCGGTGCACTCGGGTGGCAAGAAGGCCATCACGAACTTCCGAGTGTTGGAGCGCCGCGGGGATGGGACGGTGCTTCTCGATGCGCGACCAGTCACCGGCCGTGCCCATCAGATCCGCGTGCATTGTGCCGAGGCCGGATGGCCCATCGTGGGCGATCGTTTCTACGGTGACGGGGAGGGGCCACGCTTGATGCTGCACGCACAACGGCTCCGGTTCGAGCATCCGCGGGGGGGCACCGTGGACGTCCTGGATCCTGGAGACCCCGGGTTCTCTACAGCGCGTCGATCCGATTGAGCGCGTTGCGGGTGTTTCGGCTGTACTCCGAAGTCTGCGCTGGGGCGTCGCGAACGGCTTCGACGGCAGCCCGGGCTTCGCGTCGCTCGGCGTCGGTGCTGCTTGTCGAACGGAGCGTCGCCTCGGCTTGCAGGAGGGTCCACAGCCTCTCTTCGGCCGCCTTTGGGGTTCCGATCGCCAACGCCCGAGCCATGGACCCACGAGCGGCATCGGATTCGCCGGCCGCGAGTTCGACCTCGGCCAAGGCGACGTTGGCACGACCAATGCGCACGTGATCGGGTCGAAGGCGGTTGGTGAACTGAGTGCGCGCCGTCAGGGCGTGCGTACGGGCGGCTTCGAGATTCCCCGCCAACCGTTCGACCTCGGAGAGGTTGAGCTGCGTGACACCCGTGGCTTCGGTCCCCGGCCCAAGTTGGGCTTCGAACATCTCCCCGGCCCGCGTGATCGCTTCGCGAGCCTCATCGAGTCGGCCCAGGGCGATCAGGATCGTACCTCGGTTGTTGAACAAGCCGGCGCGGTTCGGATAGTCGTCGCCGTGGGCCTCCCGAAAAATGTCGTCCGCTTGGGACACGGACGCAAGGGCGTCTGCGTACAGCTGAAGGGCCAGCTGGGCGTTGGACGCGTTCGCGAGGGTCACCGCCTCGCGGGTGCTGCCCGGACCCCGGTTTCGTCGCAGGAGCGCGATGAGGGTCTCGGATGTCTCGATGGCCTTCTTGTTGTCGCCGCGCTCGTTGGCTCGGGTGAGGACCTCCTGCAGGTACTCCTCCTGTGCGGGGTGGTCCTCGCCGACCTCGCGCACCAGAAGTGCGTGCGCCTGCTCGAACTCTTCGAGGCCCGCCAGGGGCCCGTCCCGCTTGTGGAGCAACTCCGAGAGCAGCAACAGCGTGGAAGCCCGGACTCCGAAGGTCGGGGCGTCGGCGCTCACACGGACGGCATCGCGCGCATACGCGATCGCGACGTCGTACTGCAGCTGCGCCTCCGCGACCTTCGCGAGGCCGCCAAGCGCGTCGAGAACGGGTGTGGACTGCCCGCTGGCGCGTCCGAGTGCGAGGCCTTGTTCGAACATCGAGTTGGCGCGCGCCTCCTTGCCCTGGTCTTTGTACGTGTAGGCGGCAGAGACGAAGGCTTTGGCTGCAAGGGGGTCGAGATTGTACTCGAGAGCAACCTCCAGTCCTCGGTGCAGGAGTGCGAGCCGTTCGTCACCGCGGAGCGTTCGACCCTCGATGAGCTGATGTTGGGCCCGAACGCGAGGATGGGTCGAGGAAGTCAGACGAGCCTCGAACGGATCCAGGACAGCGCGGACCCCTTCGTGGTCTCCCTGCCAGACCAAGACCGATGCCTTCTCGAGGACCGGGAGCAGCTCGTCGGCGTCGATCCGCTGGGCTTCGGTCTCGGGCATGAACACGCCCTGCGACATGATCTCGGCGTTGGCGCAGGGGGCCAGGTCCGGCAACTGTTCGGCGAGCTGAGAGGCTCGCTCCACGGTCCGCGGCTCGGCGACGGTGGAGGTGCTCAGCGTCGCCCCCCGCCCTGTCTC
>CAJXVA010000184.1 GCA_913061055.1 uncultured Pseudomonadota bacterium
TGCCGTCGACCTCGCTCTCCACCAGGTTGCAGCAAGCCATCACGACGTCGCGGCGAACTTCAGGTGCGGTGAGTTTGTCAGCGAGGGAGCCCATCTCGCCCAGGTTTGTGCCCCGATTCGTGCCCCAGCGCAAGCGCAGGGCGTTGTCACCGGGCCGACCGGCTGCAAGACTCGCCGCCATGCTCCGCCGCCTCGCGCCGTGTCTGCTGCTCGCGGTTCTCGCTTGCGACCCGACGATTCCCGACCACGACGAGAAGCCCACGCCGGCCGCGGACGTCGAGCCCCCCTCCGAGGAAGACATCGCCATGAAGCCTGCCACTCCCCCGTCCGAAGGTGCGATCTCCGTCGAGGAGGTCGCCACCCACCCCCGGCCCGGCACGATGGCGCCCGGTGCCGTCCGCTTCTCCCCCGACGGAAAACACCTCACCTACCTCTTCAGCCCCGAAGGCTCGCTCAACCGCGACCTCTATACCCAGCCGGTCGAGTCCGCGGAGCGCAAGCTCCTGTTCACCCCGCCCGGCGGAGGCGCGACCGAGGACAACCTCTCCGAAGAGGAAAAGCTTCAGCGAGAGCGACTTCGCATGCGCTCGCTCGGCGTGACCTCGTACGCGTGGTCGAAGAAGGCGGACCGGTTCCTCGTTCCGGTCCGTGGCGACCTCTGGGTGCAAGAGGGACTCGAAGGCCGCCTGCAGCGGATCGTCGATACGGAGGGCACCCCGGCCCTCAGCGCCCGCTTCTCCCCCGACGGAGAGTTTGTCGCCTATGTGAAGGACGCCGAAGTCTACGTTGCGCCTGCGCTTGGAGGCGAGTCCGTGCAGGTCACCCGTGGCGCCCGCGGCACCGGCAAGACCCACGGCCTGGCCGAGTACATCGCCCAGGAAGAGATGGGGCGACACACCGGCTACTGGTGGTCCCACGACGCCGCCCGCATCGCCTTCACCGAGGTCGACGAGCGGCACATTCCGGTCTATCGCATCGAGCACCAGGGCAAGGACGCGCCGCACCACGAGGACCACGGCTACCCGTTTGCGGGCGAGGCCAACGCCAAGGTCCGGCTCGGCATCGTCGGCCGTGAAGGCGGCACGCCGCAGTGGCTCGACCTCGGCGCCACCGGCATCGCCACAGACCGGCCCGCAGACGACCTGTATCTGGCCCGGGTGAACTGGATGCCCGATGGCTCGCTGATGGCCCAGGTCGAGAACCGAGAACAGACCACGCTGCACCTGGTCCGCTACGACGCGAAGGGCAACGCCAGCAAGGTCCTCGAGGAGACCTCCGAGGTCTGGATCAACCTGCACAACGGCTTCCGAGCGTTCGATGAGATCCCCGCCGACTCCCCGCACGCGGCGTTGGCTGGAGGATTCTTGTGGCAGTCCGAGCGGACTGGATTCTCGCACCTGTACGTCTACGACAAGGACGGCAAGGAGGTCCGGGCGCTGACCTCGGGAGAGTGGATGCTCGACTCGGTGGCGGGCGTGGACCAGGCCAAAGGAGAGGTCTACTTCACCGCGACCAAGGACGGCCCCACCGAACGACACCTCTACAAGGTCTCCCTGTCCGGCGGAGACATCACCAAGCTCACCACCGAGGCGGGCATGCACTCGGTCACGCTGAGCCCAACGTACGACCGGTTCATCGACCAGTGGGACCGTCTGGACACCACCCCGCGCATCGAGGTCCGCAGCACCGCGGACGGTGCGGTGGTCTCCACGGTCGAGATCGAGACCGACCCCCGGGTGGAAGCACTCGGCCTACAGCCGCCAGAGTTGGTCACCCTGCAGACCCGCGACGGCGTGCAGATGCACGGGGCGGTCTACAAGCCCCAGGGCGAGGGCCCGTTCCCCACCATGATCAGCGTGTACGGCGGACCCCACGCCCAACGCGTGCAGAACGATTGGAGCCTCACGGTCGACATGCGGGCCCAGTACCTGCGAAGCCTGGGCATCCTGGTGTTCAAACTCGACAACCGGGGTGCAGCCCGTCGCGGGCTGAAGTTCGAGGGGGCGATCAAGCACGACATGGGGAACCTCGAGGTCCAGGACCAGGTCGACGGCGTGAAGTGGCTCGTCGACCAAGGCCTGACGCAAGCCGACCACGTGGGCATCTACGGCTGGAGCTACGGCGGCTACATGTCCGCGATGGCGCTGGCCCGGGCCCCGGAGACCTTCAAGGTGGGCATCGCCGGCGCCCCGGTCTCGCACTGGGACGGCTACGACACCCACTACACCGAGCGCTACATGGGCCTGCCCCAAGACAACGCCAAGGGCTACGAGCAGAGCGCCGTCATGGCCCATGTGGGGGACATGACCGGGCAGCTGATGCTCGTACACGGCCTCATCGACGAGAACGTGCACTTCCGGCACACCGCCCGCCTGATCAACGCCCTCATCGCCGCGCAGAAGCGCTACGAGTTGCTGCTGTTCCCTGATGAGCGCCACATGCCGCGCCGCAAAGACGACCTGGTCTACATGGAGCAGCAGATCCGCGACTTCGTTCTCGCCCACCTGTGATGTCTGGCCCGTCCCGTAATCTTCCGGCCAGGGTCATCACCGACGAGGTCTCGGCCTTCTTTGCCGAGGCCAAGCGAAGCGGTCCATGGACCCCCGGCGGCACGACGTTCGTCAAAGCCACGTTCGCCGAGGTGAACCTCGACCTGCGTGAGGCCGTCCTCCCGCCCGGCGACGAGCTGTGCTTCGACGTGGAAGTGCTGGTCGGCCAAATCGTCATCACCATTCCACCCACGTGGGCCGTCATCCAAGAGGTCGAACTGCTGTTGGGCAGCTACGACGAGGACACCGAGCCGACGTCCGGGGGCTGGGACCACGTCCTGCGGATCACCGGCCGGGTTCGTGTGGGCTCGGTGGAGGTTCGGCGCCGGGCCTCAGGCGAGGGCTGGCTCGGGGCCAAGCGGCGGCGCTGGAGACTTCGACAGCGGGCCAAGAAGCAGAAAGCCCTGCCCTCGTCATCCTGAATGCCCTCAGCGCCCGAGCATCCGCAGCAAGACGTCCGGGTTGTCCGTGATGATCGCGTCCACCCCGGCATCGATCAGGCGCTGCATCTGCTCCTCGTCGTTGACCGTCCACGGCGCGACCGCGAGCCCCATCGCCTGCGCGTCCGCGATCGCAGTCGCCGAAGCGATTTCGTGGTCTGGGGACCAGATCTGGGCCCAACCTGCCGCCGCCTTCAGCTCGTCGGGTCGGGGCGCCGCCGCCAGAAGCGAGAGCTGAATCTCGAAGGTACTCGCGTAGGTTTCGTGGACGTGCTCGAGGCCAATCCAATCGAAAGACTGCACGATGAGGCGGGGTGCCAAACACCCTCGGCATGCCTCGTCCTCGGCGATCAGCGCGGGCAGGTACACGTCGGCAGCCTCGGTACCCCAGCGCTTGAGCTCGAGATTGAAACCGACCGTGTCGCTCAACGCGACGACGTCGTGCAGATGCGGCGGCGCCTGGATTCCATCGAGTTCGCGGTGGCAGTCCCACTGGGCGAGCTGGGCATCGGTCATATTGGAGATCAACGCCGAGGACGAAGACCCGCGCCCGGCCCACGTGCACCCCGTGGTCCGCAGGTCGTTGTCGTGACCGAACACGATCGAGCCTTCGTCCGTGATCTGAAGGTCGCCCTCCAACACATCCACGCCGTATGCCAGTGCCGACCGAAACGAGGGCATCGTGTTGCCCGGCGGCACGCTCCCCCGATCGCCGCGGTGTCCATGCACGACCACCGCCGGCGCCTCGGGCCCGGAGGAACTCTCTGCTCCGCGCGTGGTGGTCGAGTCGTGTCCCAGCCCAACGTCAGGGGCCCACGTGGTGCTGGACGGCCCCGCGCTCGAGCTCCCCTCGGTGGCCCCCGACCGTCCGTCGGGCTTCGACGCGCAGCTCAGCTGCAGCCCAAACAAGCAACCTGCGACAACGAACAATGATCGGGGGGCAGCCAGAGAACTCCGCGCCAACCTTCTCAAAACGGCGGCGCGCTTGAAACCCCACCCGCCATCTACATGAAGCTGCAGCCGATCGGCCCCCACGCTTCGATCGGGGCCAAGTTCACCCCAGCATGGGCGGTCGAAATGACCTCGCGTTCGGTCCAACCCTTTGCGATGTCCTCCAGCCGGTTGCCGTCCGTGTCCGCGATGCCGGCGGCGCCCTCGTCGCGATAGTGGAGGAACAAGCCGCCTTGCATGTCCGGCTCCTCGCTGCTCTCGAGGACCATCGCGTTGAACTCGTCACAGAACTCACGTTCCATGGGGCGGGCCAGAAGCAACCGGATCGTGTGCGCGTCGTCGGCCACGACACCTGCGACCCGGGTGGCGAGCAACGGGTCGTCCTCCCCCTGTGGATCGTAGTAGTACAGCGCCGTGTAGCCGTCCTCCTCGCGCTCACGCGTTGCGAGGCTCAGCCGGAACTGATTGGGCTCGATGTCCGCGCTGAGGGCCACCGGTTCGTTGAAATGCAGCAGCACGGTGTCGGGCGCGGGCATGCGGACCAGCTGGAGGACGGGCGCGCCTTGGACGGGTGGACGCGGCGAGACCACCGCAGCCGAGGTGGCGTCCTGTGGCGGGTCCGCCTCCGCGGACGACACCTTGGGGGTCACGTCGAGTTCGGCCGCGGCCGGAGGGCACACGGCGACTCCCGCGGCGGGAGTCTTGGTCGCGCACGCAATCGCGCTCAGAGCCAGCGCGGCAAAGATCCAATGACGGCAGGTCTGCATGGGCACCTCTCGAACGGTGGATACGGCCGTCCGCTTACAGCATGAAGCATCCCACAGCGGACCGAGTGGGGCCTGATAGGCTCCCACCCATGCGTCGTGTCGCCCTGCTTGTGCCGTGTGTTCTGCTCTCTTGCGACGGTGGCAGCGACGGTTCTCAGTCGATGAGCGCCACCAATCCGACCACAGCCAGCGCCTCCGGGACCAGCGGGACCAGCGGCGGGACGGCCGGTACATCGACCACGAGCACGCCGGGGAGCAGTACGACGAACGCCTCCATGTCGAGCACCAGCGGGAGCCCGACCGAGAGCGGCACGACTGGTGACGGCCCGAAGTTTGACCTCCCTGCGGGGACCGGCGGAACCGGTGGGCCCGAGACCACGCCAGTCAGGATGATCCCCGGCCTGGTGTCGATCACGTTCTACGAGCGTACCGGGGGCGCCGCGCCCACCGAGTACACGTTCACCGTGGACGGACCCGAGCTGAGCGCCCGCCGTGTGGACCCACTGACGGACGCCAACTTCGACATCAGCGGTGCAGCCGGCGAGTTCTACGACGTCTACTACTCCGACATCGACGGCACCGAAGAACTCGACGGCCTGTACCTGACCATCTCCGGCATCTTCTCCACCCAGCTGCCCGCAGGCGGCGGACTCAACCTGGCGGAGATCGGGCTCAACTTCGCCGGGGAGCCGACCGAGTTCGGCAACTACGTCGCGAGCTTCGCCATCCTCGGGGACAACGCGGTCCAGCCCGACGGCAACGTCGACAACGCAATCGACGGCGACCTGCAAACCCACACCACGATGGGCAACACGGTGGGTGCCGCCGAACGCCTGCGCGTCACGCTGGGCTTCCTGTCCTCGTCCGGCCCGCCTCCGGGCTAGCGAGGGCGATCACCGGCCCAACACGCCGCGGAGCGCACCGACGGCGAGCTCGCGTGCCGCGGAACCGGCGAGGCAGCCCGTGACTTCGAGGCACGAGTTCGCCGGCTGAACACAGGTCTCGAGCGCGTCCAGCTCGGAGTCGGGTGCATCTTCGAGTTCCTTGCGGCAGGCATCCGCCGGCATCGTCGCCTCCCCGCACAGCGTCTCCAGCTTGGCGCACGCCTGCCCCGCCGGAGAGCCGGGGCCCGTGAACCACCAGCCGGCGGCGGCAGCAAGACCCAACACGACGACGATTCCGACCCACTTGCCCATTCGGCGTCTGGAGACCTCATCGCTGCCGAAGATATTCCCGGTGGGCGCCCGCGGCCCTCAACACGAGGACCGACGGCGCCTGCGAAACCCGCCGAGCAAGAGCAAACCGAGCCACACGACGGCACCGGGCATCTCTTCGCCCGTGGCGCTGCAGTGTGCACACCCGGCCCTCCCCGCATCGAGTTCCATGTCGATGCTCTCCGGTTCGGACTCTGGACGATACGAGGGAGGGGCCTCGTCGTAGTCGACGGCACCGGCCATGGTCATGTCCACACCCTCGGCGGCGTCGATCGGCTGCTCCACTTGCTGTGGCTGTCCTTGCCCGACCACGCGCGACGTGTCGACGGCGACGAAGCTGGTGTACCGCGTCGCGAGGTGATGCTCGAGACCCAGGTTGGTGATCTCCGCCTCGCGGGTGTCGCCATCCCAGGCCGCGGAGAGCTGGAGTTCTTCGATCTCCGAGCGAGCCCACAGCTGAGCCTGCACGGCGCTGGCCGCTGCATCCAACCGCTGCACCCTGACCGGGACCGCAACGCTGCGGCCCGCTCGAGTGCCCGTGATGCGCAACGAGCTCGGTGGCGAACCTCGAAGACGGCCGTGCACGACGCCTGGGCGGCTGACGTACAGGTCGGGCAGCGTGCCGGGATGGGTGTCGCTGACGGTCGCGCTGCCCCACTCGATCTTCGGGGATGTGAACACAGCATGGTCGATGTAGCGGTGGAACGTATCCACGGCCCGCGCGGGGTCCTCTCGGTTTGCGGCGTACACCACCGCGCCCTGCCCCGCCTTGGTCAGCTTGTCCAACAACTCGCGGTTGGGGCTGCTCCCGGTGCCCAATGCGAACACCCGCGCCCGCTGTCCGTCCTTCGCCAGGCTACTCACCCACTTGCGCGTCCGCGCGTAGACGCTGTCTTCGATGCTCACGAAGCCGTCGGTCAAGAAGAACACGTAGCGATGTCGCCCTTGGCCGACCGGGGGCTGCAGCGCGGCGTCGACGGCGTTGAGAATCTCGGTGCCACCGCCAGCCCTCAGCCCATCAACGAACGACTCGGCTGCCGCGGTGTTCTCCTGGTTGGCCGGAACGGGGCGGTCGAAGGCCTGCCCGGTGCCCCCCGCAAAGGTGATCACGTTGAACGTGTCTTGGGGCCGCAACAGCCGGAGCGAGCGACGCATGGCCGACTTGCACGAGGCCAGCGGGGTCCCGTGCATCGACCCGGAGATGTCGACCACGAAGATCAACTCGCGGCTGCCGACCAGCGCGTCGACGTCGGCGGTCGGCGGCTGCATCAAGAGTGTGAAGTACCGGTCGTCCCCGTGCTCGGCGATGAACAAGGTCGACTGAAGCTCCGGCCCATCTGCTCGGTACCGCAACACGAAGTCGCGGTTGGGCACCGACGCTCGCTCCGCCAGCGTCACCGTGGTGCGCGCGCCCTGCTGCCGGGTCTGCGTGTCATGGGTCGGCACGGTGACGCCGCGGATCGGCATGCCGGCATCGACCGTCACCTCGAGCGTGATGTCGTGGCCGGTCCGCGTACCCTTGCCCGCCACGGACGGCGTGATGCGCTGCGCGTCGGGCGACCCAGCGGTGTAGCGGGGACCCACGACCATCGGAAAGACGAACTCGTACTGGCCCGCGTCGTACGAGATGTCCTGGACGTAGCGAATGACCACCCGGATGTCCTCTTTGGGGGCGATGTTGGCGACGGACTGCGTGAAGATGTTGGTCCGTTCCTGCTCCAACAGTGCCGCGGTGTTGCCACGCGCTCGGGCCTGCTCGTAGGTGCGACGCGCCTCGGCCCGCTTCTTCACTTCGGCCTTGATCGTCCGGTCCCCGATGACAATCTCCATGTCCCGGACGCCGGAGTTCTCGGGCAGCGGGAAGGTGTAGATCGCCTCGATCGGCTCGTCGCGGTCGTTTCGATAGGTTTGCTCGACCTCCACCTCCGCGATGAGACCGGTGATCGTCGCCCGAACGTCGGTGTGCTTCAGCGGCAGCTCCTGCGCACCGTCGACCAGTCGGAGCCGCGGGAGGTCACCGGGGTCGGTGAACGCGACCGGCCGCTCCTGTGAGGGCGCGTCCATTCCCTGAGCCCACGCCCGAGGCACCGGCACCCCCACCATCCACAACAAGGCACAACCAAGCACCCACCACGATCCACGTCCGCGCACCATCGTGTCCCGAACGCCAGCCACCGGCGGCCTCTTACAGCCCCGAAAGAAAAAAACAGGCGGGAACACCCCGGAGCAGTTGCCGTGTGACGCAGGGTAGGTCGTGGGTGCCTGCTCGCCGGGCAGTGGGGAAACGTCCGTCGCAGCCGCTCGATCTAGTTGACCCGGCCCGCGACCACGCGCCAAGCTGCCAGGGTCCGTGAAGTACGTCCTCAAGACGTCGAAGCCCAGCCGCCCGCGCTTCGACCCCACACGTGATCTCAATCCGCAGCAGCGGGCGGTCGTCGAGGCGCCAGCGCAGCCGCTGCTCGTCATCGCGGGCGCCGGCTCGGGCAAGACCCGCACGCTGATCTATCGCGTCGCCCGTCTGGTCCAGGAAGGCTGCCCTGCAGACCGGATTCTGCTGTGCACGTTCACCAACCGGGCGGCCAAGGAGATGGTCTCGCGGGTCGAAGCCACCGTCGGCATCGACATGACGTTGGCCAGCGCGGGCACCTTCCACCACATCGGGCACAAGCTCCTGCGCCGCTATGGGGAACACGTCGGCCTCGGCCTGGACTTCGGCATCCTGGACCCCGAGGACGCTCGGAGCCTCCTCACCAGTGTGATCGCCGAGCAGGGCCTCGAGAAGCTCAGCGCCCGCCGTTTTCCGCAGCCCAAAGTGTTGGCTTCGCTGATCGGGCTCTCCGGGTCCACGCTCACGCCGCTGGCCGAGGTGATCGCCGAGCGGGCGTCCAAGCTCGTGCCTCAGCTTCCGGCGATCGAGGACACGGCGCGGCGGTATGCGGAGCGCAAGCGCCAGAACAACATCGTCGACTTCAACGACCTCATCACGCTGTGGCGTCGGCTGCTGGTCGACCCAGCGTGCAGCGAGGTCGCCGACGAGCTCCAGGGCGCCTACGACCACGTGTTGGTCGACGAGTACCAAGACGTCACGGCGCTGCAGGGCTACCTGTGTGACCAGATGGCCTCGCGCTGCGGCAGCCTCACCGCGGTGGGCGACGATGCCCAGTCGATCTACGGCTTTCGCGGCGCCGACTTCGAGCAGATCGCGGCGTTCGAGCACCGACACCCCACGGGGCGCATCCTCAAGCTCACCACCAACTACCGAAGCACCCCCGAGATCCTCGACCTCGCCAACCGCAGCATCTCCTACAACCGTCGCCAGCACTTCAAGGAGCTGAACGCGGTCAACAACAACGGCATGGTGCCGGCGCTCATTCCGTTACGCGACGTCTACCAGCAGGCCGAGTTCGTCGCCCAGCGGGTGCTCGAGATTCACCACGAGCAAAACCTCCCGCTCCACAAGATGGCGGTCCTGTACCGCAACCATGCGCACAGCCTGGAGCTGCAGGTCGAGCTCACCCGCCGCCAGATCCCCTACAGCATCCGCTCGGGCGTGAAGTTCTTCGAGCAGGCCCACATCAAGGATGTCGTCGCCTACTTGCGCGCCCGAGAGAACCCGCGTGACGAGCTTGCGTGGCTGAGGCTGCTTCGGCAATGGCCGGGCGTCGGCGTGCAGACTGCAGAGGCGCTGTCGCTCAAGCTCGCCGGTCACGACCCCGAAACGCAACGACAGGCACCTGCCGAGATCCTGCTCTCCCACGCCCAGACCGCACGAGGCCAGGCCAAGCAGGCACTGGCTCGCCTCGGTGCGTTGTGGAACACGCTTCACGAGCCCGAACAGCGCAGCCCCGGCGCGGCGATCAAACAGGTCGTCGAAGAGCACTACCGCGAGTTCGCGGAGCGCTCGTTCACCAACGCCGACGCCCGCAAAGAGGACCTGGAGCACCTGGCCGAATACGCGGACCGCTTCGGTGGCCCAGAGGCATTCCTCAGCGAGCTCGCGCTGGTCCAAGGCATCGAGGCCGAGAACGTCGTCTCCGGCGAGGAGCCCGACGACAAGCTCATCCTCACCACCGTCCACCAGGCCAAAGGCTTGGAGTGGCCGATCTGCTTCATGATCTGGATGGCGGATGGACGCTTCCCGTCTGCGGTCGCCTTGCGCTCGCCGGTCGAGACCGAGGAGGAGCGCCGGTTGTTCTACGTCGCGACAACGCGGGCGATGTCCGAGCTGTACATGCTCTATCCCACGATCGAAGACGCCCGAGACGGCCCCTCGCGGATGATGCGGCCGAGCAAATTCCTGGTCGAGCTGGACCGAAGCCCCCGAGTCTTCGAGCGCTGGCAGATCATGGAAGAGGCGCTCGAAGACGGCGAGTAGACTCCGAAGTGCTGCACACAGCCGCTCCGATCGGCGATCTCGGCGTCCCGCATTGATTCGGTGCCGGGCGATGCGACGTGGCTTACACTGCTGGAGTAGCCCCCTTCCCGCCCGGACCCGAGGACCCGATGATCGCTCCGCTGCCCCCCAACGAGCAACAACGCCTCCAGAGCCTGCGGGCGCTCGCGATTCTCGACACGCCCCCTGAGGAGCGCTTCGATCGGATCACGCGGCTTGCCGCGCAGATCGTGGGCACGCCGATCGTCCTGATCTCCCTCGTTGATGAGGCGCGTCAGTGGTTCAAGTCGGCGGTGGGCCTCGACGCCCCCGAGACCCCGCGAGACGTCGCCTTCTGCGCCCATGCAATCCTCGACACGGAGGTCTTCGTGGTCCCGGATGCCCACCTGGACCCCCGATTCTCCGACAACCCGCTCGTCACCGGTGCCCCGGACGTCCGGTTCTACGCTGGGGCCCCCCTGTCGCTGTCCGACGGCGCGCGCATCGGGACGCTGTGCGCGATCGATACCCAGTCGCGGAGCTTGGCCGAGCACGAGCGAAGCGCGTTGGTCGACCTCGCTCAGATCGTCGTCGACGAACTCTACCTCCGCAAACACGTCGTCGATCTAAACGCAACGCGCACCGACCTGGAGGCAACGTCAGCACAGCTGCGCCGCGCAAACGAGAGCCTCGAACAGTTCGCGCACATCGCCTCGCACGATCTGCGAGCGCCTCTGACCACGATGATCAACCTCGCCGACCTCGCGCTCGAACGCGCGGACCCCGATGCCGGGACCGAGATCCGAATGATTCGCGAGGCCGCGGGACACCTCGAAAACGTCGTATCGGGCTACCGGCGTCTGTCTCGGCTACAACTGGCCAAACCCGAGCCCCGACGCATCTCGGGCTTGGTCGAGGCGGCCCGCTCCGAGGTTGGAGCCGCGGAGGTCCTCGAGGTGTCCGGCGACGCCGAGCTCTCTTGCGATCCCGACCTCATACGTTCTGCGTTCGTGAACCTGCTCCGCAATGCGGCCCACCACGGCTCGGGCGGTGTCCGCATCGATACGGAGGCCCGCGACAACCTCGTCGTTGTTCGCTTCAGCAACCCGGTCGCGAAGTCTATCGAGGTCGACCAAACAGTCTTCGCCCCGTTTCGGCGGCTGACGAAGGAGGGCGAGGGCACGGGACTCGGGCTGGCGATCGTCGATCGAGTCACCAAGCTTCATGGAGGCACCGCAACGGCCTCTTGCACCGATGCTGTGTTCACTATCGAACTCTCTCTTCCGTTGGGTCAGGCGAGCTCATGATCCTGATCGAGCCAGGCCTCGACATCGTGGTCGTAGACGACAACGCGGCCGACCTCCTCATCACCGAGATTGTGCTCAAGCGCTCCCACCTGACCAACCCGGTCGCGCTCCTCGATTCCGGCGAGGGTGCGGTGGCATATCTGGGACCGATGGCCGCGCGGGGTGGGCCTCCTCCTGCGCTGGTCATGATCGATGTGAACATGTACGGCATGACCGGCTTCGACGTGTTGCGGTTCATCCGGCGCCAGGAGGCATTCCAGGAACTCCCAGTGGTGGCGATCCTCACCAGCTCGGACGCTGAGAGCGACAAGCAGAGCTCGATGGAATTGGGGGCAAACGCGTTCTTGGCCAAGAAGAGCGGCGTCGCGGCCTTCGTCGAGATGATCAACGCCAACTTCAAGAACCGCGAGTAGCACCCGCGGGGGCCTGCGGCCGCACCGATGCGGCTCCGCCCCCCCGAGGTCTGGCACCCGCCCTTGGTAGCCTACGGGGGTGAGATGCTCGGTCGCGCTGTGGGGTGGAATGTCGCTGGTGCTCGCGTGCGGCGCGAGCGACCCCGACTCGTCGGACGACGCAACGGAGACGACCCTGACCGCGACGACCGGCGTGACCATGACCGCCGGGCCGACGGACGGACCCATGACCGGCGGGACGACCTCGTCCAGCACCGTCACCGGAGCGACAAGCACCGGCACGACGACCTCATCAGGAGGCACGTCGAACGACGACGACGGCGTCGTGTTCGACCTCGGCGTGCAGCCCGACGCGCCACCGGTCGACGATGGATGCGCTGGGATCGACTTCCTGTTCGTCATCGACAACTCCGGGAGCATGGGTGCGCAACAGACCCAGCTTCTGGCCAGCTTCGACGGCTTCATCCTTGGCATCGAGGAGTCTCTCGATGAGGTGGATAGCTTTCACGTCGGCGTGGTCACCAGCGACGACTACGCGAACAACGAAGTCGGTTGCCAGGTGCTGGGAGACCTCGTCTCACAGACCCCCGCCGGCGGCGTCTGTGGGCCCTTCGCAGGGGGCGATCGTTTTCTCACCGACGCGGACAACATCGCGACGCAGTTCCCGTGCATCGGGCAAGTCGGCATCAACGGAAGTGGCAACGAGCGCCCGATCAGCGCCCTGGTGGCCGCGCTCAGCGACGCCAATGCAGCGCCGGGAGCCTGCAACGCGAACTTCATCCGCGACGATGCGATTCTGGTCGTCGTCGTCGTCACGGACGACCCGCCCGTCCCCGGGTTCTTCGACGACGCGGAGCCCACCATCGACACCTCCGGCTGGGCGCCGGCGGTCCTCGCCGCCAAGGACAACAACCCCGAGGCCGTCGTCGTCATCGGCTTCATCCCGTGGCAGGACGTCTCGTGTGTCCCGCTCACGGCGGAGAGTCCCAACCTCATCGGCTTCGTCGATGCCTTTGGTGAGCAGGGCATCAAGGCCAGCATTTGCGAGCCCGACTACGGCCCGGTGTTCCAGTCGACGTTGGATACGATCAAGACGACCTGCGACAACTTCGACCCGCAAGGGTGAGGCCGGTCGACCATCGTTACAGCCGCTCCGACGGCGTGTTCACTCAACCGGCGTCGCCGAGCCGGGCCCGCAATAGCAGGACCGCGGCGTCGAACGGCTCGACGCTTCGGGACGCGCGTCCAACGAGCTGCGCGCCCTCGACCAACGCGAGCGTCGCTGCGGCCTCGGAGGCCGGCACCCCCACGCGCTCGATCGACCCATCCGCGGTGGCAAGCTCGAACGCCTCGGTCAACCAAGCAACACCCGCGCGATGAAAGGCTTCGAGGGCGGACAAGGCGGTGGGCTCGAGGCTCTCCGCGTCCGCGCTCAGCGACACACAAAGACACAACGAGCTGCCCTCGCGAAGCGCATCCCGATAGACCGCGATGTACCCGGCGATGCGATGCGCCCCGGTGGGCCCGGTCCGGGAGAGGTCCGCGAGGCCGCCTGCGATCCGCTCGGCGTACCGCTCGATCAATGCCAAGACGAGGTCGGACTTGGCCCGGAAGTGATAGTGGATGCTCGCCGTACGAATGCCGATCTCTTGGGCGAGGTCGGCGTAGCTAAACCCGTTGTAGCCCCGCTCGCGGACAATCCGCTCGGCGCTCTCGAGGAGTTTGGCTTTCGTGTCGGCGGGCATGGGTCACAGTTGGGCGCGTACGAACGCGTCCTCGAACCGAGCCCGAGCATCTCTCAAATGCCCCGTCTTGAGCCAGACCCTCGCACCGTCCTCACCCACGGTGGCGTGAAAGCGGTCTGCGGGGGGGATCCGCAGCCAGCTATGGGCATCGAAGCGCTCTGATTCGAGCGCGAATCCTCCATCGAGCACGAACAACTCCAGTCCTGCGGGGACCTCTCGGTCGATGATCGCCCCCGCCTCCCAGCGTTCGAGACGAACGGATTCGGTGTCGTCTGCGTGCAGCGCCTGCGCCGAGACCCCAGCCTCGACGCCGGAGACGAAGCTGTCCGTCGCCACCCGGCGAACCGTCGTCCGGTCGTCGAGATCGAACTGCCACAGTTTCACCAAAATCGTGCATCCCGGGTCGGACCCGGGCTGATGACTCGAGCCGGGTGGATTGCGAATGTACGAGCCCGGGCCGAAGTCGCCGTGCTCATCCGAGAACACCCCGTCCAACACGAGAAACTCCTCGCCGCCGGTATGCGTATGCGGGGAAAAGCTGCTGCCCGGGGCGTAGCGCACCACCGATGTCGCGCGTGCGACCTCGGCTCCGATCCGATCGAGGACCCGGCGGCTCACACCCGGCATGGGAGACGGAAGCCACGTCGTATCGCGGTCGTGAGACCAGGCGCGTTGCGAGAAGTTGGCGTTGTGTTCCATGACGGGCTTCCGAGGCGACCTAGGCAGACAGGCTTGGACGGGTTTGCACGGCCTCGTGCCAGCGCCGCAGGTTCGAGCATGACGCGGGGACCTCGAGCTTCGCAAATCCGCCGAAGACGATTCCGGCGTGCGTGGTGATGTCCGCGACCGTGAACCGGTCCCCCGCGACGAACTCGTGGTTGGCCAGCCAGCCGTCGATCGCCGCCATCGTCTCGAGCGCTCGCGCCTTCTCCCGCTGTCCCCACTCGGCGTTCTGGTAGGTCTCCAGCTCGGGCCCCAGACCGGGTGTCGCGTGGTGGAAGTAGGCCGCCACCGCATCGAGGAATCCCGCCTCCGCCCGGCGCTGAGCCATCGCGATGAGCCCACGCTCCCGCGCCCCGCTCCCGGTCAACGTGGGCTCGCCGCTCGCGTGGTCGAGGTACTCGGTGATCGCGGTGCATTCGGCAAGCACGGTGCCATCGTCGAGCTCCAGCGCTGGCACCGCCCCACTGGGGTTCTTCGCCAAGAACGCTGCTTGGCGGTGCTCGCCGGCCATCACATCCACCGGCACCACCGTCACCTGGTCCAGCAGCCCCTTCTCGGCCAGAGCCACGCGCACACGGATCGGGTTGGGGAATCCTTCGGTTTCGTAGAATTTCACGACACCTATCTAGTAGTAGATAGGCATCGTGCACGCAACCGAGTTCTGCGATCTTTTGCGCGACCTTCGGGCGGACGGGGTCTAGCTGCCGACGTAGGCCTCGGGTGTCCACACCCGATCCTCGGAGCGCTGCCAGACCTTGACCCACCGGGCGTCCGGGTCCGGCATGGGCTGCTCTTCCATCTCGACGCCGTGCTCACGAACCGTCTGCAGCACCTGGGGGACCTGCTCGGCATCGATCATCGCGCGCCGACGGAGGTCATGCATGCGCCGACCCAGCGAATCCGGCGAGACCCCGCGAGCGGCGAGCGCGGCCGCGACTCTGCCGACTCCCGAGAGCGACACCAGGCCCATGCGCCAGTGCACGACCACCATCTGGAACGCACCGCGGCAACCGATCACGCCGGGTCCGAACTCCAAGAAGTCATCCGAGTCTTGGTGCCGCTCGAGCCGGATGCACGCCTTGCGAACGCCGCGGCCGGGCTGCAACTCCCGCCTCAACCGCTCGATGTGAGCCGCATCCGCGTGCCCCACCCCGTTGCGCCGCAGCACCCGGGCCAGATCCGAGGTCGGAATCCGACCGGCCAACACATCGGCGTACAGGCCGTAGGTGATCGGGTCCGTCTCGAGGTCGTCGCCCAGCAGCAGCTCGTGTGCGCCCAGCGGCATGTGCGAGCGGGAGGTCAGCAGCGCGGTGAGCTTGAAGCCGATCTGCTCGGTGATTCGCTTGGGGCGGCCGGCTCGGAGCACCCGACCCCAGTCCTTGAAGGTGGTCCCATCGAAGCTGATGCCGTCGAGGCCCATCTTGCGCTCAATGACCGGTCGCAACTGTTTGGGGCTCGCGGACAGGAAAAACAGCGGCGTGTCCCGGGTCATGCGCCCAGGGCCCCGTCGCAGCTCCCGCAACAGCCGAGCCATGCCCTCGATGTCCCGCTTCTGCGCGGCACGCTCAAACGGAATGCGAAGCATCCCCTTCATGCTCGAGAACCGGGTCGCCAGATACGTTCGGTCGATATCTGCAATGACGACCTCCCCCTCCCAATCGGGATCGAGGGTCCGGTAGCTGGCACGATCGATGGGATATCCGCTCAACGCCAACTGGGCGTATCAAACACAGCCCAAACACGCCACGTCCAAACGCCGGCCAGTTCAGGGGCCCAAAAAGCAGACGAGCGCGCCCCCAAACAGGAACACGCTCGTCATGCCGGGTCCGCCCCACTGAGCTGACCTGCTCGCGCGCGGTGAGCGAAGCGAACAGGAGCCCAACAGGGCGACCATTGGGGGGTGAAGCGGAGGAGGCTTCGCCTCCGCAGCGAGGGACCCTTGTGAAGGGTCCCTCTAAGACTAGAGGTCGTACGGGCGAACCGTGCTGCGGTTGTTGTCTTGGCAGCGCTTGATCGCGGCGCCGAGCAGCTCGTGAACCTTGTCAGAGACAGCCTGGACGAGCTCTCCGTCGCTGCGGAGGCCGGCTTCCTTGACGACTTCCTTGATTTTCGAACCGACGACGACAATTTCCTTGGGCTTGGACGAACGGGCCATGATTGTTCCTTAGCGTTTTCGAGTTTGCGTAGAGGCAAAAGGGTTGAACGGTGTGGGCCAGTGCATGAAGAACGGCTGTAGACGGCCATTGGTGGCCATTTTCCAGACGTCGGCATCCGCGCCCGCCGACGCACCATAAACCCGATTTTCGCGCCGTGGAAAGCCCGAAATCCGCCTAGGGACCGAATTTTCGCACCCCGAGGGCGTTTTACGGGTCCCGGATCGCCTCACCTGCCGCCGATCTTGTCATCCGACTCACGCCTGCGGGGCGAAACGCCTCGATCAGCCGGCCCAGCGGCGAAGCAGCGCAGTGTGTCTCTGGCCGGCCGCGACCGCCTCGAGGTCGCGACTTTCAGGGTTCGGACGGGAGAGTCGAAGCGTCAACGCCTCCAGGCTCGGGTGCTGCCAGAGGTTCGACCACTCGATCGCGAGCACGCCTTCGTCGGCATCGGCGCTGTCTCTTATACACATCTCCGAGCCCACGAGACCTCTCTACATCTCGT
>CAJXVA010000185.1 GCA_913061055.1 uncultured Pseudomonadota bacterium
TGGGCTCGGAGATGTGTATAAGAGACAGCGCCTTGGCTGATGTCCGGGGCCATTCCGAGGTCGAACTTTGGGTCATCCCCAGTGGCGCCCGCTTCGGTATCGAGCGTGTCACCGGTGTCCGTTGAGATGTTCGCGGTGCTGCCGGATTCCGGGCCCTCCGTCGCGGATGCGGTCGCCGAACTGCCGATGGTGATTCCGGTGGGGATGCCGCCGCTAGATGCTCGACCCTGGTCGTCGTCCGCGCACGCAAGACTCGTCGCGACGACCAATAGACCTAGCTCCGTGATTTTCGAACGAATCATCGCGATGCTCCCCAACCCCGCAAGTGTCGATCATCGCCGCGGCGGTCCGCAACTCGCGACCGGGGTTGCCGCCGAGAGGCGCTGCGCGGCCATTCTGGCGATTGACCGGGTCTGGTGGCTCGCACCTACTCAGGGCCGACCCGGCAACTCGATCGTAGACGAATGTGTCGAGGTCGGGGCCGGCCGAGACCGGAGCGCTACCCGGGCCCAGCGCGTCGGGCGACCGATCCTGCGTCTGGACGCGCGCGCGGACTCCAGCCACCGACCACCTTCCATTCGTTCCAAGATTCCCTCCAATTCGACCGGGTTGGACCCCGTCACGCGGAGCCACGGGCCTCAGTCGATGTTCGTCGGTCCGCCGCCGGGCTCGAGGGCTTGCAGCAACGCCTCGGCGACGGCTCGGACTCGTGGAACGAGCAACGCACTCTTCGCACCGACGAGGTGCATCTTCCCGGTGCTGTGTTCCCCGAGGTCGAGAGCGAGTCGCCGCAGCAGAGACAATTGGGACGCGGGGTGTTCAACCGCTGCCAGAATCATGGCTCCTGCACCTTCGAGGCACGCGCGGAGTTGTACGTTGAAGTCGTCGCTTGCGAACGCGGGCTCAAAGTCGGGCGTCATCGCCCTCAGCTGCGGATTGGGCGGGATATCGTCGAGATGGCGAGGCCAGGCGATCCAGTCGATGTTCGCGAACGTGTATCCCTCCGGGAGCTGCTCGACGTAGGCGGGAGCTGCGAACGCCGCGTTCTCAAACTCGAACGTGTGAAGAGTGACGAGGTCTCGGGCGCTGTTGGCCCGCACGCGCAGGGCGAGGTCGGCCTCACGACGGGCCAGGTCCACGTAGCGAACCGCGGACAGGACCTCGAGTCGTATGCCCGGCAACAGGCGGCGCAGCTTCACAGCGAAGGGCGCGAGCAGATCGAACGCCACACCGGGCGGCGCCGAGATTCGGACGGGGCCTTCGAGCCGAGGTTCAGCGCGTTCGACCTGACGGTGCAGCTCACTGGCCCAAAGGGACATGTTTCGCGCGGGGTCGAGGAGCGCCTGCCCTCGGGCAGTCAGGACAGCGCCCGCCACACTGCGCTCGAACACAGCAAAGCCCAGGCGGTGCTCGAGATCCCCGATGCGACGACTCATCGTCGGCTGCCCGATGCGGAGCGCCTTGGCCCCCTTGGACATGCTTCCGTGCTCCGCCACGGCGAGGAACAGTCGGACGTCTTCCCAAGAGATATCCATTTGTGGATATTACTATCCTCCTTCTCCCACTTAGCATCCGCATTCAGAGGGGACAGGGTTGGAGCATGACAACGCGTGCTGCAGTCCTTTTTCTCGCCCTGGCGGCCTCTGGCTGCCGATCTTCGAGCCATCCGGTGGCGCCCGCAGCATTGGGTTCGGCAGCCAGTCCGAACGCGACAATCGCGCAGAGTCTGGACGAGCCGGATCGTTGGAGCGTGGAGACGGTCAACGCGGCGGACTGGGCCGTCCCCCTCAAGGGCCTCGTGAACCTGAAGCACCCGGAGGCGAAGGCCGCGGGTCTGGAGTCACGCGACGAGCCGATTCAGGTCTACTTCCATGCGTTGCGGCATCCCGAGCACGGTCTGTTCATCGTCGACACGGGTGTGGAGAAGGCCCAAGTCGAGGCACCCAAAGAGGCCGCGTTTCGAGGCTTGGTCGCCAAGGTGTTGCCGGCGGATGCCCTGGACGTGCATGTGACGACCGCCGATTGGCTCGCCGCGCAGCCCGAGGCCCTCAGCGGTGTTTTCCTGACCCATCTCCACCTCGATCACGTGATGGGCCTGCCGGACGTTCCTTCGGGGACCCCGATCTATCTCGGACCCGGTGAGACCTCGGAGCGGAGCCTCGGGAACGGTTTCGTGAAAAAGGTGTTTCGGCGTGCCCTCGAGGGACATGATGTGCTCCGGGAGTGGCAGTTCTCGGACGACCCCGATGGGCGCTTCGCGGGAGTGGTGGACGTGTTCGGCGACGCGTCACTGTGGGCGATTCACGTGCCCGGTCACACGCCGGGTTCGACGGCATTCCTCGTGCGGACCGGGGACGGTCCGGTGCTGCTGACGGGCGACGTCTCACACACCGCGTGGGGATGGGAGCATGGGGTCGAGCCGGGCACGTTCTCCAGCGACAAGTCCGCGAGCGCGCTGAGCTTTCAAATCCTGCGGGCGTTCGCCGCTGAGCACCCCTCGCTCGATGTTCGACTGGGCCATCAACCGACCCCTTCGGCCTTGGCCGCCCGGTGAGCCGTCAGCGCAGCTCACGACTTGCGGCCGACACCGAGGATCAGCGGGTAGAGCTTCGGGTGCGGCGGTGGCATGTCGGGGCAGTCGATCGCCTCGAGGCGGTCGACCTCAAAGCCCGACGCGCGGATCAGGGCCTCCGTATCTCTCGTGAGCGTGCAGCCACACGCGAACACGCGTTGTAGGGGGTCGATGCGCTTCTGCCACGCGAGCACCTTGGGCTTGTCACTGCGAACGTGCTCCAGAAAGTGGAACCGTCCGCCGCGCTTGAGCACCCGGTGGAGCTCCGACAGGACCGTGTTCGGCTCTTGGACGCTACACAGTGTCCACGTACAGACGACAGCGTCGAAGGTGTCGTCATCAAACGGCAGGCACTCCGCACCCAGTTCATGGGCCTGGGTCTCGAACGCGCACGCGTCCAGACGCTTCCGCGCGAGGGCGTGCATCCCGGTCGACGGCTCGACGACGGCCAGTGATCGAACGTCAGCTCCATAGCTCTTGAGCGACTGCCCTGTGCCCAGTCCGATCTCCAACACATCGCCCCGTGCGCCGGCCACACAGCGAGCACGTAGCGCATGTGATTGGGGCCCGCCGACCCGCTCGAGGATCCACGGAAAGACCTGCTCGCTGTACCAGCTGTGCAGACCCATCAGCGAGCAGCAGGAAGCTCGACGCCCAGCACCCACTGGGCGTTGGCGCCGACGTCGTAGGTGGCCCCCGCGGTGAGGTTGCCGTCGGCTTCGATGGTGTACCCGGCGAGCAAGCCGCTGTCTTGACCGGCGGCGTAGAGGAAGTTGCCGAAGGGGTCGAGCCCGAAGTCCCTGGGACGAGGTTCGGTCGGGACGTTGGTCTGGTAGGTCAGGCTGCCGTCGCCGCCCGCCGCGAATACGGCAAGGGAGTCGTCACCTCGCATGGAGGCATAGACATAGGCGCCATCGAGCGACACGTGAATATCGGCACCGGTGTTCTCCCCCATGAAGCCCGGAGGAAGTGCCGACACGGTGTCCCCTTGGGTCAGAACGCCGGATGCCGAATCGTAGGCGTAGGCGGTGACCGAGCTGGCAAACTCGTTGACGACGTAGGCGTAGCTGGCATCTGGGGCGAATGCGATGTGCCGAGGTCCGGCGCCGTCGGGCGCAGCGACGCTGGGGGGGTCGTTGGCGGTCAGTGTCCCGGTGGTGTCGTCGAACGCGTACTGCTCGATGAGGTTGCTGTCGCGGTGCGGCACGAAGACGTTGGTGCCAGCCGGGTCGAATTCGATCGCGTGGGGGCGGGATTGAACCGTCATGGATTGCGACGGTGTGTCTCCGACCGTGCCGTCGGCTTCGAGCGGCCGAATCTCGACCAAGTCTGCACCAAAGTCGGCGCTGAGCAGCCAGCTGCCGGTGGCATCGACGCTGAGATACACCGGGGTGTGTCCGACCGGTGTGACGCCCAACTCGGTGAGTGCACCGGTGGTGGGATCGATGGAGAACGCTGCGACGGATTGCTCGCCAGTCCGCGCGGCGTAGAGAAACTGAGCTTCGTAGTCCGCGAGCGGGCCCACGTTCGTTCCTTGGTCTGCCCGCTGGACTTCCGTCAATGCGCCCGCGTCGTCGACGTCCCACACGCTGACCGCGTTGCCACCGGCCACGTAGATGCGTGGTTCACCAGGCGGCAGGTCGCCGCCGGTTGAGCTGCTGCCCGAGGGATCGAAGCCCGTCGATGATCCCCCGATCGTTGGGTCCGTCGCGGACGAGGTCGAGGACGGACCACTGGGGTCTGTGGGGTCGGTGGTCTCGATGCCTCCCGAGCTCGCTCCGGGCGACGAGTCCGACGTAGGCGAGGTGGCTCCGGTTGCGGACACTGCAGCATCAGTATCGGCGGGCACGCCATCGTCACTACAACCAAAGAGCAAGACCATCGCCCAAACACAATTGCGCTTCGACATCCCGGTCACCGTAGTCAGAGCGGGCTGGGGTGTCCATCTCTGAGGTCTCCGGCTGCGTGGCCCGGATAGCGCGGACTCTGCACGGTTGCGCTCCTAGCACGGTGCTGCGCACGATCTCGGCGGATGTCAGTTTCGCAGGAGCGCCGAACCGATTTCACCGCCTGGTGTCGCGACGAGTTGTTCACGCCGCAGATTCGGGAAGCCACCCACCTGATCAATCGGTATTGCGATCTTCAGCTTGCGGCGATGTATCGCGACCTCGACTTGGCCGCGATGCTGCGGGAGCCCAAGAAGGCGCCGGACATCACGGCGCAACTAGGCTTCGTGGACAACGCTTCGATCGCGCTGCGAGATGCATTGAGGCGGATGGGCGAGCGGAGCGGGACGGTCCGGGTCGAAGGCGATCCTCTCGAGGAAACCTTCACTCACCTCAAGGGACCGAGCGACCCTACGCAGGAACTCGCCGATGTGCGTGGCGAGGTTGCTGCGCTTGGACCCGACTTCACAGCGGCGACCGACTTTCTCGACTTCGGTCGAGACAGTTTCGTCAAGTCGCTCAAGGACGACCCCGACTACATGGACAAGCTGCTGTCGGGGCGGATGAAGGACTTCGCAGAACTCTGGCACCGAGCGACCAATGCCGACCCGCTGCAAGACCTGCACGGCGCCATGGGCGCCCGCGTTTTGGAGAGCATGCTCGACGGAGGGACCGTGCTGGAGATTGGCGGCGGTACGGGCAACGGAGCACGCCACCTTTTCGGAAGCCTGGAGAAGCACGGCAACCTCGGCAAGGTCGGGAAGTACATCTTTACCGACATCTCGATGCGCTTCGTCCTCGCGTCCAAACACGAGTTTGAGAAGAAGTATCCGTCGGTGGATTGGGGCTGGAAGTTCTTCGATCTGAACAAGCCGTTCGGGCCGCAGAAGATCGAGCCCGAGTCGGTGGACGTCATCTACGCAGTCAACGCCGCGCACGTGGCCAAAGACATCGTCGGGTTTTTGCAGGGGTGCCGCGAAGCTTTGCGACCCGGTGGCCACGTCGTGTTCGCGGAGCGCATCCGCATGAACCAGTACGAGATGGCGCCGCGCGAGTTCACCCTCAACCTGTCCGTCTATCACCGCAGTGCGCCCCAGAAGGCGGACTACCGTCCCATGCACTGCTACTTGCACCCGGACAACTGGCGCGCCGTCATGGACAAGGCCGGATTCTCCACCTGCGACGTGCTGCCGGACTTGGATGCGCTCAAGACCGAGTTCCCGGATCAGTACGCGGCCGTCGTCGTCGCCCAGAAGTAGCCGGACTCGGCCGCAGCGGTGAGGTTCAGGGGCGTTGGATCGGCAGCACCCGCGGGAGCTCGTCCCGCTGGAGCGACCGGCGCAACGACTCGACATCGATCCGCAACGACCCGAACTCGACGGTCTCCGGGACACCTTCGAGATGGGCTTGCGCACCGCGACGGTGAGTTGCGAGGCCTCGCTCGATGCCTTGTCGCCGCTTCACGTGGGCAGCGCACGTCCGGATGAGTCCACGAACCACGGACTCGAGCGGCGACCCGTCGTCAGCCTCGTGCCAAACATGTTCCCAAGCCTCGTGCGCTTCCCAGAAGTAACCCGCGTGAAACAAGTCGACGCCCTCCGCGAAGATGTCTTCGAGGGCCCACGCCTCGCGCTCGATCTCATCCGGGCGCGTGCCGTCGCCAGGCCGAAACGGCGGGTGCTCCGGCAGGGGTCGTTGTGGGAACAATCGTTCCGGCTCGCTCAGGGCTCGACCTGTACGCCCTTCCAGAATGCGACGTGGTCCTTGAGCTCGTTTGCCGCGGCCTTGGGGTCCGGGTAGGTCCACGCCGCGTTCTCGTTGACCTGTCCCGCCACCTCGAGGTTGTAGTAGCTCGCGTCGCCTTTCCAAGGACAATGACTGCGGTGCTCCGAGGCCTTGAAGTGTTCGTGCTTGAGGGCGTCGGCGGGGAAGTAGTGGTTCCCTTCGACGACGACGGTCGCGTCGCTCTCGGCGAGCAGGACTCCGTTCCAGGTTGCGCGTGCCATGCCTCCGGGGAGCGTCCGTGGGGGCGGGGAAGTTACGTGGACTTGGAGTGGCCGACATCCCCCACGTCGGGCGGACGCCGGGGGAAGGTTGCGCGATAGACGCGTTTTGCTCATGAAATGCCGTTGTCGTCGCCACAAGGCGGGCATGAGGTACCCTCATTCGATGGATTTGATGCAGCGCTATGCAGCGCCTTGTCTTGCCGTGATGTTGAGCGTGGGGTGTGGGGACCCCGACTCGGCTGGGGAGGATACCGACGCCGGCACGGACGCGGCGACCGGCTCAGAGTCGGCCTCGACCAATGGTCCCACCAGCGGAACGAACCCATCGACCGACACGATGAACGACGAGGGATCCTCCGGCGGCTCGTCGGCCGATGAGACCACCGACCCTACGGACGACCCGACCGGGGGCGCTTCAGACTGCGACTTCTCCGAGGACTTCGAGGGAGTGGCCAACGGCGACCCATGGCCCTCGGCCTGGGTGCCCGTGGGAGGGGTGGCTCTCGCCGACGTGCAAGACGGCTGGGGTCGCCTTCGCCCGGAGTTGAGCGACTACTCGCTCGCGCGGATGGTGACGTTCATCGACTGTCCCGAGATCGACACGTCCCTGACGTTCATGTTCACCGATCAGAACACCCAAGGCGTCGGCCTGTACGCCCGGCAGAATGGTGGTCACCTCCGCGAGACCGATCCCACCGGCGAAGGCTATGCGGCGTTCGCCGAGTCGTTCCGCGATCCGGCTGGCATCGGTGCCTGGCGAGAGGTCGACGGACAAGAGCAGCGCATCGACAACACCGAGCGCTTCGAGATCCAAGTGAACGTCGAGTATCGGATGCGTTTTCGGCTGACCCAGGTGGACGATGCGACGAGCTTGCTCCAAGGGAAGATCTGGCCGCTCGCCGAAGCCGAGCCCGATGCATGGACCGTCGAACGCATGGATGACACCGCATCGCTTCAAGGCGTGGGTGGTGCGCTGGCGGTCGACGCGTGGGCCCGCGATGCCGCCGAGGGCAACGATGCTGCCGACTTGTTGTTCGACGATATCGTCTCGACAGCTGCACGCTAGAGACTGACTCAAAATGCGACGGTCTCGGGCGGCCGCGGGTCACCGTTCCCCGACGTCGTCGGCGAGTTGATCGGGTACCATCGAGGCGTGAATTGGGACGTCCGGTTCGCGGCATGGTGCAGCCCATTGCTCCTCGCCGCTCTCGTCGCGGCTTGCGATACCGACGCCGTGACCTCTCGCGCAGATGCCAGCTCGGGGTCGACGAATGCGGACGTCTCCACGTCCACGGCGACCCCGTCCAACGGCACAACCGGCGCAGGCGACGACGCCAACAGCACGGCCGGACCGGGCTCTTCATCGACAGGCGGTGATGCGGCGACACGTGGTACGAGCACGACCGACAAGATCAGCACGGTCACTGGTGATGACACCACCACGGGTGTCAGGGAGACCGTCGGCGAGGAGGACAGCAGCGCCGTGACGGGGTCGTCCACCACGACGTCGGGTGCGGCTTCGACCACGGGTGAGGCGACGGACGATACGACCACTGGCGAGTCGACGGAGGACACCACGACGAGTGAATCGACGGACGGCACCACCACGACGGGGGAGTCTTCGACGGGCGGTGACGACGACCCTTGCACCCTCAGCGAGGATTTTGAGGGGTACGCGGACGGTTCACCCTGGCCTCCGGGCTGGAGCGCAGAGGGCGGGGTGGCCCTCGCTGACATTGAGGGGGGTTGGGGTCGACTGCGGCCTTTGCTCACGGACTACTCGCTCGGTCGCATGGTCCGGCAGCTCCCGTGCGCCGAGCCCGACGTGTCACTCACGTTCATGTTCACGGGAGTCGAGTCCCAGGGCATCGGGCTGTACACCCGGCACAACGGGGGCTATCTGTTGGACACGACGCCACCGGGGCGCGGTTATTCGGCCTTTGCAGAGTCGTTCCGAGACCCGCACGGCATCGGTGTGTGGCGGGAAGTTGGCGGCATCGAGCAACAGCTCGGGCATCAGCCCGCGACGGTCGAGGCCGACGTGGAGTATCGCATGCGCTACCGCGTGACCCAGCTGGACCCCGCCACATCCCTGCTTCAGGCCAAGATTTGGCCGGTTGGCGAGCCTGAACCGGTGGATTGGATGGTGGAGAGCACGGACACCGCCCTCAGCCTCCAGGGCGCAGGCGGTCGGATGACGGTGGATGCGTGGGTCAGTGAGGAGTTCAACGGCCCAGTCGCGCCCGACCTGTTGATCGATGACATCGTCGTGTCCCCGGCGTTGTAAAACGTCGACGGCTCTACATGCAGACCTACGAAACCGATGTCCTCGTCGTTGGCGGTGGCGGTGCCGCGACCGCTTCCACGATCAGCGCTCACCAAGGTGGCGCGCGCACGATGATGGCGGTCAAAGGCCGCTTCGGCGTGCCCGGCAAGCGCGGCGCGGGAGCAACGTCGAACCCGATGGCCGACTTCTGGACGATCCGAACGGTCGGACCCAAGGGCGGCTTCTTCAACCCGCCCGAGTTGGTGCATGCCGACATGGTTCAGATGGGACTGGGGACCAGCGACCCGGCGTTGTGTCAGATCTTCGTGGACGAGGTCTCCGAGGCGACGAAGCGGCTGCGCAAGATGGGCATGGAGTTCGAGAGCAAGATGCTCGCGACGATGCCCGCGAACGAGAAGACCAAGGGCACCAACAACATCGTCCAGATCCAAAAGGCGGTCATCGAAGGCACCGGCACCGAGGTGCTCGAGGGCGCCAATGTGGTCGACCTGATCGTGCAGGACGGTCGGGTGCAAGGCGTCGTCGGTGTGCGCGATGACGGCGAGCCGTTTGTCATCCACGCCGGCGCCGTCATCCTGGCCACCGGCGGCGTGGGTCAGCTCTTCCAGTACTCGTTCAACCCTCCGGGCAACACCGGTGATGGCTACGCGATGGCGATGCGCGGCGGTGCCGAGCTGTTCAACATGGAGTTCATGCAGCAGGGCATGGCGTCGGTCTATCCGGTGCAGGCCATGGTGATGCTGTACGAGATGGAAGAGCCGTTCCGCATGTACAACGGCCACGGCGAGTCCTTCATCGAGAAGTACCTGCCCGAGGGCATCACCCTCGAGCAGGTCTCCAAGGACAAGGCGTATCACTGGCCGGCGTCCTGCCGGGATACCGGGATCCATCTCGACCGCGCGATGCACAACGAAGTGCTCGCAGGGAACGGAACCCCGAACGACGGCGTGTTCTTGGACCTCTCGCAGGGCGAGCGGGGCTTTCAGCCCGAGGTGTTCGACAAGTTCATGCGCGACCTCGGCATCGACATCAAGAAAGACTTGGTGCAGGTGCAGATGTTCCACCACACGTCCAACGGCGGCGTTCGGGTCAACGAGCAGTGCCACTCGTCCACCGTCCAGGGCCTGTTCGCGATTGGGGAGACGATGGGCTGGCAAGGTGCCGACCGCCTCGGCGGGACGATGCTCGGTGGCTCGCAGGTGTTTGGGTGGCGTGCTGGCACTGCAGCTGCAGAGGCCGCGAAGCAACGCCCCGATGCGGGCTCGGTCACCGCATCTCTGCTCGAGCACCTCATCGAGGGTCCGGTCCGGAAGATGCGGGAGACCAAGGGCACCAAGCGCCCCCAAGACCTCAAGCCGGCGCTTCAACGCACGATGTGGAAAGAGCTACTCGTCGAAAAGGATGCCGAGGGACTCGCCCGAGCACTCCAGTTTGTGAACGAGGAACGCGAGCGTCTCGCGACGGATCTGGCGTTGGCCGAAGGCCTCGACCTCGCGTTGGCGTTCGAGCACCGCAACCTGCTCGATGTGGCCGAGGCGATCATTGGTGCTGCCGACATGCGCAAAGAGAGCCGCGGCTCTCACTATCGCGGGGACTACCCCGAGCGCGACGACGCGAACTGGATGACCAACGTGTTCTCCACCCACAAGGAAGGCAAGCTCGTCCAGGCCAAGAAGTGGATCAACGAGGAGATCGGTTGGACCGACGCTCCTGGCGACGTCCGTATCATGCCGTGGGGCTGATCGCGCGGTCGAGTTGTGTTGGGGGGCGCGTCAGCTCCCGAGCACGCTGTCCATGAAGGACAGCATCGCGTCGGTCACGACATCGGGGGCGTCGAACTGCATGCCGTGCGCTCCGGGAGCACGACGGCGGGTGATCGATGCCCTCGAAGCTTTGGCCATGCCGGCCTCTGCCAGGGCATTGTCGGTGGCCTCGTCGTCGTCCGCGAGCAGCAACAGCGTGGGCAGCGAGAGCTTGCGGAGCGCCATGGTGGCACCCATGCCGAGCTTCTTCGTGTGCGCGAAGAAGCGGGGGGTGAGCTTGAGCAGCTTGTACGGGTCGGGCCGAACGAACGCGTCCAAGTAGGGACCCGTGGTGAACATCGTCTCGGCGATCGGCGTCTCGACGGCGGGCTCATCCTCGGCCGCATCTGCCGCTGCCGCCTGAGTCTGCTGGGCCGCCTGGACGACTCGTGCGGTCGGGAACAACCCGGGCGTCAACAGGACCAGCGCCTGAACCCGCTCCCCCAGGGGTCGCACGAGATTCAGGGCGAGAATCGAGCCCCAGCACCAGCCCGCGAGGACGATCGGATGTCCATCGGGGACACTGTGGTCGATGATCGTGAGCGCATCGTCGAGGATGGCCTTTCCCGATGGCGCGTCGCCCCGCGCTTCCTCGTTGAGCCCAGAGCCTCGGCGGTCTGCACCGATGACGGCATACCCGGCGTCGGTGAGGGCGTCGATGAGCGGGAAGAACCATCCCGAGTGGCTCATGATCCCGTTGAACAAGATGATCGTGGCGCGCGGCTCGGCAGCGGGACGCCAGGCGCGGTAGGTGAGCGAATAGCCGTCGGTGGCCGCAACACGAACGAGCTCCTCGGGGGTACGGGCTGCGAGCAGCATCAGAGCCCCAAGGCGACGCCGCCACAGACGTTCCAGGACTGCCCGGTGATCGAACCCGACCCCGGCGATAGCAGATGCAGGATGGTTCCTGCGACCTCTTCGGGCTCCAGGATGCGTCCCATGGGGTTGCCTTCCGCGATCCCCTCGATGACCGCGTCCGCGTCGAGCCCACCCATCTTGCCGCGGACCGCCATGCCGTCGCGCATCAGCTTGGTGTTGACCTGCGAGGGGGCAACCGCGTTGACCGTGATTCCGAGTTTGGCCACCTCGATCGCCAGGGACCGGGTGAAGCCGTCCACCGCGGATTTCGAGGCGGAATACAGGGTGTTGTAGGGCGCGCCCAGCTTGGCCGCGACCGAGGACACGTTGACGATCCGGCCGTACTTCGCCCGGACCATCGGCTTGAGGCACAGCTGCGTGAGCCGGATGACCGCGAACACGTTCACGTCGAACATGGGCTGCCAAGTCGACTCTTTGCACATCAGCAGGTTGGCGACCATGTTGGTGCCGGCGTTGTTGACCAGACCATCGACGCGCCCGTGGGTGTCGCGGACGTGGCGAACCATCGCTTTGCACGCATCTGGGTCCGTGATGTCCAAGGGGTAGGCCTCGGCTTTGTGTCCGCTGGCCTGCAGGGCTTCGGCCTCGGTGCCGATCTGCTCGGGCGAGCGGGCGATCATCACGGGGAGGCCGCCTGCCTGAGCCACGAGTTTCGCCGTTGCCAGACCAATTCCGCGGCTTGCCCCGGTGATGATGTGCACCTGGTTCGACAGCTCGAGCGGCATGGCACCGTTTACCAGGAATTGGCTCAGATCGCATGATATGCGTGCGTAGGTGCTGGCGCATCGTGAACTGGGCAAGGGCGGGCAGCCGCTCGTGTTCCTCCACGGCTTCTTCGCGTCGTGCGCCGATCTCGAGCCGCTCGCGGAGCGTCTTGTGGATGAGGGAACCCGCGCGTATTTGCCCGACCTATTGGGGCACGGGGACTCGCCGGAGCTGCCGGAGTTCGCTGATCTCTCGACGATGGCCGATGCCCTGATCGCCTGGCTCGACGAGAATGGGATCCGCGCTCGCGTGCCGGTTATCGCGCACTCGATGGGGGGTCGAGTGGCGTTGCGTGCATTCGATCGGTTCCCGGACCGGGTGGGATCGTTGGTGTTGCTCGACGCCCCACCGGGGGCCGTGCTCGAGCGACGCTCGCCGCTGTCGCCGTTCATGAGAGCGATGTGTGCGGCCCCCCAGCGAGCGGCGAGTGAGCCGGAGCTGATGGAGGTGTTCGACCGGGTGATGATGGGAGAGGCGTTGCGCGAGTGGATCCGAAGTCGCGTCAAGCGCGACGATGAAGGATTCACGTGGGACTTCGATCGCCAGCGTTTGGCTGGCTATCGCTCGGCGAGCATCGAAGAAGACCTGTGGCCGGTGGTGGCGAGGCTCGATCCGTCCGAGGTCCGGGTGTTTGCCCCGCGCGTCTCGCCGTATTTTCGCGCCGCGGATCGCGAGCGATACGCAGGGTTGGGGATTGAGGTGCACAGCCACCCAGACGCCACCCACGACATGCATCGCGCAATGCCGCCGGAGTTCGTCTCGGCGATTGCAGCCCTGCTTCGCACCGGATCTCGCTGATCCGGGGAACCTTCTTCATCCCGCCACGCACCTCCACATCGGTGGGGATCATGGGGAAGATGGAGTGCACGAGTTTGGTGTTGCTCGCGGCCTTGCTGGGCTGCGGCGACGATGACGCTCGCGAGATGGGTACGTTCACCCAGACCGGACTGACCGGAATCAGTGGCGTGACCGGGGATGAGGGCGGGGACGATGACTCGACCTCCGGCGGATTCGATGACGGTGGCACCGGTCTGAAGCTGGATGTCGAGGCGATGAGTGCAGGTGATGAGGGCGGCCCGGACGGCTGTGAATCTCTCGTCGACGAAGCCGACGTTGGACCCAAGCCGCAGGACATCATCGTGGTTGTCGACAACTCCGGTTCGATGTCAGCAGAAGCCGACTTCGTCCAGCAACAGATGAACTCGTTCTCGGTGCAGATCGGCGCCGCGAACATCGACTCGCACATCGTGTTGATCTCCGCCTACCCAACCTCCGACGCCGGGGTGTGTATCGACCCGCCGCTGGGCTCCGGCGGATGTCCCGCCGAGGACAACAACGCCCCGGACTTCGTTCACATCGGAGCCTCGGTCGGCAGCAACGATGCGTTGCAGCAGATCATCTCGCACTACCCGGAGTACAGCCAGTACCTACGCCAGACGGCGGTCACGCACATCGTGGTCGTCACCGACGACAACTCGGACCTCGGCGCGCCGGAGTTCATCTCGCAGATGGCAGGGCTCTCTCCCCATCTGTCCGAGTTCAAGTTCCACGGAATCATCGCACCGGAGGATTTGATCCAGGCCTGTCTCAATGGGACCACGTGTTGTGGACTCGCCGCCGATCAGGGAACCGTTTATCAGCAGCTCATCGCGACAACGGGCGGGGTCGAGGGCAACCTGTGTGAACAGCAGTTCCAGCCGATCTTTCAAGCGGTGGCGCAGCAGGTGATCGGCGGTGCGACGCTCTCGTGCAGCTGGGAGGTCCCGGAGCCTCCGGCAGGCGAGGAATTCGACAAGGACGAAGTGAACATCGAGTTCGATGACGGCCAAGGAGGCACGCTTCAGATCGGGCGTGTCGACGACCCATCGCTTTGCGGGGGCGTGGCCGATGGCTGGTACTACGACGATCCGAACGCACCCTCGGTCATCACCGTTTGCCCGCAGACCTGCACCAAGATCCAAGGTTTCGCCCAGGCCGAGATCTCGATCATCTTCGGCTGCGCAACGATTCCGGCGGGCTAGTCTTCTCCACCCCAAACGTTCGCCCTGCGGGGCTCGTGCTCGTGCTCGCTGCTCTAGCTCATCAAGCCGTTGAGCACGGTTCGTGCCTGGTCGTCGTCCATACCGATGGCTTTGGCGACGGCGCGCAGCAGGTCGTCTTCTTCCTCGAGCACGAACCCGTCCGCGCTCGCGACTCGGAACGCGGCGGTGAGCACCTTGGCCTGCGCGTCCGCCTCGAGGTCGCTTGGCAGACACCCGAGGACTTCTTGTGAACTCCGGCCCTGGGACCGAGCTTCGGCGGCATCCCGAGCCAGCTCGCCGTCGGGGAGCGCTTGTCCGGTGAACTCGTCGTACGCCTGTTCGGCCGCAGCCACTTCGTCGGGATCGACGTCTTCGTCGGCGACGATCATGGCCAGCAGGACTCCTCGTAGACAAGGTCCGAGAGAATCGCTCACCGGCCGCTCATACCATGCCGTAGGCTGATTGCATGGGTGGAAGACTGGTTGCCTGTTCGTCCTGCGCGGTGCACGTGAAGGCGAGCGAGTCGCAATGCCCGTACTGCGGGAGTGAGGTCCGCTCGGAACTCGGTCGCGCGATGGGTCGGGCCACCGGGGCGGTGTTGGTGGGTTTAGCGCTCGCCAGCTGTCAGATCGAGCCGGAGTACGGTGTCGCACTCACGGCCACGACAGGCACCGAAACCGACTCTGCGACCGGCGGCGACACCGGCACGACGACGGGAGAAGGCACGAGTTCGACGGCGGGCGACGACGGCACCACGGTCACCGGGAGCGCCGCCACCTCCGGCAGCTCCTCGTCCACAGGCGGGGAATCCGATACGGACGGGACGAGCGGCGGTACGAGCAGCACCGGAATCAGTCCCGACTACGGCGTGCCGACGACAGGTGAGTCGTGGCGGCACCCCTGGTACCGTGTCGGTATGGCTTTGACTGCGTGCCCTTCGTGTTCTTTGTACGTACATCGCGAAGAGAACGGCTGTCCGCACTGCGGTGCCGAACTCGATGCGAGGAGCAATCCCGTGGCGCGGACGGCTGCGGCGGTGTTGATGGGCCTGACCCTTGCCGGATGTCCGGCCAACGATGAGACGGAGGATTCGGTGTCGAGCTCGGCCGCATACGGCGTTCCGACAACCGACACGATGAATCCGAGTGCCGGCTCGACGACGGGTGACGGCACGGGGACGACGGAGGGATCGGATTCGACGAGCGGAGGCACCGACTCGAGCAGCAGCTCAGGGACTGCCTCGAGCTCCACCGGCGAAGAAACTGACACCGACGGCACAAGCACGGGCGCGGGTGACACGGGCAGTACTGGCAGTACCGGCATCAGCCCGGACTACGGCGTTCCGTCCACATCGGGTGAATAGCCTCGACGTCTCGAAGGGGCCTGCTACCGTTCGGCCATGGTTTTGGTAGCGTGTCCCTCTTGTTCTTCGCACGTCCGGCGAGGCGACTCGCGTTGTCCCCATTGCGGCGCCGAAATCGAGGCGCGAGCCGGGGGACTTCAGCGCACCGCGGCAGCTGTGCTGATGGGGTTGTCGCTGACGGGCTGCCCTGCCGCAGACCCTGAATCCGGCGAGACGGACGCGGGGACGACGGGTGGTGAGACCACGACCCCGGAGTACACGACCCTCGCCTCGGAGTCTGACTATGGAGTCGCGGCAACCAGCTGGGGAGACTCGAGCACAGGTTGGTCGACGGGCGACACAGGTACGGGCGGGGACACGGATACCGATACCGATACCGATACCGACACTGACACCGACACCGACACCGACGGGTCGACGGGGACCGATACGGGCAGCCCGCAGACCGATACCGACGGGACCGAGAGCAGCACGGGCATCAGTCCCGACTACGGCGTACCCACAACCGGCGAATAGTGGCCCACGGCGGGGGCCGTTTGCTACGCTGTCACTATGGCCTTGATAGCGTGTTCATCTTGTTCTGTGTACGTCCGTCGTGACGAGCACGGTTGCCCGCATTGCGGTGCCGATCTGAGTTCGAACGGCGGGCCGGTCGTGCGGACGGCCGCTGCGGTCCTCATGGGCCTCACGCTCGCCGGTTGCCCGGCACCGGAGTCGGAGGACGAAGGGGCTTCCTCCTCGGCCACGGACACGACTCCGGGGACGGACGCGTCATCCTCCGCGAGTGGGTCTTCGAGCAGCGGTCCGGCCACGACGATGTCGTCGGGCTCTGCGTACGGCGTGCCGCCGACCGAGAGCGGCTCGGGGGACGAATCAGGTCCTCCGGATACGACCGGACCGGACACCGATGGGACGACTGGCGGGACGGGAACAGGCACCGATACGGGCACGGACACCGACACGGATACGGACGCGAGTACGGGTGGCACAGACTCGAATTCGGGTACAGAGACCGGAAGCACGGGAATTAGCCCCGACTACGGTGCGCCCGCGACGGGCTGACACGGATGCGATAATGTCGGGCATGGCTGGTCCGCTTATCGTTTGCCCGTCCTGTTCTACGCACGTCCTGGTCCGCGACGCCGGGTGCCCTCACTGCGGCGCCACGGTTCGTAGCGGCGGCAAGGTGCTTGGCCGGACCGCGGGCGCCATGCTGATGGGGCTCACGCTCGCAGGCTGTCCCGCTTCGGACGACACCAGCGAGACGATGGGCAATGGTGACACCAGCAGCACCACGGCGCAGCCCACCTCGTCCACCACCGACGACAGTGGCAGCACCAGCACCTTTGATGTCAGCACCGGACCCGTCGGCGAAGCCTACGGAAACCCGGAAACCTCGGACACGCTTGGGACCAGCTCCGGTGGCGACACCGAGGGGACCCTGTCTCTTATACACATCTCCGAGCCCACGAGACCTCTCTACATCTCGTA
>CAJXVA010000186.1 GCA_913061055.1 uncultured Pseudomonadota bacterium
ACGAGATGTAGAGAGGTCTCGTGGGCTCGGAGATGTGTATAAGAGACAGCCCTTCCACCATACGAACCCGGCAACTGCAGGGCCGTGCATCGGCCCGGCGCGACCGGACCATGGTTGGACTCGGTAGCCACCACCGGCGAGTACGACCACGCTCGACGCCGCGGGTTCCCCTTCGGGATCGGGCTCGGGCTCGGGCTCGGGCTCGGGCTCGGGCTCGGGCTCGGGCTCGGGTTCCGGCTCCGGCTCCGGCTCCGGCTCCGGCTCCGGCTCCGGCTCCACGATGCCCAGCTCTTCCGCCGCGGCAGTGCGCGAGATCCCGATCTCGGCCCCCGCGACCAAGGCCTCGACGCTGCTCAGCACGATCTGTCCGATCTGCTCGCGGGCGGCCTCATCGAGGGCAGTGAACGGCACCGAGCGCACCAAGACGCGCTCCCGGCCACCGTCGGCGATGAAGATCGCCGCGCCCTCCGATCCGGTGAGGTCGATCCACACGAACGCGGTCGTAGGCTCAGGGTCCCGCGCCCACAAGACCGACTGCAGCGGCAAGGCGTCCTGCTCGACGACCTCGAGCGGAGGGCCCAGGGGCTCGAGCAGCTCGGAGACCAGCGGACGCACCCGGCCGCGCCGCTTCGGCGTCCCTGCAACGACGACTCGGACCGGATCGGTCTGCGTCGCCGGGGTGGAGGTCGCCTCTGCCGGGTCGGGCGCGGCGTGTGCCGGCGACGCCCCCCCAGCTGCCGCAACCGCGATCAATCCGAAGACAGCTCGGAGATACGCTTCTTGGCGCGAGCCGAATGCACCGACCCTGGGTGCTTGTCGAGTAGTTCGGTCCACGCGTCGCGTTCGGCTGCAGTTTGTCCCAACCGGCCCAGCGCTGTCGCACGCCCGGCTGCAGCTTCTTCGGCCAGGCTACCGCGCGGCGCCGCCGAGAGGTACTTTCGAAATTGCGAAAGAGCCGCTTTGGGCTTGCCGCGTTCGAGATACAGGCGACCGGCGGAGACGCGGGCGGTCTGCGCCTCACGACTGCGCGGGAACGCCTTGAAGAGCTGGCCGTACAACGTCAGCGCGCGAGCAGCTCGACCTTCTTTACGGGCCGCGTTGGCCTGCTCGAGCAGCTGGGCTGCAGTGCGTTTCACACGCGCAGGCGGGGTCACCGGCGGCTGTGCCACGGCCGCGGGCTCGTCCCGGACCGCTGGCGTGGGCGGATCTGTGGCACCGCCCCTGGGCGCAGTCGGAACCAGCTCGGTTCGCCGGTCGGGGGCGGCGGCAGAGGCTTCGGCCTCGATGACCACGGGGGCGGACTCGAGAGCCGGTGAGTCCTCGCCCTTGTCACCGAACGGCCAGGCGATGACGACGACCAGCCCGATCACGGCGGCCAGGATGGCGAACCAGCTTGCCGTACTCATCCCCGCCGAAGCCGTCACGGCGGTGGCCGTTGGCACGGCCGCCATCGAGTTCCCGATCGCCCGCTCGAGCAGTGCGGCATCTCCGGGTTGTGCCGCCCCGAGTTCCTCGAAGGCGTCGCCACAATCGAACAACCCCTCGACCTCTTCGGTCCCTATCTCAGACATGCTCCACCTCCAATTTGTCGCGCAGCCCAGCGCGCTTCTCGAGCTTCAGCGCCAGCGCCTCACGCCCAAGGCGTACCCGGCTGCGTACGGTGTTGACCGGGCACTGCATGATCTCCGCGACCTCCTCGAGCGAGTGGCCGAGGCAAACCTGAAGCGCGAGCGCCTCAGACTGCGCGTCGGGGAGTTCGTCGAGCAGAGACAGCAGCACCGTCGCGCGCCGGTGCGCCACCAGACGCGCATCCGGATCTTTGTGCGGCTCTGACAACCGCTCGGCGTGGTCGATCGTCACCGTCTTGGCGAGATTCTCACCGCGTCGCCGATGCCTCAGTGCGTTTCGCACGGCTGTGCGCGACGCAAACGAGAGCACTCGGTTGGGCTCTCGCAACGTCGGGAGCGCGCGAAGGACCGCGATCAACGTCTCCTGCGTGACGTCCTCCGCATCCGCCGCGAGCGGACCGAACCCAAGCACCCGACGGACCGCACCCAGCACCCGAGGGCCGATCACCCGCAGCAGTGTGCGGACGTCCTGCGAACTCCCAGCGGCCGCTGCCGGCACAACATCCGCCCACACCGGTCGGTTCGGATCGGGCGCGGAGGCCCCCACCCCGCTCGATATCGCTGCGCCCGCCAACATCCTCATCATCGTAGAGGCGAGGGGTCCCGGCCAGCGATCAAACAAAATGCAGGAGAGCGCATCGAGCGCGGGATGAGCCCCCTTCAGGCCGACGGCGCGGGGAGGCGCACGATGTCCGAGGTGCTGAAGATCGGCGGCACGGCCAGGCCCAAGGATGGGCTCGCGTAGAGCTCCGGCGGCACGCTGATATCCGCAAGGTAGAGCTCACCAACCTGGGGCACAACCCCGGGGGAACGAAGCCCCTGCTTCGGAAGCGCAAGGGTCATCGTCGCCGCGGCACGAATCGATGGGTCGTGAGCGACCCCGGTGGTGGTGTCGATGCCGGAGGGCACGTCCAGACTCAGCGTCGGAGCACCCGCTGCATTTGCCCAGCGAATGAGCGACGCGGCAGGCCCACGCGGGGCTCCGCGCAGCGAGTAGCCGATCACGCCGTCCACGATCAGCTCCGGCTCCGGGTGCGCGACGACCTCGTCCGGGCCGACCACCTCGATGCCCATCCTCCGAACAACCCGAAGCTGGTGCGCTGGCACCGACGCGAAGCTCTCGTCAGCTGACCGCACCACGACCCTCACCGCGGCGCCCCAGCTGTGGAGCCGTCGCGCGCAGACGAGCGCGCCGCCCCCGTTTCCCCCCGTGCCCGCGAGCACCGTCACCGCCCGGCCGCGAGGCTCGCCTCCCAGGAAACGAATCCGGGCGAGGTGGGCGAGATTCCGGCCCGCATTCTCCATCATCTGGAGCAGGCTGATCTCCGCCTCCTCGATCATCAGTCGATCCACCTCGACCATCTGCTCGGTCGTCAGGGAAGGGATCGACGCCTCGTAGCTTGGAAACCCAGTCATTTCCTGTCCTGGTCTCTGGGACGCCATTCCGTGCCTGGGCGTTACACCCAAACGCCCAGGGTCGAGGCCAACTAAATGTCGTCACCCCGGTGGCAATGAGCCGTACAGCCCGAACTTCAATCCGGCCGTAGCCCGCGTCGAGGGTAGCGTTTAGGCTGCCCGTAGTGGCCCCTCAGGGTAGCGCGCCGGCCGTGACGGGGCCGGCAAGACTCTCGGACCCCAAGAGGTTCGCGGAGGTCGTCAAGCAGTACACCGGTCGGTTGCTTGCAACGGCTCGGCGTCTGACGGACTCCGAGGCGGACGCCCACGACTGCGTTCAAGAGGCATTTCTCCTCGCCTACCGCTCGCGAAGTCAGTTCGAAGGACGAGCGAAGATCTCGAGCTGGCTGCATCGAATTCTCGTGAACGTGGCGCTCGAACGCGTGCGGAAGCGAAGTCGGCGCCCCGAGGAAGCGCTCGAAGACCTGCAGCCGACGTTCGACGAACGAGGGTGCCGTGTCGAGTCGCAAGGACCGGCTCCGGCAGAGGCCCAGGTCCTTCTCGAGCGGGCCGAGACCCGAACTGCCGTACGAGATGCGATCGCCCATCTGCCTGAGGGGCATCGGGAAATCGTCCTCATCCGAGACATCGAGGGCAAGACCACCGCGGATGCCGCCCGCGAACTCAGCATCACGCAGAGCGCCGCAAGAGTCCGGCTCCACCGGGCCCGAGCGGCGCTCAAGCGTCTGCTCGAGCCCGCCATGGGTGTCGCCGGCGACAAGGAGGACAACAAGAGATGATGACCTGCAAGGACGTCGAGAGGTTCCTCGACGACTACCTGGACGGGTCGTTGCCGTTCGCGACGCGGATCCGGTTCGAGATCCACGTACGCATGTGTGCGGAGTGCCGCCCCTACATCGCGCGCTATCGCCGAGCGATCGAACTCGGCCACAAGCTGCTGGCCGAGCCGCCGGAGGGCCCGGCATCGGAGGCCGTGCCACAGGAGCTGATCGACGTGATCCTCAAGTCCATCGACGAGAGCTGACCGTCGGCCAACGAAGAGGCCTGCGGCTGACGCGCCTTGTAACGTCCAGAGCTCGGCCACCATCGGACGAGGGGTCGCTCCTCATGGAAGTCTTTCACCCGGCATTGTCCCTGATCGCGGAGCTCATCGACCTCATCGGGATCGCGATCGTCCTGCTCGGCGCGATCAAGTTCCTGATCATGTACGTCGGCATCGAAGCCCAACGCCTCGGCGGTCACGAGTGCACCACGCGGATCCAAGAAGCCCGCCGGGGCCTCGGCGGTTACATCCTCGTCGCCCTCGAATTCATGATCGCCTCAGACGTGATCGGCTCGGTCGTGAGCCGTTCGATGGAGGCCTTGGCCAGCCTGGGCGCGATCGTGGTGCTGAGGACCGCGATGGGATTCTTCCTGGAACGCGAACTCAACGAAAAGCCCCGCCCCGAGAGCGCCAACCCATCAACCGCACACCGTCTCTGAAGGCTCGCGCACCCGTGACGCTGTCGAGGGGGCCCGCGAACACTCCGACGACCCTGTAGACTCCGGACGTGCTCCGAACCATTCGCGTCCACGCCTGCACGGCGCTGGCCTTCGCCGCGCTCACCCTGACAAGCAGCTGTGACAAGCCGTCCACATCGCCGCTCGACTTGGGCAGCGAAACGGTCTCGGACGACACCGGAACCGTGAGGGTCAAGATTGCGCTGCTCGATCGACCGGGGACCGAGTCCGAACTGACCTTCAAGCTCGAGGCGGTCGGAACCGAGGAGATGGACAAGCTCGCGCTCGACGTCGCGCTCGACGAGATGTGGCTGGTCGAGGGGGGATCCCAGTGGTCCGGGTTCGTTCCACCCCGCCAACCGCAGTCGCACAGCGTCGTGGTCAAACCGATCGACGACGCGACGGCGCCGCGGGTCCGGATCACGGTCAGCCGCTTTCGCGACAGCGAAGTGTTGATGCAGCGTGAGGTCGAGTTCACCCCCGAAGGTAAGCCGGCGAGTCCCGTGGGCGCCGTACCGCCGTCGTGATCGGTGCTGCCGGCGTGACACCGATTCTCTACAGCTTCCGTCGATGCCCCTACGCGATTCGGGCTCGCATGGCGCTCGCAGCCGCCGAGGTCCGCTGCGAGCTTCGAGAAATCCTGCTGCGGGACAAGCCATCGGCGATGCTCGAGGCCTCGGCGAAGGGCACGGTGCCGGTCGTGGTCCTGCCGGACCGCGTCCTGGATCAGAGCCTCGATGTCATGAACTGGGCGCTGGGAGAGCGGGACCCGCTGCTGTGGACCGAAGAACCCCAGGAAGAGGCGGCCGCGCTGTTGCGAGACAACGACGGCCCGTTCAAGCATCACCTCGATCGCTACAAGTACTCGGCGCGGGATGAAACCCTCGATGCCCATCACGAGCGAGATCAAGCCGCGGTGTACATCGCCCGTCTCGAGACTCGTCTCGTCGAGCATGCGTACCTCACCGGGGATCGGGCTCGCCGGGCTGACGTCGCGCTCTTCCCCTTCGTGAGGCAGTTCGCCGGCGTCGACAAGGACTACTGGCAACACGCCCCGTTCCCGAACACGCGGCGGTGGCTGGAGCGGTGGTGTGCTTCGCCCCTGTTTGAACGCTGCATGCACAAGTCGCCGCCCTGGCGCCCCGACGACGAGCCCGTGTTTTTTCCACCACCGGGATGAACCCGCTGCGCGGCCATAGCCCTCGGCACTACACCCGCGGCTTGCGGTACACGGTCGCGAGCCAGGGCTGCTCGGCCCTCGGCCGCCCCGGCGGACGAAAGTAGTGCTCGAGCTCGACGAAGCCGCACGCGGTCACAAGCGCTTGCCAGCGCGAATGGTCGTGGTAGCTGCCGTAGCGGGCACCGTTGAACCCCTCGTGGTTGTCGCCGCGCGGATTGGATGCGAACAGCACCCCATCCGGACGCAGGGTCGCCCACAGCTGCGAGAGGACTCGGGGCAGCTCTTGGGTCGGCACGTGGAAGAGCGAGGCGTTTGCAAAGACGCCGTCGAACCGCGCATCGGGAAGTGAGAGCGCGAGGAAGTCTTGGTGCAGCACCTCGCACCCGGAGTGCGTGCGCGCCATCTCGCAGAAGCGTTCCGCGCCGTCCAACCCGACCGGCTCGTGCCCCGCCGCCGCGAAGGCGATGAGATCGCGTCCGGGGCCGCATCCAAAGTCCAGAATCCTCGCCGGGCCGTCCGCGCGTAGATGCCGAAGCAGCGCGTCGCGGTTCTGGCTGACGTCATGATCACGGGTGCCCTCCCAGAACCTCTCGGCCCGCGATTGGTAGTGGCCAAGCGTCGACTCGGTCAGCGCTTCGAGTGCATCGCGGTCCAACGGAGGCTCTTTGGACGTCATGGAGACCCGAGTGTGCCGAAGTTCGCAGGCGACCGCGAGCCTGCGTCCCGAGACCGGCGACGCCAAGGCGCCAACCATCCCCTAGACCATATGGAGTGACCGGCTCGAAGTCGTGTGCGGCTCTGACCCTTCTGGGCCAACCCGCGGTTTGAGGTTGTTTGAGAACCCCAGTTTGACGACTTCGAGCCGGTCACTCCATATGGTCTAGGCACGGGACCAGACGAACGTTGCGTGGGCCACGTGAAGCACGAGGAAGGTCGTGGTCGGCACGAGGTACAGCCACCACCTCCAACGTGCCCAGAGCCAGGAATCCTGACAGACGAGGGCCACACCGATCAGCCACAGCGCTGGCGTCCAAGCCGGCGCGGTGAACCCCAGAAGGCTTGTCCCCCACGTTCCTTCTGGCCACGCGGCCAACAACAGGTAGCTTGCCAGGTACAGGCAGAGGCCGGCCGCGTAGAGCCCCCATCCCGCACGTTGCCCCTTGCTCGATGCGCCGAAGAACAGAGCGCTCGGAGTCGCGAACACGAGCACGCGTACGACGTTCTCCGACAGGCTCAGCCACCCCGGGACTCCGCGGCCAAAGCTCTCGGACCCGAATGCCGGGGGTAGTGTTCCCCAAAGACCAAGGCTGATGGCCAGCGGGGGCAACACGAGCCATGCACCATTGCGGGCGACAGCTTCGTGTGGAACGCGTGCCATGGGATACGAGCCTAACGCGCCCTTCGGTCCTGGGTGCGGCGGTGGAGTTCGGCCTCCTCAGCCGACTTCGAACTCGAGGTCGGTGACCTCGCCCCGCCAGTATTCGAACTCCCCCTGGGGTGGATTCCAAGCGACGTGGCCGCGCGCAGGTGCGCGAATCGAGCCGAAGTCACGGTAGTCCGAGAACACGCCTTCCCACGGTTCGACGGTGTCCCCTCGGCTCCGCGTCCGCGTCCGACCGGCCACGATGTCGCCTGCATCGTCGAACACCAGGTCGACGTAGGTTGCCTCGTCGAACACCCAGACCCGGACGGTGGATTCGTCGAGCTGCTCGAACTGCAACTCCGGATTGTGCCAAAACGCGAGCGGGCACCACGGGAGTTCGGCGAGGTACCGCTGTGCCTCTCCGCGATCGACCTCGGGCCCCCGCCCGTGCGCCACCGGGAACACGCCCCAGATCTTGGCGTCGAGTCTCCCCCGTCCGTCTTCGAACGCATCCTCGACCACGCCCGTGAGCAACGGCGCCATCTTGAAGCGAGCGTGCCAGACAAACGCCGTTGTCGTGGTCTGAATCCGCTGCTCGGCGGTGAACGGTATCCAGTCACGATCCGGTCCGAGCCGGATCTCCCCTCGTTGGTGAAGCAGGACCGGGTGCGGCTGCGCCGGAGGTTGGCGGACAGCCCTGCGCACGTACGCATCAACGAGTCCGGGTCGATCAGGCATGCCCGTAGACACTACACGCTCACGAGAGCACGTACCGAAGCCAGGTGTTGCGGGCCTCCCCGTTCTCCGAACGGGTCTCGAAGCCGCCCACCGCGACGTTTCCATCCTCGTCCGCGGCAACCCCATTTGCGACGTCGGACAGGAACCCCGGCGAGTTGTATTCGGTCGCCCATGGGTACGTCTCGTTGCCGTCAGTGTCGTAGCGGCGGACCCAGATGTTGTCGGACTGTGAACCGGCGACCGTCGACCCCACCACCACAATCTCGTCGGCACCGGCCACCGCCACACCCTGCGCACGATCCCGGCCATCGCTGGGGCCGTTGAAGGTCTGGGTCCACACCTCGGATCCATCGGGGTCGTACTTGCGAATCCAGGCGTTGTCGCTCTGGCCACCGACGGCCTCGAACCCCACGACCACGACGTCTCCGGTGCTATCAACCGCGACCCCCTCGCCACCGTCGTTGCTGCCACCCGATCCCGCATGCGTGCGGGCCCACAGTTCGGCCCCGCCTGGGTTGTACTTCGCCACCCAGACGTCCTGGGCGCTGCCCCCGGCGGAGATGAACCCGGTCGCGATCAGGTTCCCGGTCGCGTCGAAGGCGACCCCGTGCCCCTCGTCATCCGCGCTGCCCGAACTCGACTCCACCACCGTCCACAGGGTCGCGCCAGCGGGTGAGTATTTGCGGATGAAGATCTCGGTGTCCGAGCCCTGGGTCACGTAGCCGACGACCCCGAGGTTGCCGGCCGCATCCACCGCGATCCCGCGCCCCTCGTCGGCGTCATCGTCGGAACCGTTGTGGGTCCGGGTGAAGCCGGGCGTACCGTTGGACGCGTAGCGACGAACCCAGATATCGCGGTTGTCGGTCAGCGTGAAGACGGAACCCACCACGAACACATCGTCGTTGGGCGCGACCGCAACGCCGTACCCCAAGTCCGAAGTCACGCCGTGAAACGTCTGCGTCCACACCTCGCTGCCGGTCGCGTCGTACTTGCGTACCCAGATGTCGTCACCGTTCCCGTTGTCGGAGAAGGTCACACCAGCAACGACCGGGTTCCCCGCGCTGTCGAACGCGACCCCTTGGATCAGATCGTTGGAGCTGCCGCTGCCGTTGAACGTCTCGGTCCACTGACCCCAGGTGAGGCAGTCGTCGTTGCACACGTCGCCCGGCGTTCCGGGGCCGTCGTCACAGACCTCGTTGATCTCCGGATTCCAGAAACCGTCGCCGCAGTCGGTGAACAAGCACAGCTCGCTGCAGCCGTCGTTGTTGTCGTCGTTCGCGTCGTCGCATTGTTCTTCCCCCGCGAAGATGACTCCATCCCCGCACACTGCCGCCGTGCAGTCCGACTTGCAGGCCCTCGAGTCCCCGTTGTCCTCGCCGTCGTCGCACTCCTCGTCGCCTTGCATCGAACCATCGCCGCACGCTGCGGCTTCGCACACCGACGTGCAGTCGTCCGTGTCGTCGTCGTTGCCGTCGTCACAGGCCTCGACCCCGTCCTGCACGTTCCCGTCGCCGCACGACGCGGCGATGCAATCCGGCAAGCAAGGTGCGCTCTCGCCGTTGTCCGGGCCGTCGTCGCACTCCTCACCGTCGTCCAGCGTGCCGTCGCCACACACAGCGGGAACTTCCGTGGTCGACGACGATGACGACGACGACGAATCATCGACTCCGACCGTACTCGTCGTTACATCACCAGTGCTCGTTGATGGGTCGCCCGTGCTTGACGGCTCCGCTCCCGTCGTCCCGCTCGCGGGGAGCTCGGTGGTCGGCACGCATCCGAGCAAGACAACCCCCAGGAACCCCGCAGCAGACTTCTGGACTCCAAACCGCGCCATCTATCAGGGGACGTACCATGCTCGACTTCGAGCGGCTCAACCCCGCCGAAGGTCTTGTCGGCAATCCATGCTTTGGCATCATGATTCCCGGTCCGCACGTCGCGCCGGCTGTTCGGCCCGAGCCCAGGCCGCGGCGCTGACGCCGAGTCGAGCCGGACGACTCCGGGACCGTCGCGCGGGGTGAGGTGCTCGAGCCGTGCGTCGGGGAGAATGCCGAACGAGCGGATCAGCTCGAGGGTCGGCCGCCAGTTCCAGAAGCCGACGAACACGTCTTCATCCGCCGACTCGTCGAGCTGGAGCCGCATCCACAACACGAATCGAGCTCGACCGAAGGCTGCCATCGCGCCGTTCGGCCGCTGGGACCGCCCCCAATGAAAACGGCCCCCAGCATCATGCCAGGAGCCGTCTTGACGTCGAAGACGTCGAGCGATTTAGAGGACGCGGACGTTCTCGGCGCGGGGACCTTTGGGTCCTTCACCTTCGGTGAACGAAACTCGGTCGCCTTCGCGGAGCTGCTCGAAGCTGGTGCCCTCGACGTTCGAGTTGTGGAAGAACATGTCCTTCCCAGTTCCCATCTCGATGAATCCGAAGCCCTTGTCTGTGAGACGCTTGATCGTACCTTCTGACATTGTCTTGATCTTTCTTAGCCGGTAGCCCGAGCAGCTCCGCCCGCGGAAGCGCGGTGCGGGACATACCCGGACTTGGCGAATACTTCGCCTTCCCCGAGGTGTCCAACGGGTAAAGCGCACACGGGACACGCGGGTCCCGTTTTTGCCAACGGCAGTCGTTTGGGGGACTCGCCAGACCAGTTGGTCAAGCGTCGGAACACCGGCGTGAGCTAGCGGCGAGGCGGCCCGGCCGTTGGGCACGGCCCGTGGCCGTCGTACTCGCCCTACTTCTTCTTTTTCTTCCCCTTCTTCTTTTTCTTCTTCGTCTTCTTCTTGCTCGGGGTCGTGCCCCCACTCTTGGGGATCAGACGAGGCCGCTTCGACGCATCCCCACTCGGCTTGCCGCCGGGGAGCTTGCTCTCCTTCTTCGGCGGGTCCTTCTCGTCGGTATCCGGCAGCGAGTACCCCACGCAGCGCTTGTCCTCCTTCGAACAGGCGAAGCGAACGTGCATGTGGATCGTATGCCCGGGCTCGTGGCGGATGAGCGCGAAGTATTCCTCCGCGGATGCAGCACCCACGTCGGCCTCGGCAGCTTCTCGCAGCCAGGTCTGCTCGGTGCGGTTGAGAAAGATCGCTCGAACTTCGCTGCCGTCGATGAGGGACTTGGCGAGGAACCAGTTGCGCTCGGCGTCGAAGCCATCCCCCTCGCTGGCCTTGACCAGCCGGATGTCGATGTCCAAGCCACTCTGGTGCGATTGGTGGCCGTAGATTCGTCCGCCACGCCGAGCCGAAAGATCACCGACCACGATCGGAGCTGCCCCCGGGAACCGGTCGGCGTACGCGTGAAAACCCGCGACGACCGAAGCGATCGTCTCGGTGGTCGCAAAGGCCCGGGTCCGGTCTTCGGGCAGCGTCCACGCCTCGTCTTCGGGCAGCGGAACGCCCCAAATGAGCCGCCCGTCGTTCGGCGGACCGATCGATGAGCTCGCGCCCAGCGTCTGTGCATACAGAACCACCGGAACGCCGGCCTCGATCGGTTTGTTGGGGGGCAGCTCGGGGTTGAGCTGGGTCAACATGTCACGCGGCACCGACCAGTCGCGACTGAGATCCTGCAGGGTGGCCGGCGCAGTCGTGGTCCAGGAGATCCGATCGAAGGACGGTGCAACGCGCTCTTTCGCCTTCGCCTTCGCGGCTGCGGCCTCCGACTCGGCGGCCGTCGGCGGGGGCGCCGGGACCGCTGGGGTCTCCTCGGGCTCCTGCTCCGCGCTGTCATCGGAGCTCAAGACGAAGTACGCGGTCACGGCGAGCGCGGCGACGACGAGGAACACGACCCCTGCCAACACAGCCTCGGTGGACCCACGGCGAGGCGGCTCCGGCCGACGCGGAGGCGGCTGGGGCGTCGATGGGCCCTGGGAGTTCCACTCCCACCCCGATGACTCGGACGTTGGCTTTGCTCGGCGCATGTTCTCGAACCGCCCTGGTCATCTTGGACGCACAGGCGCGGTGGAGCATCAATTCGTACACGAAACAGGATTCTCTGCGGGATCCGCGACCAGCGCGCGGTCGCCGGAGACGCAGGAACGTGTCCGCGCGACAGCGCGTGCGAGCAGGAGCCGAGACGGGGGCGGCCGCATCGCGTATGCATGGGGCTGGATTCCGAACACAACCTGGGGCGACGCCAAGCCTTCGCCTCCGGCCTCACGGATTCCAGCATCGCGTCACTGGGCCGAGGCGACGCCCTCCATTTCGACGACACGCTCGAAGGCAACGCGGCCCACCGCGTTCGGGCGACCGCGCTGCGTATGGACGAGAGTGGGGCCCTCCGAGACGCCGGAGTCGGGCGCAACGCAGCACGGCACACCCAGATCCGTGGTGACCAGATCGCGTGGCTCGACCCGGCGAATCTTCCCGAGGGCCTTGCCCCGGTCGTGAGCCTCTTCGAGGACCTGATGCAGGCGCTCAACGAGACGGCCTACCTCGGAGCCCGCACCCTCGAATGCCAGGTGGCCGTCTATCACGAAGGACGTGGATACACGCGTCATCGTGACGCGACGACCTCCGCCTCGAGCCGCCGCGCAACTGCGATCTACTACGCCAACGACTGGCACGCCGGAGATGGTGGAGAGCTCGAACTCTGGGAAGACGCGGGCTCGAGGATGCTCGCTCCACTGAACGATCGCATGGTGTTCTTTCGCTCCCAGTGCACCGAGCACGCGGTGCGCCCGGTCGTCGGAGCACCGCGAGTGGCAGTCAGCGCGTTCATGCACAACGAATGACCGCTACTTCACCGCCTGGGCGATCAAGACGCGCACGTCGAGGCGGGAATCGGCCTGTTCGGCAAGCAGCTCTCGCACTTCGCGGAGGTGCTGTTTCTTGAAGCGCGGCGCCTGCTCCTCGCTCAGCTGCTCGAGCATGCCGCGGTAGCCGGCGTTGTAGACGATCTCCCACCAGTCGTTCTCGTCCCGAAGCTCGAAGCCAAAGTCGTGCTCCACCACCGTCGCCCCGCCCAGACCCGCCTGTTCGTAGAGCCCCTCGAGCAGTTCGGCGGAGCCAACGCGCAGCCAGGGGCGAGGTCCCGCCTCGAAGCCGAACTCTTGGTACAGGCGGATGAATGCCTCGCTGAACGGTGAGAACGAACCCAGCGAGAACGTGGAGAGGATGATGCGGCCTCCCGCTTTGGCTTGCGCAGCGAACCGCTGCAGCGTTTCGGCCATCTCTTCCACGAAGAAGATTCCGAAGCTGCACGTCACCACGTCGAATCGTTCTCCGAAGGCCAGCCCTTCGAAAGACGATCGCACGAACTGTGCGTTGTCGACGCTTGCAGCCGTGGCCTTGCTGCGGGCTTGGCTGAGCATCCCCTCCGAAAGGTCCACCCCGACAATCTGAGCGCCCGGGGCAGAACCGCACAGGGCGAGCGCAACTTTGCCGGTCCCCGTTGCCACGTCGAGCGCTTGTTCGCCATCCACGAGAGCCGCAGCCGTGGCAATCGCCTGCGCGGTCTGGTCAAACCAACGACTCCCCGGGTGGTCGTAGCCGGATGCGACCGTGTCGAACATCGCGCGAACCTTGGCTTCGATCTCGGACCGTTCCATGTCCGCCCGAGATTCTCACGGTTCTTGGGCGACCCGAAAAGGTCCGGCGTTCGCCCCGCGCACTCCATCGAAGAAGCTTCGAGGGGTACCCTCTGCCGATGCGCACCTGTGTTGCGAAACTGGTCGTTGGATTGAGCCTCGTTGGGGCCGCGGTTGGCTGCGGCGAAAGTGACGCGGCCGACACTGCCCAGACCGATACCGAGGCGTCGAGCACCACGTCCGAAATGGCGAGCACGTCTGCGAACCCCACGGCGGGTTCCGGAGGGACGACCGACCCCGGCAGCACCACGACTGGCACTGCCCCATCGAGCGGCCCGGCGACGTCCGGAACGTCGACCGAGGGAGATTCCTCCTCGAGCGGTGACCCCGCGGCATGTCCGGACGCCCCGGTTCGTACGGGTGAGTCCGTGGGCTTGCAGCTCGAGTTCGACGGTCGGACTCGCAACTACAACATGTTCGTCCCCAGCAGCTACGACGGGTCGGAGGCCACACCGCTGGTCTTCAACTTTCACGGGTTCGGCTCCAACGCCGCGCAGCAGTCCTTCTTCTCCGACCTCAACGTCGATGCCGAGGAGCGAGGCGTCATCGCCGTGTACCCCAACGGCGTCTCGAACTCGTGGAACGCCGGAGCGTGCTGCGGCGTCGCAACCGGGCGAGAGGTCGACGACGTTGGATTCGTGCGGGCACTGCTCGACGAAGTCGCTTCGACTCTGTGCATCGACCGGAGTCGTGTCTACGCCACGGGCATGTCCAATGGCGGGTTCATGTCTCACCGGCTCGCGTGCGAAGCCGCCGACATCATCACCGCCGTTGGCCCGGTCGCGGGACCGCTCGGTCTCCCACCGGAGGACTGCCAGCCAGCGCGCCCGATCCCGGTGATCCACTTTCATGGGACCGCCGACTTGGTCGTCCCCTACCCCGGAAACCTGACCGGGTTCCCACCGGTGGAGGAGTCACTCCAAGGCTGGGCGGACCGCAACGGCTGTGACCCGGAATCCTCGGTCACGCTCGAGATGGATGATGTGTCCTGCCAGAGCTGGGACGGGTGTGATGGCGACGCCACGGTGACGTTGTGCGCTCTCGCCGGCGCCGGTCACTGCTGGCCAGGTCAGGCCTTCTGCCCCTCGGGGGTCAGCTCGCTCACCGTGCGGGCAAACGCGATGATGCTCGACCTGTTCGAGCAACACACGCTGCAATAAGCCCGGGTCGACCTCACCGAACGTGCACCACGCCAGGCCGCCGGGTGGCGTACGGTGGTTGTCGATGAAGGGGAAGTTCAAGCAGGCATGGGGGATTGCGATCTGCGTCGGCGTGTTCGGCTGCGGCTCCGACGACACGGGCGCCGACACCGAGGACGCATCCGCCACGGAAACATCGTCGACCGGGGGCACCAACCCCACCGCCACCGCGTCCGGCTCCGGGAGCACGTCGAGCACCGCCACCGCCTCGAGCACCACCGCCACCGCCTCCACGAGCAGCACCACCGCTTCCACCGCGGACACAGGCTCGAGCACAGGCCCGGCCACCACCGCCTCGACTGGCGGCGAAACGACCGGCGGCGTTGGGCCCAACACCGACTTCGAGGAGATCGACGGCATCGTCGTGTTCGAGGCGGAGCACTACACCGAGCAGACCAACACCGACGAGCGTCGCCTGCGTTGGTACGAAATCTCGGTCGCCAGCGGAGACATCCCCGACGACCAGATCGATGGATGTGTCGTCGACACGCCCTGCACCGCGGACAACACCCCGCTGTGCAACCTGTACTCCGAGTGCGATGGCGATGGCCTCAGCGGCGAAGGCAATGCGCTGACGGATCCGGCCGAGGCGTCGGGCGAGACCTACCTTGAGATTCTTCCCGACAGGCGGCGCTCCGACTCAGCAAACGAAGAGCCCTCGGGCGGATTCTCCAACGTCGGCGGTCAGGTCGCGGTGCTGACCTACCGGGTGTTCTTCAACCAAACCGGGCGTTACTACGGCTACTGCCGCGCTCGAGGGCGGGGCCCGGCAGCCAACGGCCTGCACTTGGGCATCGACGGCGAGTGGCCCACGAACGACCTTGGCGACAACTCCGGGATGCGCTGGCAGTTCCCGGGCGGCTGGCGCTTCGTGAACCACCGGCGCGGCCAGAATCAGCACACCGGCGGCGTGAACATCAATGGTGTTTCTCAGGAGGACGCGAACATCTGGTTCGAGGTCGACGAGGCCGGATGGCACGACGTCCAGGTCTCGATGCGCGAAGACGGCGTGGAGATCGACAAGTTCATGTTCGTCCTCGATGCCGCCGACGCTCCGGGCGAAGACGAGCTTGGGCCGGCAGAGACGATCTACGAGGAGTAGCGCGAGGGGCGGCTCAAAGCTGCGCTTCGAATGTGGCCAGCAGCCGGGACCAAGCGCGCTCGGCCTGCGTCTCGTCGTAGACCGGCGAGTCGGTCACGCACCAGCCGTGCTGGGCCGGGTAGACCTCGATCTCGGCCTCGCGCCCTGCTGCGTCGGCAGCGGCGCGCAGGGTCGTTTTAGCCTGAGGATCGCGGTCGTCGTCGCTCTGCGCGATGCAGATCAGAGCCGCGGCGCTCATCTTCGGGAACAGTGCGTGGGGGCTGTCCTCCGTCTCCCGCACCAGCCCGCCCCCGTGAAACGAGCCGAGGGCTCCGACGCGGTCCGGCGCTGCTGCGGCCGTCCACACGGTGAACGGACCGCCCATGCAGTAGCCGGCGGTCCCGATCTTTCGCGCGGGGTCCACCTGCGGCTGCTGGTCGAGCCAAGACACGAACGTGCTCGCATCCCTCGCGATGGCTTCGCTGCTCAGCGGCTCGATCATCGGAGCGATCTTGGCCCGCCCTTCCTCGGTCCTCCATTCGGAAAACGTCTCCAGCACGGGTAGCTTGGACGAGCGGTAGTACGGGTTGACCGCGAGCACCGCGTAACCAGCCTCGGCCAAGCGCGTCGCCATCTGCTCGAACGCGCTGCGGAGTCCGGCGACGTCCGGCCAGATCAAGACCGCGGGAGAGCGACCCGTGCTCGGTGCCGCGAAGTACGCCTCTGCGGTCCCGTCCGGAGTCTCAATCGTGACGATCCGCCCGGTGACAGATGGCTGGGCTGCCGGCTGCGCGGGTCCGGCGGCGGTCGGGGTCGAGGGCGCGGCCGTTGTCGGTTTCGAAGGTCCGCAACCCACGAGCATCGCGGCACCCGCACCCATCGCGAGCTGTCGGCGCTGCATCTGCGCGGCGAGAAACGTCTCGTTTTCGGCTTCGGTCAGCTCGTCACACATCGCAGGGCTTCCGATCTCGACGAGGCGTCATCATCGGGCGCATCGTAGAGGACAACCCCGGCCCGCGACCAGCGGCCCTCACCCGAACCAGGCCTCGAGCTGCGCGTAGATGTCCGGGTGACAGAGCAGATCGAGGTGGCTGGTCTCCGGCACCACCATGGTGTGCTCGGCCGGAAACGCGAGGGTTTGCGCGGGGTCGCGGTGCTTGCCCAGCGCACTGTCGACCGGAACCAGGCCATCCCCACCGCGCCCCTTACGGCCCGCGACCGCGTAACAAGCCACCCCCTCAGGCAGCGGGACGGCGCTGCGGGTGTCGGCGCCGGGCTCGAACCTGTCGCGGCCCTCCCAATGCGCGTCGAGCACGTTGCCGT
>CAJXVA010000187.1 GCA_913061055.1 uncultured Pseudomonadota bacterium
ACGAGATGTAGAGAGGTCTCGTGGGCTCGGAGATGTGTATAAGAGACAGCTAAAGTTCATATCGCCCGCACCGCTCGCCTGCGTCCGGGCGCGCCGCCCCCCGACGCGACCCCTCGGTCCCCGCAGGAGGTGCCCCCACCAGACACATCCCCGAGAACATCCGCCGCCGCCGCGAGTATCGGCCGAACGACGTTCCCATTGACCGTACAGGACTGCGCGGCACCGCCTTGGCGCGACGGTTTCCGACTGCCATAGTGGGGAAGATGTCGGCCCCGAACACCGTCCTGGATGCCGCGTCGTTGCCCGGGTCGCTGTTGGAAACGCTTCCGATGGGGGTCATCGTGCTCGACGCGGACGGGCGGGTCGTCTTGTACAACCGGGCAGAACAGAAGTTCGCGCGCCGGGCAGAGGCCGACGTCATCGGGAGGGAGTTCTTCTCGGATGTCGCCCCGTGTCTAGGCGTCTCGGCCCTCGCGACGACGTTCCAAGACCAGGTCCAACTCGGCACGCTCGACGAGGTCGTCGAAGCTTCGTTCGCGCATCCCTTCAGCGAAGTCCCCCGCGACGTCACGGTTCGGATGCGCTCGCACATCTACCAGCACAAGCCGTACGCGGTCTTGTATCTGGAGGACGTCTCCGCCGAGCGTGCCATCACCCGGAGCCGCGAGATGCTCGCTCAACTCCTCGTCCACGACCTGAGGAACCCGCTCACTGCAATTATGGCCAACCTCGACCAGCTCGAGGAAGAGCTTCCCAAGGGTGAGCTCGCGACGACCGTGGAGTCGGCCATATCAGCATCGCTGCGCTTGCGGTCGATGATCGCCAACCTCCTGGACATCACGCGCCTCCAGACCGGGACCATGCCGCTCGATCGACAGCGTCGTGACGCCGCTGAGCTTCTGACCCGCGTCGCTCGCGACGCCAACATCGTCGCCCAGGCACGGGGCGTTTCGCTCGTCGTGGAGGCCACCACCGACGATCTCACGGGCGACTACGACGAAGATGTGTTGCGGCGTGCGCTGGACAACCTCGTCGACAATGCGATCCGGTACGCCCCTCGCGGGTCAGCAGTCACAGTCCGCGGGACCAGGAGGGGAGGAACCATTGTGCTGGCGGTCGCCGACGAGGGGCCCGGAGTCCCCGCTGAACTCCGGGACCGAGTCTTCGACGCCCACGTTCGTGCGATGCCGTTGGACGACGCGACTTCGCACAACGTTGGCCTTGGCCTGACCTTCGTGCGCATGGCTGCGAGAGCACATGGAGGGTCCGCGGCGTTGCAGGAACAGGCCGCAGGGGGCTCGGTTTTCGAACTGACCATCCCCGCCGCTTGATCCTCGAGCCCTTTCGCTCACCCCACCGCGGGCAAGCGTGACGTTCAGGGAACCCACCAGGGCCGAGGGCCCAACAGCCCGTCGAGATCCTGCCTGGACACGTCCGACTCGTTGGAGGACGGAGTGCTCGCGCTCCGAGGGAGGTTTGACACGACACCAGGAAGTGCATCGGGAGCCCGATTCCGGACGACGAGATTCGCCCGCGACGCACACCGAGCGCTGACATCCGGCGGCCACCTCGATATCATCGTGTCATGGTCGCAGAGGTGCTCACGCCGCCCGACGAAGCCGAGGTCATCGAGACCTGCGGCGGCCGGGTGTGGTTGGCCAATGGGATCGTGCACGAGGCCGTGGATATCGCTCACCTCGAGCTGAAGCACGTCCGATGCCTCGCCCAGGGGATACGCACACTCGTCGGCGATGACACCCAGTCCCTGCTCCTCGCGGACCTGGGCGGAGTTCGCTCGGCCTCCTCGGATGCCCGCGCATACTCGTCGAGCGCGGAGCTGCGGGCCCTGGTCGCGGCGCAGGCCTTCGTCGTGACCTCTCCGGTGACCCGCGTGATCGCCAGCTTCTTCGTCCGCGTGTTCCATCCGCCGTTCCCTGTCCGCCTCTTCGCCGGACCCGATCCCGCGTCGGCCTGGCTTCACGGGCTTCGTCCAGCCGCGAGCGCCTGATGGGCGACCCTCGACTCGAAGCGGTCCTCAACCAGCTCATGCGCTTCGCTGGCGGGGACCTCGCGTTCCGCGGGGAGACCTCGGGATCCGACGATGAACTCGATGCGATCGTCGTCGGTCTCAACATGTTGGCCGACGACTTCCTGCTGCAACAGAGCCGCTCTCGCGCCGCCATGCAGGACATGGCCGACCTGTTTCAGCGAGCGCCGGTCATGCTGTTCACCCTCGACATCACCTCGGGCGCGATACTCCGCGCCAACGGGGCGATGCTCGACCGCCATGGACCCCGCGAGTCAGACATCGTAGGCGTGGGTCTGCGAGACCACGTAGACCCATCTTGTGCGGACGCATTCGACGAGTCCTTCACGCTCTTGCGCGGAGGTGTCGACATCCGCGGGCACGAGCTGACCCTCACCTCTCACGACGGCAATTCCTACGTCGCGCTGCTGTCCGCGGTGGTGGCCGACGACTCTCGTCGACGAGCTCGCTGCACCCTGGTGGACATTCAGGAACACCGCCAGATGGAAGCAAAGCTTCTGCAAGCGCAGAAGATGGAGGCGGTCGGCAAGCTCGCCGGCGGCGTCGCGCACGACTTCAACAATCTACTGACGGTCATCAACAACTACACCTCGCTCGTCCGCATGTCGGTCCCAGACGACACGGAGGTCGCCGAGGACTTGGACTGCGTCCTCGAAGCCAGTCGCAAGGCAGCGGACCTGACCGGGCAGTTGCTCGCGTTCTCGCGGCGCCAGGTCATTCGCCCCAAGGTGCTCCAGCTCAACGAGCTCGTGGCGCGGACGCATCGGATGCTGGCGCGGCTACTCGGCAAGAACATCGACATCGGCCTCGTCCTCGACCCCGTCTGCTGGGCGACGCGGATCGATGCGGGTCAGTTCGAGCAGATTCTCGTCAACCTCGCCGTCAATGCGCGCGATGCGATGCCCGGCGGCGGAAAGCTGATGATCGAGACAAGCAACGTGGTGCTCGACGACGACTATGTGCGCACCCACGCCGACGTCGAGAGCGGGGAGTACGCGATGCTCGCCGTGTCTGACACCGGCGAGGGGATGAGCCCAGAGGTCGTTGCCCGCGCGTTCGAGCCGTTCTTTACGACCAAGCCGGTCGGCTCGGGTACCGGCCTTGGTTTGGCCACCTGCTACGGCATCGTCCGGCAGGCGGGTGGGCACATCTGGATCTACAGCGAGGTGGGGCATGGCACGGTGTTCAAGATCTATCTGCCCCGGGCGGGACAGCCCGCGGAGGACTTCCCCGAACCGGACGCGGCACCACCCGACGACCTCCGTGGAACGGAGACGATCCTCCTGCTCGAGGACGACGAGCAGGTGCGTGCGATCGGGGCGCGCGTGTTGGGCGATGCTGGGTATACGGTGTTGCCGGCGTCCAGCGGCGCGCAAGCCAAGCGTCTGTTCGCGGAACGAGCTGGAGCCGTCGACCTGCTGCTCACAGACATCGTCTTGCGAAAAACGACGGGCCATGAGGTCGCCGATGCCCTGCGTGTCGACTCGCCCTCGCTTCGGGTCATCTACTGTTCGGGCTACACGGACAACTCGATCGTGCACCAGGGTGTGCTCGACCCCGACGTCGACTTCCTGGCCAAGCCGTTCCTCTCGACGGACCTGCTTGGCGCGGTCCGCAAGGCGCTCGACCGCAACACATAATGACCCCGGTGCACCTCGGCTCGTGTCCGCCGAGGGAGCCGCTACGAACGCACGATCACACCGTCTTGCTCGAACGCCTGCCGGAAAATCCGAGGCGGGTTCAGCATCGAATGGTGCCGGTCAACGTCGTAGACACGCAGCCCCTGGAGCCCCTCGATACGCGCCGCGAGGTCCGGCGGGTTGAGGTCGTGCGGGTGCGGTGACGCGACCAAGAACCCCCAGATCGCCTGGAACGAGGGCACGAACGTGTACACCAGCTGCACCCACGGAAACACCTCGGCCAGCGTCGAGCGGGTTGAGCATATTCCTGCAGGGTCGGTAAGGCTCAGCTCGCCTGCCTGAAGCACGACGATACCGTCGTCGGTCAGCACCCGGGCGATCTCCTCGAAGAACTCCACGGTCAACACGCCAACCGATGGGCCTCCGGTCACCGGCTCGGTGAGGTCGAGAACGGCCGCATCAAAGCTGCTCGGCGCTTCCGTGGCAAGGCCCTCGCGGATGTCTTGGAGCCGAACCTCGACCCGAGGATCGTCAAACGCCCCCTCGTGCCACGCGCCGAGGTGGGCGCGACACGCTTCGATGACGTCGCTGTCGAGATCGAAGCCCACGACCTGCTCGACGCTGCGATGACGCAGAATCTCGCGCAGCGTCGCGCCCTCCCCAGCACCCCCGACCAACACCCGGCGCGGGCTCCCGTGCACCACCAGGGCCGGATGGATGAGCGGCTCGTGGTAGAGCATCTCGTCGCTCACGGCCGATTGAATCATCCCATCCAAGAACAGCGCCCGCCCGTAGGCCGCGGTCTCGGCGATCACCAGGTCCTGATGGCGCGTCCGCTGCTCGACGATGATCTCGTCCAGCTCGAAGTCGATCCAGACCCCTGCCGACTCTTCACGAATGACTCTTGATGGGCTCATTGGCGGCTAGACTTTCGCGCCGGCCCGGAGACGAGCGAGTCACGGCACGGACGCGCATATCACGTCGCCGCGCCGCACACGAGACACGTCCCACAGGACGCCTCTCCCCCTCGAGAGGACCCTCGCTCGGCACCCCCTCACACACGTTCACGCCAGCCCTGCGTTTCGATGGGCTCGAGCATGAGGGGCCAAGTGCTGCAGCCGACCGCGGACGAGGTCGTGATTCAGGCTCGGTGGTCTCGCCTCGTGCGGGTTGGGATTCCGGTGCACGTCCGTGTGGTCCGTTCCGGCTGCACCCGACCAGCCGCGGCGAGTGATGGCCGCCGGCTCCGACGGACGGTTCGTCGTCTTTGAGGCCGACCCGAACCCAGCACCCCCGGAGCGGTACGCGGTCCGAGGTCGAGTGCTCGTCGACCGTCGACCACAACGAGGGGTCCGAGTCCTGAGAGACCGCTCGGTCCGAACCGACGCGCGCGGCCGCTACGAGCTGCGATCTCGCGGACGAGGCACGGTACGAATCTGGGTCGAGCTTCCGCAATCAGCGGCCGGACCGGGCAGAGTCTTGAACTGGGAACCTCGGGCGACGGTCCAACTCTCCGGCGCGCACAGCTATCGGCGAGACCTGGTGACCGATACGGGCAGGGAAGATCATGGAGCCGGGTCCCCCCCCGCGAGGGACTCGGCTTTCGGATTCGCGGGCGAAACCCGGTCCCGAGCCCGTTTCGCGCTCTCGCTCCAGGGCCACCAGATGGCCACCGTGTTGACGAGCAGCACCATGCTGGACGCAGAGACGAACCACAGCGCATGCGCCGGAGCCAGGGCTGTCGCGAACCCGATCACCGTGATGCCGGCGGCGGTCGGCCACAAGCGCCGCTCACCGACCAACACGACCATCCACGCGACGCTCCCCCACACCACGAACGACATCGGCAATACGGTGAGTGCGGGCAGTCCGAGCACGTAGAGCCCGGCGGTCGCCGCGACCTCGCCTCCCAGAGCGATGACGAGGCTTCCGATCAGCCAGCGGTTGATCGCGGTTCGGCCGAGCGATTCCTTGGCCCAGATCGAGAACCCACCGAGCAAGACCAGGTACACGATCGGCAACCCCAGCAAGACCCCAAACCCCGGAGGGGTCGGGTCAATGAATGCGATCAGCAGCGGGACGAACGCCCAACACCCAGCCAGCACCGCGACCACGAACGTTCGAGTGCGCTGTCCGATCGCAATGTCTCGGTCTTCGTCGAGCTTCTCGAGCTCAACAGCTCGGTCCAGTCGCTCGCGCTTGCGGTCCTGCGCGGCCTCGAGTGCCGCGAGGAGTTCCTTGGACGGCGTACTGAGCTGCGCGATGTGAGCCGAAGCCGTCTCGAGGTCATCTCGAGCCAGCTCGTACCAGGCCATGATCTCGGCGGCCTTACGAAGCCCCTCCTTGGCCTGCGGGTTCTCAGCCCACACGCCCAACGCGCCCCGAAAACCCAATCGACACTCGTTGAACGCCTCCTGCACCTGTGCGTGAGACGACCGAACGGTCCCGTCCTTGGCGCGGCCGGCAGCGTGTTCGAGGCCGTTCAGCACCGCGGTCGCTTCATCTGAACGCGCCCGAGAATCGCGATGGTCGATGAACGACTGCACCGCCTGGCGGAGCTCATTCGCAGACGCATGCCGGGCGTCGGGATCCCGCGAGATCGCTTTTGCAATCACCCCCGCGAGTTCGGGCGCCGCCTTCGACGGCTCCGCGGGCTCCTCCATCACCGCAGCGTGGAGCACCTCCATCAGGGAGTCACCCGTCCGAAGCGGACGCCGCTCGGTCAGAAAGTAGAGGCACGCACCGAGCAGGTAGACATCGGTCCGTTCATCGAGCTTGCTTCCGTCACCTGCGAGCATCTCGGGTGCGAGGAACGCCGGCGTGCCCAGAATCTGGTCATTCTTCGATGCCGTTCGGAAGCGACCACTCCCGTCATCCTCGAGACTCATTGCGATGCCCCAGTCCACCAGGTAGACCTCACCGAACTCGCCGATCATCACGTTCTCTGGCTTGAGGTCGAGGTGGATGACCCGCTTGCTGTGGGCGAACGCCACCGCCTGACAGATCTGCAAGAACACTTGCAGGTTCCACTGCAGTAGGTCCTCACGACCGAGCAGCGACCGAACGGCATCGGCATCATGCATGAGGTCAATCCAGCGCGTGCTCCCCAGCCGCTTGAGCAAGACCCAGGGCTCCGCGTCGGGGCCGGCTTCGATGCCGTAGACCGGCAAAATGTTGGGGTGCTCCAGCGCTCCGGTGACCCAAGCCTCCTGCAAGAGTTCGAGCCGACGCGCTGAGGTGGCCCGCTCGGGCGGCACCGACTTCACGGCGACGTCGCGCCGCAGCCGAGTTTGCGTGCCCCGGTGCACCACTCCCATCCCGCCGCGGCCCAACACCTCGTGGACCTCGACCCGGCCCCCGTCGCGGTGGAGTTCGTCCTCGAAGGCTGCGACCGCAGCCTCACCGCGACCGCCGTGACTCGGCGCTGGCTTGAGCGTCGAACTCGGGCTGCCGGCCATCGGGTCCAGTTCCGCGGCGATCGTTGCCCATCTCGCCGCGTTGAGCTCCTCGTCGGGCACCGCCGGAGTTTAGCAGCAGCCCCGGAAGCCGGATCCGATCTTGCGAGCCGACAACCCTCGGGGCACGGCGCTAGAAGTCCGCCAAGATCGCAGCCTTCTTGGCCTCGAACTCTTCCTCGTTCAGCAGGCCGTCACGCTTCGCCTCTTTGAGCTGCTCCAGCTTCTCCTTGAGCGTCTTGTTGCCCTTGTGCTGCGCAGACTTCTCTTCCTTCTTTTCTTTGTAGACCTCTTGGAAGATCGTCTTGAGTTCGTCCTCGCCCAACGTGCGCCCGCTGGCGAAGTACCGGTTCGACGCCTCGCCGATCGCCCAGGTCAGGGCGTAGGCCATCGAGATGGTGACCACCCAACCGAAGAACGGGATGAACTTCGCCGCGGCCATGATCACGTTCTGAGCCACGATGCTGGCGCCGAAGGTGCTCAGCATTTCCAAGATCGACTTCCGATTCAGCTCGTAGCCGTGGATCTTGCCCACACCCTGAACCATCGCGATCTGTACTGGAGCGATGAGCGCGGTATCGAGGAATGGCACCGGCTGAACCGTGAGGGCGCCGGCCGCGACGCTGCAAACCTGAACCAGCTCCTTGATGGCGGTCCGCTTCTCGGCGTCGGTGGCGTTGTCGTAGTTGCCGTCGAGGACGCGCTTGATCGTGTCGAGATGACCGGACATCGGTGCGCATCGTATCGGCGAAGTGGCGGGTCGGCCAGCGCCGTGCCGGATCGCTGAGGCCGCGTGGCCGCCTACAACGCACCACAATCGGTGCCGGTCAAATATGCTGGGGCCTCGCGTCGTCGAAAGGTCAGTGCGACGCCGGACTCTCCTTGGACTCAGTTTCGCGGTCGCGCTCGTCGGATGCGAGAAAGACCGTCCGGTCACGACCAGCCCCGCGCAGACCGGGGAACTCCGATGCCGAAGCCGTCTCGAGCCGCAGGAGCTGCTCCCCGGCAACGCGACCTTCGTGGCGTACTACGACATGAACCGCGAGCGGCGCCGCGCGCCCCGAATCTCGACGAAACCCGCAGCGGGTCCGAGAAGCCTCCTGCCCATCGAGGTCGAAGCGGTGCGAATGGCATGGATCGGAATCTCCGCCGCATGCGAACTCGACGACAGGTTCTTCGGGGAAGCCTGGTTGGCCGTCGACTCCGAGGAGGAAGGTTTGGTTGTCCTCGCCGGCAAAGGGATCGGCAACGAGAGGAACCTGCGCTGCATCTCCAACCGCCTCGGCGCCATCGAGCCGAGCTTCGTCGACGGCACGAACTTGCGCTCGACGGGGTGCGGTCTCGAGATCGACGCGGACTATGACGACGTTTCGGGTTTCGCACCGTCGGATGACATGCTCGTGCTCGGCACCAATCCGGCGGTCGACCGGGCACGCGCGGTCTGGAACGGCGGCTTCCCGAACCCGCCCGCAAAACTGCTTCCACCTCGGCGCAACAGAGCTTGGATCTGGGGCGCCGTTGATGTCGAGGCCTTCCTGTCGCCGAGCGAGGTCGCGAGTGCTTTCAGCGACACCGGTCACGGTGAACTCGGCGCCCTCTCCACTGTCCGGACGCTCGAGTTTCAGGCCTCGATGACGCGAAGGCTGGCGCTCGAAGTGGGGGCCAGCTTCCCCAGCGATGCCGACGTTCGCGCCGTGAGAGCCGTGCTGGATGCATCGATTGCCTCGCCACCTCCGACGCTTCCGGCCTGGGCGCAGTCGCTGATTTCGAAGAGTCGCGTTGAGAGCAAAGGCCCACGGGTCACGGTCTCGATCCCAATGGACCGCCGCGCCGCCTACGACATGGGCCTGATCCCCAACCGAACCGAGGCCAATCAGATGCCGGCGTTCGCGTGGCTATCGGCGATCCTCGTCCTGTAGAGACCACCGGCGCACCGCCTCATGGCGAACGCACCCGCCTCGAGGCGGAACGTGCCCGTTGGGTTGGTACCGGCGGCATTGTTGTCCATGCTCTGCAAGCCCTTGTCGGGAACGTCCTCGATTGCCGTTGAAGCCAGTGGTCAGCTTGACGGTGGCGGACAGCACAACCGCCTCGAGTTCGCCGTCCATGTCGACGTCGGGTGCTGTGTGGCCCAGGAGGTCTCAGCCGCGCCGTCGACGGAAGCCCATCAGCGCGAACAAGCCCAAGGTGAGGATGCTCGGCGGCTGCCCCCCGGTGCGACAGCCCGAGCTCCCCTCATCCTCCCCTTGGACGGGGCCGTCGGTGGCCTGCCCACCCGAGGCCGTGGTCTGCGGGTCGGAGGTTGTCGAGTTCGTGTCGTCGCCCTCGCTCGAGCCATCTGTCCCGTCGCTTGTGCCGGCCGCACAGATCTCCTCTCCGATGATCGGTGCATCGGTGGAGCCCGTGCCACCGGCGGAACCGGTCCCGCCGGTGCTCGAGGCCCCAGTACTGGAGCCACCGCTGTCGGACCCGCTCGAACCAGTGGACCCCGTCGCCGTGCCGCTCGAGCTGCTCGTGGTCGAGCCGCTCGTCCCATCGCACGGACCCGTGCTGACGACCTCGACGCCAGCGCATTGGGTCGCGACAGCTTCACAGGCGTAGTTGTTCCCATCGGAGCCACAAACGGTCTCGAGGGAGAATCCACAGGGTCCGTATCCGGGCTGAATCCACCCAGCCTCCTCTGCGGTGAGGCCGTGTGCTTGCAGCCATGGAACCACGCCGGGATGGTCCACCTCGGAGACGAAGTCGAAATTCTCGTACGTCGCGATCTCTCGCGCCATCGATTCGAACCCCGATTCGATCATCAGATGGCCCACGGCGCAGGCTGTCCCGTCGGCGTCGATGAAATGGGGCACCCGCCGGTCGCTGTAGTCACGGTTGCGCGGAAACTCTCCGGCGACCCAGTACGCATGCAGCACGTCCATCAGCTGGCCTCGCGCCGACCGCTGCTCGGCCGTCAGACCAGGCGGCGTTTGCTCTCGCAACGTCGACTCGACATGCGACAGATGTCGCCGGATCCGAAACACTTCGTGGGCCGCGCCGCTGTTGGCCTGTGCCATCGATACCGGCCCGGGCTCGTAGACACGAGGCTCCGCGACACAGAACAACAGACCCACTCCAACCGTCAAGAACGCCATGTGTCGACGGTAGCGCAGCGTGGTGTCGCTCGCCAGGTTCAGCCTCCGGGCCGCGCGCGGCGTGATCCATCACGGTGCGCCGCGCAAGGAACCACTCCGTCAACCTACCACTTCCGGGGCGAAACACCCGTGTAGCGAACGTCGTCGCACCGTAGCGGTAGGACTCCACCCGGCGGAACTCGCTTCGCGTCGAGGTAACACGGAGGCATCCCAGCGAACACCAGCAAGCTCGAGAACAAGTGCATCTGCACCTCGTCAAAGCCGAGGTCTGCGCAGACCGCAGCCAGGAGCGCGGCGATGTTCATTCGAATCTGCTTGGCCTCCAGAAGAAACGCCTCGATGCGAAACGCGAGCCGAAAGCACTCGCCACGATCGGCATCGAGGTCGCGAAGGAACATGACGAGGTGCGGCACGCGTTCGTCAACCGATGCGATCGGGCGACCAAAGCCGTAGACCGTACGCCCCTGGTCGAGCTCCGCCTGCAGCAGCGTCTCGAGGGAGTCTCCTGCGCGCACCTTCTCTCGCAATCGACGCAGCGTGGCCAAACAGCGCACCAGGGGTGTCGCGACGAAGAGCTCGGCGTCGCAGGAGGCCAAGCCGCCGACCAACGCGAGAAGGGGTGTGGTTCGGGCGCTTCCGGCCAACGCCACGATGCGGTTGGGCCAGATACGGACATCCGCGTAGCTGGTCTGGAGCCAGACGTAGTTGAGCACGCGAACCTGCACCGGCGAAAACCGCCGACCGGTGATGCCGTAGAGGTTGAGCTCAAACCAGGAGAGGTCCTTCAACGTGTGGTGCAGGTCGTGCTCCCCGAAGACCGAGCGCTCGCTCAGCTCGGCGAATCCGGCTCTCGTGGGGTAGCAGCGGCGGAGCTGCTCCAGTTCACTTGGTGTCACCGACATACTCCTTCACGGCCGCGGTAATGTCCGGGAGGTCGTGCTGCGGCGGCGTCGGCTGCTGCGGGCGGACGACGTCCGAGTGGAACGGGAAGGTGCGCCACCCCAGCTCCCGCTGCTCGAGAGCATGCGCCGCCGCACCCGGCAGCCTGAGGATCAGAGAAGCGTACTCCGCGATCGCAGCGGAGAAGCCCAGTTCGCAGTAGGCGGCCGCGAGCACCCCCGTCATCGACACCGGCGCTCCGGCCACGGCTTCGAGCGCCTCCCGATGCTCGCGCAGCCAAACCAGGAAGCCTCCGTCCGACCCCTCGGCCAAGCGCTCGATGCTCGTCAACACCATCGCCGATGCGGAGCGCGCATGGGGGTCGAAGCCGGGGACATGCTCGAGCCTCGGCCACTCGCTGCGCTCATCCTCCGCCGGGCACGAAAGGTCGAACGACGCCGCACCACGGTTCTCCGACCACAACCGCATGGCGAGGGAGACTTCGCGCGCGCCACCGAACTGTCCTGCGCCCGCGCTGATCGCCGCGACCAACACAGATCCTGCCGGCGCCCGACCGACCCCCGCGTTCATCGCCGCCCGGACGCCAAGGTCCCGTGTTCCGGGGTTCATCGAGATGATCGCTACGCGCTCCAGCAGGCTGGCCTCTGCCGGTGTGGGGCGCTTCCCAGCCAACAACAAGAAGAGAACTTCAAACCAGCTCGCGTTCGGCAGCAGGTCTTCGTGGACGTCGTACCCGTGGCAGTAGCAGTGGCTCGCCTGGAACGGATCATCGGGGCTCGGGGTCTCTTTCCAGATCGCGGTCTCGAGTGTTTCGGTCATCATCAACCTCCAGGGGTCCCGGATTCGGCCAGGCCTTTGACGCGTTGGGCCATGGGCGGCGACTCTTCAGAGTCGATGCGGACATCGACAAGAGTGGGACCGGGTTTGGCCCCCAGCCTCGCCCAGTCAATCGCCTCGAGTTCAACCGGGGTGCGAATCACAATGCCTTCGACCCCCATGGCCTCCGCGATCTTGGAGAAGTCGATGGCAGGCAGGCCAAACCCGATCGGCTCAGACCTGCCCAACCGCTGGCCATGCTTGACCATCCCCAGCGCCCCGTCATTGAGCACAACCAGGACCAGCGGGACGCGCTGCTCAATCGCGACCGTGATCTCCTGGCCGGCCATCAGGTAACTGCCATCGCCCGTGATGCACAGCGTGGCGCTCCGACTCGCCACCGCGCTCCCCACCGCCGCGCCGATCGCCCATCCCATCGACCCAAGCGCCATCGCGATGTGATAGCGCCCATCCGATCGCGTGCCGAGGAAGTAGTGCGTGCACCATGCCCATGCATTGCCTGCGTCGACGAACACCCGGAACGCTTCGGGCAGCCGCCGGGTCAATGACGTCATCAGCCGCTGCGGCTTCAGAGGCACCGCGTCCGAGCGGCACGCTGCGGGGTCGTCAACAGCCAGGACCGCGGGTTCCGTCGGCGGACGGCTTGTCGCCATCAACCGTGCGTTGAGCGACTCGAACACCAGCCGCGGATCTCCGTGAACATGCAGGCGCGCCATCGGGGTACGCGCGAAGTGTTCGAGCGAGGCCCCGATATGGACGAGGCGTTCGCCGAGCAACGCGGCTTGCCACCCCCCCGTTCCCAGTTCGGTGATCTGTGCTCCCACCGCAAGGATCAGGTCCACATTCGGGTCATGGATCGTCTGCTCCGCCAGACGGTGCCCCGCAAACCCGAACACCCCGCGATACAGGGGCTGGGCGGCATCCATCCAGCGCTTGCCGCCCGGGCCAGAGACGAAGGGCGTGCCGGTGCGCTCCGCGAACGCGACAATCTCGCCGATCGCCTCACCGCAGTCCTTGCCCAGGAACAGGACGGGTTTGCGAGCGGATGCGATGAGTTCCGCCAATTCGTCGACCGCCTGGGCATCGGTGCTTCGGATGCGTTGCGAGAGTCGGTGCACCGCCGGCTCGCCCCCGGCCTCCGCTTCGGCACGAAACACGTCCGAGGGCACGCTGAGGTGTGCCGGTCCCGGAGGCGAGCGGTGTGCCGCCATGATCGCGGCCCGTAGTTTCGTCGCGAACTGTTCAGGGTGCGAGACGAGCGTGTTGTAGCGAGTGCAGTGGCGATACATCGCGAGGATGTCGAGGGCCGTGCACGATGATTCCTGCAGTGCATTGCGCCCGAACTTTCGCAACGCGGTCTGGGCTGTGATGACGAGCAAGGGGGTCTCTTCGGCATACGCCGAGGCGACGCCGGTAATCATGTTGGTCGCACCGGGCCCCGTCGTCGAGCAGCACACGCCCATCTTCCCCGTCTCCCGCGCGTACCCCTCGGCCATGAACGCAGCGCCGGTTTCATGACGCGCGACGACGAGCGTCGGCCCATCCGCGCTGCGTCGAGCGAGCGCGTTGAAGAACGGCTCGATCGCACCTCCGGGAACCCCGAACACGAAGTCGACGCCCAAAGCGTTGAGGTTGTCGATCAGGAGGTCTGCATTGTCGTGCATCGTCTTGCGGGACTCCTCCCGCCTCGATGCGACTCATAGCATGCGCGCGACAGCCCTCCCGAACCCGCGCTCGCCCCCGTGAGTCGGCGACCCACCGTGGACCGCCCCTTCGCCCGGCGCAATTATTTCGGTACTCAAGTGCGTGCTGCTGCGAACGATTCCCATGGGGTCGGCGTTGGAATAGTTGCGTCGTTCGACTACGCTCAACTCAGGCCTCACGGTGGCATTCAGACCCAAGTCCGGCATCAAGGGCTCCATGCTTCGGGAGTTCGTTGCTTGGTATGGCGAGACGCATCCGGGCAAGCTGCAAGAGGTCATCAACGAGCTCCCCTCCGAGCTCCAGGCGCCGTTCGATGCGGCCCACCCAACCCTCGGCATGCTTCCGTCGAGGTGGTACCCGGCTCCTGCCGTGCATGCGGTCGTCGACAGCATGCTCGAGGGGATGCGACCCGCCGACGTCGAGCAACTCGCACGGGCCGCGGGATCGACGACGGTGGCTCGGATGAAGGACCAAGGCGTGTACAACCTGCTCTTTCGCTGGGTCCTGCGGCCCTCGAACTACAGCAAGATCATCCAGGCCATGTGGACGCTCAACTACGACTCCGGTCGCCTCGAGACGATCAATCACGGTCCGTCCCGGCAGGAAGGTCGCGTGCACGACTGGAACTCGCACCACCCGTTCTTGTGCCGGACCAACGTCGCGGTGAAGCTCAACGTTTGGGAGGCCATGGGGTGCACAAACGCCGCGATCGACGAGCAGTTTTGCATCTCCCAGGGCGCTCCGTACTGCGGCTCGATCATCTCGTGGGAAGATGAGCGTCAGCTCGACCCCACGGATTGATCGCGGCGGCGGAGTCCCCGTGACCAGCTCACGCGGGAGCTCCGATATCAACATCGGCGAGGCCGAGACCGACGTCGGATGAACGCAGAGCTATTGCTTGGGGTGACAACGCCAAGCGACAGATCGCAGCTTCGTCAGCGTACCGATGGTCAACGAACGACGACGCGAACAGGCGTCATCGTGTCACTCCCACCGGACATCAAACGTCGCGCCTGTCGGCGTCGAACGACGAACGACAATGGTTCCACGCTGGGCGCGGGACATCGTCAACAACGGTCCCCAGCTGGCGGCCGTCCAGTCATGCGCGAGCGAGTTCCAAAGATTGGGCGCATGGGTCATTTCGATGCGCGCAGTCTTGTTCTCGTTGTCCATCTCGATGTTGAGCGGCAGCCCCTGATGCAGCGCCTCCCACCGTTTCGCGGCGCCCTTGAGCAGCCGCTCGGGAGAGGTGAAGTACGCGAGCACCCGGTACATCGGCGACGAGGCCATCTTTCGGCTGACATCCTCCGCCATCCCCAGAAGCGTCGCTTCCCGAACCCCGGAGGCGTCGAACAGCGCGAGGTGGGCCGCGACGCTGTGAGCCTCCGGGATCCACGTGTTGTTCGGAGGGGGGTGCCGGAAGAGATCACCTATTGCCTCTGGCATCCGCGTCGCGTCGATATCTGCGGATAGGATCTCTGACGTGAGCCGGAACAGAGATGCCTTGGCGACACACTCGGGATAGGAGTCCACCCCGTCCGGCAGCGCCCGAAGGTACATGCCCATCCGTGGATACTCATGCATGCTCGACACAGATGTAAGCCGGGCTGCCCTCCAGAGCAACCCTCGTTGCGAGTACGGGGCCGTCGATTTCAAGCCCACTGGTTTGGTTTCCCTGTCCTGCCCCGGTCGCCATGAAGCCCTCCTCGTCCTCCGCAACGAGGACTCTCTTGGGGCCCGTCGGCGAAGCAACACCCGCGGACAGCGCGTGACTGTCCGCGGGTGCTTGGGCCGTGGGAAGCAGGGCGACTGCCGTCGTTCCGACGGACCGCTTTCGGAACGCGGCGTTCGTACGGATGAACCTCGGTGTCATCGGCAACCTGGGCACCAACTTGAGGGTCGCAACGCAGCCCGGACCCAATATGGGCCTCGCGAATCCTCGGGCTTGCCGCGTCGTTCACGCGCATTAGATCAACACGAGGCCGCATTGAACGGCGGCTGAAGGCGACGCGATGCCTACGATCCTGATTGTCGACGACGACCCCCTCATTCTCCGAGCGCTCTCGCGGGTGCTCGAATCGGGTGGGTATCGCGTGGTGACGCACGACTCCGGCTTCGGGCTCAGCGGCGTGGTGCGGCAACATCACCCGGACCTCCTGCTGCTCGACGTCAACATGCCGGGGCTGAGCGGAGATGGAGCCCTCTCGGCGCTACACGCGTTGGCCGGCCGTTTTGGGACGCTGCCGGTTCCGGTTGTGTTCCACAGCGGGTTGTCGAACTCAGAACTCAGTTTGCTGGCTCGGACCTGTGGAGCGAAGGGCCACCTTTGCAAGCCCGCGCGCAACAGCGAGATCCTGGAGATGGTTGAACGGGTGCTGCTCGACCGCGCGACGGCCACGGGCACCGAAGGCTGATCTGCGTTGCGACGAGTGACGGCACCTGCCGCGATCTACACGCACATCCCGGTCGTCGACGTACCTGCCTCGAGGTCGAGCTCCGGCGCCTGACACGTCATGCCCGCCGCACAGTCGCCATCCGAAGCACACTCGCTGCACACGCCGAAGTTGAACAAGCCCTTGTAGTTCCCCGGCGAGCAGTGGCTCATGCACGCCGCCTCCCCGACCTCGCCGACGGTGCAGAACGAGCCGTCGAACAACGAGCCCGGGTTGACACAAGCGAACCCGCCACGGAACTCGCCGGCGTTGAAGAACTCGTTGCACACCATCGAGCCGGGGCAATCGACACTCGTTTCGCACTCGCTGCACGTCGAGATCGACAGCACCCCCGCGACGTTGGCGAACGAAACACACTGCAGATCCTCAGTCGCGCAGGCGGCCGAATCCTCGCAGGAATCCCCGAGTTCCCCGTCGTTGCACAGCGCCCACTGCTGGCTCGGATCCAGCGGATACGGCGGAGTGCAGCCGTGCTCGCAGTCGGCATCGGACAAACACTCCCCGCACACGGAGCCGAGGATCGACGGGTAACAAGCACCCGAAGCGCACTCGTCGTCGGTCTGGCACACGCTTCCATTCTGCGGAAGGCCGGTGTCCGAGCTGGCCGACGAACCGGTCGTCGAGCTCGAACTCTCGTCTGCGTCGGTGGTTCCATCCGCCGTCGTCGTCCCAGCGGGATCCGATCCGGTGCTGCCCGTTGTGGTGGCGGTCTGCCCGGAGGTCGGCTCGGTCGGAATCGGCTCGGTCCCGGAAAC
>CAJXVA010000188.1 GCA_913061055.1 uncultured Pseudomonadota bacterium
GTGTATAAGAGACAGCCCGGCATGGCACCTCCTCCCGGGATGGGTCCAGGCCCCGCACCGGGCATGGCGCCCCCACCAGGAATGGGTCCCCCTCCTGGGATGGCTCCCGCTCCGGCTCCCGGCATGGCTCCTGCTCCCGGGATGGGCGCCCCGGGTATGGCGCCCGCTCCTGGCATGGCTCCGCCGCCCGGGATGGCGCCTGGGCAACCTCCAGGCGGTGCGCCTGGTTACCCGGCGCCCGGACAGCCTCCTGGCCCCGGACCCGGCATGGGCCCTGGCCCCGGCGCGATGGCACCGATGGGTGCGGCTGCGCCTGCGATGGGTGCACCCGGCATGGCACCGATGGGCATGGGCGGCGGCGGCGTGCGTCCCAAGTTTCAGGGCTCTGGCGGCGAACTCCTCGTCACCTGCCTGGTCGGCCTGCTGCTGACGATCATCACAATATACATCTACCTGCCCTGGTTCGTGTGCAAGATGGCGCGCTACGTCGCCAACAACACGACCCTGGGCCCCACGCGACGTGGGGAGCTGCGAGTTGAGTTCACGGGGACCGGTGGCGAGCTGTTCGTGGCGGGTCTCGTCGGGATGCTGCTGACGACGATCACGTTCGGTATCTACGCTCCGTGGTTCATCTGTAAGATGATCAAGTTCTTCACCGAGAACACCCAGGCGGTGGCTCCCGACGGCACACGCTACCGGCTCGGCTTCGACGGTACGGGTGGCGCTCTGTTTGTGACCTACCTGGTCGGCGGAATCCTGACCTCGCTCACGCTTGGCATCTACGCACCCTGGTTCATGTGCAAGCTGGTCAAGTGGCTCTTCAGCAACGTGCGCATTCTTGAGAATGAGCAGCCGGTTGGATCGCTCGACTTCGAGGGGACCGGCGGTGAGCTGTTTGTGACCTACTTGGTCGGGATGCTGCTCGTCTACATCACGCTGGGCATCTACCTCCCCTGGTTCTCGGTGAAGATGTCGAAGTTCTTCGCCGAAGGCACCCGCGTCACCTACCAGGGACGCATGTTCCAGGGGCAGTTCCACGGCACCGGCGGCGAGCTGTTCGTCATCATGCTGCTGCACGGCTTCCTGACCGTGATTACGGCCTACATCTACTTGCCCTGGTTCCTCGTCAAGCAGTGGGAGTTCGACATCAACAACCGCGAGTACACCGAAATGGGTGGCGCGGGCGCAGGGATGGGCGGTCCGGCATTCCAGCCGAACATGCCTCAGATGCAGATGCCGATGCGCTGACTGACCGAGCAACGTCCAGCGTAATCTGACAAGAGGCGTACCCCTGAGGGTGCGCCTCTTTGCTTTGGTTCGACGTCTTCGGTGGGGCGCGAACAACGTCCGGGTCAGAACTCGACGCACGAACACTGTGCCGGAGCATCATCATCGGAGCACTCGCCCCAGCCGATCGGGAAGCACGCGTCTGGGATGATCACCAGAACCTCGCCATCGTCCTCGAGGAAGGTACTGCACCCGATGTCTCCGGGGAACGCTACGCCGACACAACGCGGCGCCGCGGGGCTGAGCGCGCAGGTCTGAAGGTCGACGACCGTTTGCGGCTCGATCCACGCGCACTGCAACGACAAGCCTCCAGGGAGGCTGGGTGTCTCCAGGCACATCTCTTCGTCCGTGCGCATCTCACAGCGCCTCGCAAACGCCGCTTCGCAGGCCGCATCGTAGGGCGCCTCGTCGCACTCTGAGGGCGGGGGATCCGGCTCGCCGCTGGTGGCCGAGTCCGTGGTCTCTTCGCCTGCGACAGGTCCGCAGCCGATCGCAACCGCGACGCACACCATCCAGACCTTTGGGGACGCCACGAAATCGAGCGTAGCAGGGCGCGGTTCGACGTCCAGCCCTCCACGCGGCAGCGCCCAGGCCCCAAGAAGGTCGTGCGAGAATCGAAACGAAAAAGAGGGGAGCCTTGCGGGCCCCCCTCCAATCGATTCCCGATCTTGCGCTCGATGGGGCGTTTCTAGAGCGAGCTCTTCAGCTCGGGGAAGCGCTGGATGATCTTCCCGACGAAGCGACCGTTCGGATACGCGTCCAGGTACGCTCGGGCCCGCTCGAGTGCGACGCTGATGCGGCCGTCCTCGGTGGCGGAGAGCCACAGCCGGTAGTGGGCCTTCTCGACTTGGCGGCCGTTGGGCGCCCGACGCAGGTACGTCTTGAGGTCCATCTCGGCGGTCTTGTAGTCGAGCGCGTAGTCCATGCGGAGCATGCCTCGCAGCAAGTAGGCCTCGGCAGCCAGAGGATGGTCGTCGTACTCGCCCAGGAACTTGCCGATGCAGGTCGCGGCCAGGTAGCGGGTGTCGTTGGTCGCGTACAGGTCGCGGCAGTTGGCCAGGGCTGCGATCAGCTCCTTGCGCCGGGCGGTGGCGGCCCCCTTCATGAGGTCCGCGATGATGTCGTCGCCATCGTTCTCGACGCGACGCGCCGGAGGCTTGACCGGGAGAGGCTCGGGCTGCGGAACGGGCAGGGCGCTGCTGCCTCGGGCCGGGGCTCCGCCGGTCCCCATCACGCGGATGGAGGGGCCCTCGATGACGCCGGTGCGCGACCGCTCCGGTACGTAGGCCAGGGTGCGGCTCTTGAGGTCGGTGGGGAGTCCAGGGACGTGCCAGCTGGAGGGCACCCGTGCCTCGAGCGAACCGCCCGCGGCGGCATCCATCGAGATCGGAAGCGCCGACTGAACCTCGAAGCGGCCGACGGTGTCGTAGTTGCCCTTGGCGACGTCGTAGCGATCGCCGGACTCGACTTCAGCGACAGTCTGATTGGTGGCGGGGTCGAGAATCTCGACCTGCCCGCGAAGCACCGAGACCGCGCTGCCTTCGCCTTCTTCGACTTGAACCGTGAAGACCGTTCCGACCACGCGGATCACCGCGGTCGGGGTGCGAACCTGGAGGATCGGGTCGCTGGCGTCGCGGTCATAACGGACCGCGATCATGCCTTGGTCGATTTGAAGCTCGACCAGCGATGCGCTTCCTTTGACCCAAGTGACCTTGGAGCCCGGGGTGGCGTTGGCGACCATCTTGCCCAGCAGACCGATCTGCAGGGACTCGTTGGCGTCGACTTCGAAGCGGGTGCCGACCTCGAACGTGCTCGAGCGCGAGGCGTCGCCGTCGGAGTCGACCATGACGGCCGAGCCGCCGACGACGCGGCCATAGGCCTGGGCTGCGTGCCGGATGCTGGAGCGCTCGCCGGAGTCGCCTACGAGCGAACCGCCGGTTCCACCAATGTCGGCTCGTGCGACGCCGGATGCGGCGGAGGCATCGTCGTCACTGGTGAACCCCAGGGACGCAGGGGTCACGCCAGCGAGGGAGAGGGCAAGCGCTGCGGCACTGCAGGCGAGCACGCCGACGCCGGCCCGCAGGGTGAACGTGTGGTACCAGGGCGCGGGTTTCTCATCGCGCATGCGCCGGAGGATGGAGTGGAACTCCTTCTCCTCGGCCAGGCCTGGGGTGACGCCTGGGGTGGCGACGGGCGCTTGGGGAACGACGGGCCCTTCGTAGACTGCGTAGAGCAGCCGGTTCATCTGACGGCAGTCCCGACAGCCACGAAGGTGGCCATCGAAGAGACCCCGGACCTCGGCCGTGGCACGGTTGCCCATCACGAGTTCCGCGTCTTCTCGTGCTTCTTGGCAGCCGTATCGGGCTGGAGTGTGTGGTGCGTGAGCCATCGTGGTCCTAGAGGTCGGTGAAGAAGGTGTGCCGGGAGGGGGCCGCAGGGGCGGCTTAGGAAGCAACGAGCTCCCGGAGCTTCTTGCGAGCGCGAGTCAGACGGTCCCCGACCGTCGAGACTGGCTTTTTGAGGATGTTCCCGATCTCTTGGAGCGTGAGGCCTTCGTAGTGGTAGAGCACGAAGACTTCACGCAGGTCGGGATTGAGTCGCTGCAGGATTCGGTGGGCTTCGTCGCGCGCTTCGACGCGGCTGGTGCTGCCCCGCCCCGCCTCTCGACCGGCGTTGAACCAGGAGAGCGCTGTCTTGACGCGGTCACGTCGGAACCGCTGACGCAGGAGGTTGTGCGTCGTGTTGGCGGTGATGCGATAGAGCCACGTCGAGAGGGCAGAGTTGCCCTGGAATTTCTCGAGCGCGTTGAAGGCTCGGGCGAAGACGATCTGGGTGAGGTCGTCGATCTCACAGTCGCGTCCAAGGAGCCGGTAGAGGTGGGCTCGGACCTGGGCGTTGTGGGAGTTGTAGATCTCGCGAAGGGCTCGGTGCTCGCCCGCCTTGGCTCGGACGACGAGTTGTTGTTCCGCGGCTGAGAGGGTCGAGACCCCCGAAAGGCTGTCGCTGCTAGCGTCCGCTCGCGCCTGCGCACCGCCGGAGGGCACGCCAGGTGCCTCCAGGGGGAGAGCGATGTTGTTCGCTTGCTGAGCCATTCCGGACTTGGAAGAACCTTCCTGCATGTAGGACACCCCTTCGCACCGGTTTTCCGGCGCTTTTTTCAATGTACAGGGCACTGGCAGTTTTCGAAACCACCATGAGCGCGCATACGCGCGCATCGCGAAGTAATTGTGTCGGAGGCGGCCAAGTTGTGGCTTGCACCCCTCGCTCCGCATTCGGCATCGTGGCGGGAGATGCTCGGAGCACGGATCGGCATGGGAGTCGCGGCACTGGCCGTGCTGGGATCCGGAGTGTTCCTCTCTAATAAGCTCGAGCGCGACTCCCGAACGCGGGTGGCGGATTACGCCGTCGCAGCCCCGGCCGAAGAGGAATCCGCGGAGGAAGGCGACCCCGCCGATGATCGCGCATTCGACGAGCAGGCCTTCGACAAGGGGGTTCTGGCGGATGCGGCGGCCTTTGGCGTTCCCTCAGACGGGGTGGTCGAGGCGGTGCACGGGCCTCAGCTGTACGCCGTCGAACTCGAGCAAGCGACGGTTCTCGCGCCGAATCGCACATGGTCGTCTCCGCACCTGAAGATCACCGCGGTGCAGGACAAGGTCGCGTATCAGAAGCTCGGGGCGACCGTTTCCGCGCGGCACTCCATCGCGCTGGTCGAGAACATCTCGGAGATCCCGGTCGCCTATCGAGTGCGGGTCACCTCCGAAGCGCGAGGGCGGTGCGAGGTCCATGGGGCCCGGCAGCACAACGCGATGGCGCTCATGCCGGGCGAGAAGGCGGAGATCGTTGTTTGCGCGGGCGGCGGAAAGATCCGTGTTCAGCGGGTGGAGATTCTCGAGATCTCGACGCTTGGCCATCGGTACCTCAGTCGGGTCCCACCGAGGGCCGTGGGCGTCGATAGCCTCTCTGCCCACGCCCATGCGCCCGTTGCGGGGACCCAACCGTGCGAAACGGTGGACGTTGCCGGCCTGAGTCTGTCCCTTCGTGAGGGCACCACCAACTGGGCCGACATCACCGACTTCTACAGCCGGCACAGCTGCGACCGATTTCGCTATTTCCGCGAATATCGCCACCAGGGGGGTGCTCCTGCGAAGCTCCCCGCCAAACCCCCGGCCGGTTGAACGTCGCGTGCGATGCGCATTGGCCTCGCCGAGGCCCTCACGACGACCGACAAACGCGTTTGAACGCTTACCAACGTCGTGTGATGAGGATTTCCCTTGAGATCTCAGTGGCTTTCCCACTACGATCGCACCCGGTCGCGATGACGGCCCCCATTGGGCGCGAAACGCGAAGTTGGCGACAGTGACGAAATCCGAGCTCATCGAAGTCTTGGCGCAAGAGACCGGCCTCACCAAGGGCCGCGCAGAGCTGGTGGTGAACACGGTGTTCGACTCGATGGTCGAAGCACTGCAACGCAGCGAGGGCATCGAGATCCGTGGTTTCGGTAGCTTCACGGTGCGCCAGTACAAGGCCTACGAAGGACGCAACCCGCGGACCGGTGACACGGTCCATGTTGCACCCAAGCGGCTGCCTTTCTTCAAGGTCGGCAAGGACTTGCGCGAACGTGTCAACGGAACGCGATCCGGCGGAGGCGCACCGATCGCGCGCCGACGCGCCGAGGCCAAAGCGCAAGCCGCTGCCGCCGCCGCCACCAAGCAGGCGGCTCGTCAGGACCCGAGCGTCGCCGAAGACGCGATCTGAAGCCGCCCGCTCGCCACGTCGATCCGGGCCAGCGTTCCGTCTGGGACCTGCGTGCATCCAGCACAGCCGATGAGCCCGCTCAGTTCGAGCTCGCGAAGCATCAGTGCTGCATGACTGAGCGCGCCGCCGTGTTCGCAGCAGACCGCGCGGAGCTGGAGCGTCTCCAAGGCGAGCGCGGCCTGAGCGGTCAGCGCTGGCAACACGACGATGCTCTGCGGGGATGGGGGGTCGCGAAGCAGTTCTTCGAGCCCGGAGCGCTGGGCGATCGGACCTTCGAAGTCCGCGCCGACGCCGACGCCCTGAAGGTGTCGATGGGGCAGCAGGGGCAGCGCTCGACCGTCGTCGAGGATCGCGGGGGGGCGAAGTTTGGCCCAGCGCCGCGTTTGCTCGAGACGCTCGCGACCGGTCGCCTCGGCAGGGAATTCCGAGTCCTGCAGGGCGCTGCGTAGCTCGGCGAGCGTGAGCCCGAACGCGGTGTCGCCGAGCCCGAGGTGCTCGCCACACGCCCGGTACACTGCGCGGACTGGGGCGAGGCCGAGGGCGAACAGATGATCGTCCCACTCGGTCAGCAGCACCGCGGCCGCGACGGGGTCACTGGGAAGCTCGCTCGACTCGGCCGAGCCTTCGAACGATGCGAGCTCGCCGAGCGTCGGCGCGGCGAGATCCCACGCGGTGGGGAGGACATCGGCATGGGCAGCGCGGCCCCGCAGACTCAGCGGCGCGTCGGGGTTGGCCGCGAACACGCTCCCGGCCGCGGCCCGAACTGGAAGCAGCACCCCGAGGTAGACGTCGATCATCGACAGGAAGGCGGCGAGCGACTCGTCGAGCGTTTGCGCCAACCGTTCGACGTCGGTGCATGCGCGCTCGATCGTCGTGAGCCGGGCCCGCGCAGCAGGGAGTTCGTCGTCGTGCAGCCGCAGGAGCGCTTCGGTGGGGGTCAGCGCGGGTGCGTTGCGGGTGCCGCTGAGGTCGCGCACCCGAGTCCGGGCGTACAACCAACCCGCGAGCGTCGTGAGTCCGCCCGAGGCGGGACGTTGCTCCGCCAACCACGCGATCAGGGACGCATGCGCGGGGGACAGCGGCGCGGGGTTGTGCTCCGCGTCGAGCACCTGCACCCCGCCGAGTCGCGAGCCTTGCCCGGCGTCGCGAACCGCCTGCACGAAGGCGCGGCCGTCTGCGACCAGATCTTGGGTCAGCGGCCGGACCTGCACGAGGTGGGCGACGCCCTGCGGGTCGACGATCAGCTCGGCGTCGAAGCCATGCTCCGGCATCGGCAACGCGGCGCGCAGCGTTGCCAGCAGCTCGGCGACCGCTGCGGCGCGCGGGTCCTCCCAGCGACGCAGCAGGCCCGAGGCCACCGGGGTGTCGCCTTGGGCGAGCGCTTCTGCGTTCTTGCCGTGGACCTCGATGTAGTCGATGCCATCGGGGAGCACGGCGGCGACGACGAGCGCGTCCCGGACGACCTGTCGTTGCAGGATCACGCAGTCACGTGGGTGGGTCTCCACGCCGCGGTAGCGAACCAGCCAGGGGTCGCGGCGTGCTGCATCGACGCGGTCCAGGGCATCGCGTACGGCCTCGAGGCTGCCGCACCCGGGAATCGAGAGCCCGAGCCCCGCGGCAGCCCGCTGTGGCCCGTCCTCGCCGTCGAGCGCGGCGCGCACGATGATCTGTGCGTCCGCAAGAAGCATGGCGACCTCGCGGCCGAGGGTCTCGCTCCACTGCATCGGGTGGACGAGTCCGGGGGGGACGGGGAGGCCGGCGACTGCGGCCTCGGACAGGAGGCGTGCCTTGGGCGGCAGGTCGGTCGGCAGCGGTCGGTGGAGCCAGTGCACGATGCCCAGAGTACGTCGTAGGCTCCCGCGAGTGCTGTTCCCCGATCACTTGCTGTGCCCGCCGCTGGGGCACGTTGCCGCCAAGCTCGCCGGCGAGGAGGAGATCGCGGTGTGGACGCTGCCCGACTGGACACCGCCGCGGTTCGTTCGACGGGTCGCCGCGCAGTGGCCGACGCTGGCCCAGTGCCCGAGCGCCGCGGTGGTGGTGCTGCTGACCGAGTTGCCCGGCGAGCATCCGAGCACGCTCACGGTTTCGATGGCGGGACGGACGGTGGTCGAGATGGCGGTGATCTCGACCGGAATGTTGGGCCGTCGATGGTTGTCGGCCGACCGTCGCTCGCGGGCGGTGCATACCGCCGTGGAGCGGTTCGCGGCGTGGCGAGAGTCTGGCCTGCTCGAGGCCGAGCAATGGGTGAGCACGAAGCCGGCGGACACCGTGCTCACGGTTGGCCGGGTACCGGTGACGCGCTCACGCGAGGGCGACAGCTTCGGCCCAGGCCTTGCGTAGACCCGCGATGGCGTCGGCATCCCCTGATGGCGTGAAGGCTCGGTCTTGCACCCACGCATCGCGCAGGGCGGTGGTGTCGGACCAGAGCCCAGAGCCCAGACCTGCCAACGAGATGGCGCCCAAGGCCGTCGCTTCGAGCATGGTCGGGCGCTGCAGCGAGAGTCCGACGAGGTTGGCTTGAATCTGCATCAAGAGGTTGTTGGCCGCCGCTCCCCCATCGACGCGAAGGCCGGCCAGCGGCGCACCAAGGTCCGCGGCCATCGCATCGAGCAACTCGGTGATCTGCAGCGCGATGCCTTCGAGCGCGGCGCGTGCGATGTGCGCCCGGCCGGTACCGCGGGAGAGGCCGCGAATCAGGCCACGCGCTTCAGGGCGCCAATGCGGCGCACCGAGTCCTGCGTGCGCGGGAACGAGGATGACCCCGCCGGCATCGTCGACGCTGCGGGCCAGCGCTTCGACCTCGGCGGCCGAGGAGAAGAACCCAAGCTCGTCGCGAAGCCACTGCACCACGGCGCCGGCCATGAAGGAGGAGCCCTCGAGGCAGTACGTCGTGGTGTCGCCGATCTGCCAGCCCACCGTGGTGAGCAGACCGTGCCCCGACGGCACGATCTTCTCGCCCGTGTTCATCATGACGAACGCACCGGTCCCGTAGGTGCATTTGGCCTCGCCCGCATCGAAGCAGGCCTGGCCGAACAGCGCCGCCTGCTGGTCACCGGCGATGCCGCAGATCGGGATGCCATCGGGGAGACCGGGCACGTCCTGGGTCGCGCCGAACTCGTGGGCGCTGGGGTGGACCGCGGGCAGCATCGCCTTGGGCACGCCGAGCAGGGCGCACAACTCGTCGCTCCAGCCGCCACCGCGCAGGGGCCACAACATCGTGCGCGAGGCATTGCTCGGCTCGGTCGCGTGCACGGTGCCGGCGGTGAGCCGCCACAGAAGATAGGTGTCGATCGTGCCTGCCGCGAGCTCTCCGGCCTCGGCCCGGGCCCGCGCACCGTCGACGTGATCGAGGACCCAGGCCAGCTTGGTGCCCGAGAAATAGGGATCGAGCACGAGCCCGGTCTGGTCTCGGACGCGGTCCTCGTGGCCGGCTGCGCGAAGCTGGGCGCAGTGCTCGGCCGTGCGTCTGTCCTGCCAGACGATCGCCCGATGCAGCGGCGTTCCGCTCTTGCGGTCCCACACCAACGACGTCTCACGCTGGTTGGTGATGCCGATCGCCTTGATGTTCGCGGGGTCTGCATCCGCGGCGCTCAACGCTTGCTGCATCGCGGTGAGGACCGAACCCCACAGCTCTTCGGGATCGTGTTCCACCCAACCCGGCTTGGGAAAGTGCTGCGGGAACTCGACGGTCGCGCGGCCGTGCACCCGCAGGTGGGTGTCCACGATGAGGCAGGTGCTTCCGGTCGTGCCTTGGTCGATGGCGAGGATCAGGTCGGTGTCGGTCATGGTGACTTGCGAGGGGGAGGGGAGAGCAGGAGCGAATCGACGAACTTGACCACGGCGGCGCAGGCCCGCTCTCGGTCGATGTCGAGTCCGACTCCGTGAAAGGATCGGGGGAGAATCTCACGCTCGACGCGCGCGGAGCCGATGGCCTGCGAGACCTCTGCGCTGAGTTCGACCGGAGCGGTGTGGTCGTAGCGGCCGTGGACGAGCAGTGTCGGGACGCGGACATGGGGGAGCAAGTCCGCAACCTCGGCTTGCAGCGCCAGCATCTCGGCGAGGGCGGGGTAGGGGAAGCCTTCGAGGCTGGGAGAGCCGTCGACCTCTCGCATGACCCGGATGTCGGGTCCTCCGTCCTTCGGCAGGATCCCGACCGCATGGCGAAGCACCCGGCTGCCGCGAAGTTTCGCCATCGCTACGATGGCGCGCCGCTGCCACCACGGGAACCGAAGCGGCACTGAGATCGCCACGATGCCGGCGATCTCTGTTGCGCGCAGGGCCGCGAGTCTCAGGGTGAGCAGCGAGCCCATCGAAAACCCGAGTACGACGACCTTGCGTTGCCCGCCGTCGCGCAGGCGTTCGAACGCCTCCGCGGCAGAGTCGTACCAGTCGCGCCACGTGCTCCGCTCCAGCGCGTCGAGATCGGTGTGCCCTGCGAGCAGCGGAGCCCGGACCGCGTAGCCCGCGTCGTACAACGCGTCCGCGAGCGGGTGAACTTCGTGCGGGGTCCCAGTGAGACCGTGCAGGAGCAGCACACCAACGTCGGCGTCGCCTCGCGCAATCGGGCGCGGGTCCACGGCTCGGGCTGGGGCGGCCACCAGCGCGCAGAGTATCAAGTCGGTTGAGCTCGGAGGATGGCTGCAGGACACTGCAGGGGTGACCGATGCACCCGCTGACTTCGATGCGTTCTCGCGGGTGCTCGTGGTGGATGACGAAGAGCCCGTTCGCCACATGCTCACGCTGTTGCTGCGGCGGGAGGGCCTGGAGGTCTCGGAGGCCGACAGTGCCGAGTCGGCGATCGAGCACCTGGACGCTCAGCCGGTCGATGTGGTCCTGACCGATGTTCGAATGCCGGGCCAAGGCGGGCTGGCGCTTGTGAAGTGGTGTGCGGAGCACCGCCAGGGCCTGACGGTCGTGGTGATGAGCGCGTTCGGAAGCATCGACCTCGCCGTGGAGGCGATGCACGCGGGGGCGTACGACTACATGTCGAAGCCGTTCAAGCAGGACGAGGTCGTGCTCACGCTTCGCAAGGCGCAGGAGCGGGAGCGGCTCCGCCGAGAGAATGCTGCGCTTCGGGCCCGATTGGCGGCGCATGATGAGGCGACGGACCACCTGGGCGAGATGCTGATCGCCAGCGCATCCATGCGTACGGTGGCCAAGACGGTTCGCAAGGTTGCCGCGTTCAAGACGACGGTCTTGGTACTGGGCGAGTCCGGGGTGGGCAAGGAGCTGATCTCGCGCGGGATTCACGAGCACTCCCCGCGAGTCGAGAAGGCGTTCGTGGCCGTGAACTGTGGGGCGATTCCCGAGCCCCTGCTCGAGTCCGAGCTGTTCGGTCACGTCAAAGGGGCCTTCACCGACGCGGGCTCCGACAAGCGCGGCCTGTTCGAAGAAGCGGAAGGTGGCACGCTGTTTCTCGACGAGATTGGCGAGCTGCCGCCACCGCTGCAGGTGAAGCTGCTGCGGGCCCTCCAGGAAGACGAGATTCGGCGCGTCGGTGACACCCGCAATCGTACGGTCGACGTGCGCGTCGTGGCCGCCACATCACGTGACCTGCACGCGATGGTGGAGGATGGTTCGTTTCGGCAGGACCTGTTCTATCGGCTCAACGTGATGCCGATCGAGGTCCCACCGCTGCGAGAGCGCAAGGACGACATTCGACCTCTGGTCACGCGCTTCGTCGCGTCGACCAACCGCCGGTTGGGGACCACCATCGAGGGCGTCGATGAGGACGCCATGGCAGCGCTGCTCGCTTACGACTGGCCGGGGAACGTTCGGGAGCTGGAGAACACCATCGAACACGCCTCGGTGATGGCGGAGGGCGTTCGCATCAGCGTTCTCGCGCTTCCGGAGCGAACCCGAAGCCGCGGCGAGGCGGTCGGGCAGACGTTCGCGATGAAGTTTCCAGTCGCCGACCTCTCGGTGAAGCGAGGCGGGCGGGCGCTCGAGCGCGAGTTCATCCTTCGGGCCCTGGAGGAGACGCAGGGCAACCGGACCCACGCCGCGAAGCTGCTGGACCTCAGCCACCGCGCGCTGCTCTACAAGATCAAGGATTTCGGCCTCGCCTGACGCTGCGCACGCGCTCAGCGGTGTCGCTGTGCGCTGTGCAGATGACGCGACGTCACGCGGCGTCTGCGGTCGGAATTGCCTCACTTTTTGGGCGGGCTCACCTCGGCGTGAAATGCTGAGCGGTGAACGTGGCCTCTGCGGACTCCGTGGGGCGTCGCGAACGATGTTTTCACCAATGAAGTCAGAGACTTGATGCCGAAACGCCGACCTCCGGAGCGCGGGGATGGCGCATGGAGATCACTCAAATGACGTATCAATTCCCTATCACTTCATTTCTTTTACATATCACTGAAGCGGAATCTTCGCGTTGACTGACCTTCATTCGGGGCCGAGAATGTACGTGCATCAAACGCATGGATCCCGAACCGAACGAGGAGACGAAGGTCTCCGAGCCCACCTCGCCGAGGCAGGGTGGGGCTTCCGACGACCCGACGACGCCTCGGGACGGCGAAGCTATGGACTCCGCGATCGATGCCGCCGGGGATTCAACGGACGGCGCAGGAGCACGCGAGGACGCCGAATCGACGTCTTCGACGCCCGCACCCGCTGCGGCCAAGCCGGCTCCCAAACGGAGCACGCGTTCGCGGCCCAAAGCGGGTACGCACCCCAACAACGTTCGACGGCTGCGTCAGCGAGCCATGATGAGCAAGGCCGAGCTGGCTCGGCGTGCGGGGGTCAGCCCGTTGACGATCGACCGGGTCGAGTCCGGGTGTCCGTGCCGCATGGACACCAAGCGGAAGATTCTCGAGGCCCTGGGCATCGCGCCAGCGTCTGCGGTCGAGGTCTTCCCCGACGTCGACCTGGACTGAGTCCCGGTCCGCAACAGTTTGAACAACCCCCAGGCGAACGCCATGGAGGGTTGGAGACAGTTCGCGCTCCCGACGGTACGCCTGTGCGCGTCACGCTCGGTGGCGCATACACCCACATGCGCAGAGCACTGCGCGAGGCGCTCGTGTACGGGCGCGTACACTTGAACGGCGGAGGTTGCCGATGAGTAAGCAATGTATCGGGATCGACATCGGCAGCTCTGCGATCAAACTCGTGCAGCTCAAGGTTGGGCGCCGCGAGTTGACGCTCCAGAACTTTGGCATTGAGCCCGTCCCTCCACAGACGATCGTCGAAGGCGCGGTGATGAACCATGGCGCGCTCGTCGACGCCATTCGGAACCTGTCTCGGCGGATCCGTCTCAAGGGGAAGCGGACCTCGATCGCCGTCTCTGGCAACGCTGTCATTCTCAAACGGCTGACGATCCCCGCGATGGATGGGTCGGCGTTGGCCGAGCAGATGGAGTGGGAGGTTCAACAGAACATCCCGTTCCCGCGCGACGAGGTGATCGTGGACCACTCCGTCTTGGTCGGGCAAACCCCGCAGGGCCAGATGGAGGTGCTGCTCGTCGCCGCAAAGCGTGACGTGTTGCAGCAGTATCAGTCGGCAGTTCGCGACGCCGGTCTCAACGCTGTCGTCGTCGACGCCGCTGCACTCGCGCTCCAAAACGCAGTGGAGGGCGGCGTTGGGTTCGTCGCCGGCGAGACGGTGGCGATCATCAACGTCGGGGCGAGTTTCTCCACGCTGTCGATCGTTGCGGACGGACGACCCCAGTTCAACCGCGACATCGGGGCGGGCGGAAACACGTACACCGAAGCGATTCAGCGCCAGCTCGCGGTCCCGATCGACGGAGCCGAGGCCTACAAGGTCGGCGGCGCGATCGCGGCGATGGGCGCGGCGGCGGACGTGGTCCCGCAAGAGGTCCACTCGATCCTCGCGCAGGTGTCCGAGCAGGTCGCCGAGGAGTTCCAGCGCTCTTTGGACTTCTATATCAGCGATGCAGTCGATGCCCGGCTGTCGCGCATCTATCTCACCGGCGGCTCGTCACTGGTGCCGCAGCTACCCAAGGCCATCCAGGATCGCTCGCGCATCCCGGTCGAGATCATCGACCCGTTTGCGCGCGTCGCCGTGGACAGCCGGCGCTTCGACGTGGACTACCTCCGCGCCAACGCGCCGGTGGCCGCCATTGCGTTCGGACTCGCTCTGCGCGCGCAAGGGGACTCGCCATGATTCGCATCAACCTCGCCCCCACGAAAAAGAAGAAACGCAGCCGTTCTGCGGCTCCGTCCGGTGACTCGGCCGGGTCCTCGGCCTCCGCCGCGCAGGCGTGGATGCTGGGCATGTTGATGGGATGGATCGCCGTCGGCGGCGTTTGTTACTGGCTTCAGACGATCGAGGAGGAGGCGGCTGACAAGCAGCGCCGCATCGCGGTCGCGAAGAACAAGGAAGCCGACAAGATCAAGAAAGAGATCGACGAGGAGGGGCTCAAGAAGCGCGAAGAGCAGGTCATGCAGATGGAGCTGGCCGAAAAGAAGCTCAACGCGAAGCGCCGAACCCCTGTGTTCGTGATGTACGAAATGAGCTCGATGCTCACCGATGCCGCCGCAGGTGGTGGTGTCGACAAGGACGAAGAAAAGTATCGAGCAGGCATCGCGGCCGACCCACAGAGCGCGATCAACGAAAAATGGGACCCCACCGGGCTGTGGATCGACTCGGTCGAGCAAAACGGCCCGACGTTGTCGATCGCCGGCCAGGCCCGCGACGCCGCCGACTTGTCGGAGTTCACGCGTCGGCTTCGAGCCAGTGCCCGCTTCGGCGAGTCCTCCAGCCCCGACTTCGAACGCGAGGGCAACGCCGACAACACCGACGAGGCCCGCTACCTCACCTGGAAGCTGAACGTCCAGGTTCGACGCTGGAACTGAGGGAGACGAACGATGGAACAGTTTGCAAAACTTCCGATCTGGCAGCGGATCGTCTTGTTCGTCGTCGTCGGCGCCCTGGTGGTCGCCGGATGGTTCTTCCTTCTGTACCAGGATGCAGTTGGCGCCCACGAGGGGGCCAAGAAGGCGGTGGTCAAGGCCGACGCCGAGCTCGTCCGGGTCACGAAGGAGCAGGAGAACTTCCTCGAGCGCCAGCGCAAGCAGGCCGAGATCGAGGCTCAACTCCAGCAAAAGGTCGCGGTGCTTCCGACGAGCAAGTCCTCGCTGGACAACCTGATGCAGACCTTTCAGCAGCAAGCGCGACTGGTCGGCCTCACCGTCGAGAGCTGGACACCTGAGCCCGAGCAGAAAGAAGACTTCTACGCTCGGTTGCCGGTCAAGGTCCGCGCGACAGGCACCTGGACGCAGGCCGGAGAGTTCTTCCGCCGGATGTACGAGCTGGGTCGTGAGAACAAGGGACGGATCGTCAGCGTCGACCAGCTCGTCCTGACCAACAAAGCCGCTGGCAAGGCCGAGGCCGGTGAAGGGGCGCCGCTGCTCGAGATCAGCTTCGAGGCTGCGACGTACCGGTTCCTGACCGAGGCTGAACGCACGGCGGCCGATCCCAAGAAGAAACGAAGCCGTCGGAGGAAAAAATGATGTCCACCGCAAAGATCCTCGGCCTCTGCCTCCTGCTCAGCACCCCGCTGGCGTGCGGAGAAGACGATTCGAAGACCACGGGCGTTCGCGGGACCGGCAAGAAGGCCGGGTCCAAGAAGGACAAGAAGGCCTCTCGGCGCAGCGCCGGAGACTCGGAGGACGGCGAGGTGATCGACGAGGGTCCCCCGCGGCCTCCTGTTGCCCTCGACAGCAAGTCGTTTCAGCGGCGCCGGGACCCGTTCCTGAGCTTCGTCGCCAACGACGACCCGCTTCCTGAGCCTCCTGCGACCAGTGTCAGGGCCGAACGACGGGTGCGGATGGCCGGATATGCCTTCGAGGACCTGAAACTGATCAGTATCGTCAACGGTCGGGGCGTGGCTCCACGCGCACTTTTTTTGGCATCTGACGGTAAATCCAAGACGATCAAGCAGGGCGAGTACTTCTCCAGTGCGGAGGTCAAGCTCGCCGCCGTCAACCGTGATTATGTCGAGATCGAAGTTGTAGATGATGACTTGGGAAGCAGCCTCAATCTCCAGCGTGGTGAACGCCGCGCGATCTACCTTCGAACCGACTGATCGAGGACCGTCCGACCGATGACGCGCTCGAGTAAACAATCACTTTGGGCGCGTCGCTGGACGCCGCTGAGCCTCCTGTGCGCCCCCGCTTCTCTCCTCCTTTCCCTGCATCCGCAGGCCGCCATGGCCTCGATGGGGCACCCCAACGCCGCGTCGGTTCTTCCGCTCGTCGGCGTCCCCAACCAAGTCGACGGTCTCTCCGTCGAGGAGTTGGACGATGGCACCACGGTGCTCAGGCTCAAGGGGACCCTCAAGCCGACGTTCAACGTCTATCGACTGGATGATCCCGATCGCTTGGTCGTGGACATCGCCAAGAGTGCGAAGGGGCAGGTGGTTCCACATGTTCCCCTGGACACCTGGGCATGCGGTCGCGTGACCGTGGGCGCCGTCTCCGAGCGTGGTGCGAACCTCGTGCGGGTGGTCGTGCAGCTCAAGCGCGAAGCCAGCTACATCGTGGTGCCCGATGGCGACACCCTCGTCGTCACCGTGACTCCGCGAGAGGCTCCGCCTGAGCAGTACTTCAGCCGCAAGAGCGCGAGCAAGCGCAAAGCGGAGATGGAATCGCAGCAGCGTCGCGCCAAAAAGCTCGAGGCCGATGCGACCAAGCTCAAGGCGGCCGCCAGCGCGGAAGCCAAATCGGCAAGGGCCAAAGCCGAGGCCGCGACCAAGAAGGTCCGCTCTGCGGAAGCTGCAGCCAAGCAGGCTCGCGCAGCCGAGTCGCGTGCTCGTGCCTCCGAGGCCGAAGCTCAGCGTGAGCTCAAAGGTGCCAAGTCGAACCGACTGCAGGCTGTCTCTTATACACATCTCCGAGCCCACGAGACCTCTCTACATCTCG